>NZ_MAUH01000034.1:0-205010 GCF_001693475.1 Chryseobacterium sp. CBo1
ATTGGATTTTTCAATTTTATTCTTCGAGTTTTTCAAAAAATTATATTTTTCAAAAAATAAAACCTGAAAAAAGATTTTTTTTTCAACTCAACACGAAAAAAGACTGCCCTTTTGAGACAGCCTCTTTTTTATCTGTAATATTGATTTACAAAATCATAAAATTCCCACATTCTTACATAATTATTGAAAAGCAAGAAAGTGAACATTATAGCAAGTAAAACTGTTAATAAAGATACCATCTTCGGAGAATTTCGGTAAGAAAAAAACAGCCAGCCCAACATAATCGGAAATGCAAAAACAAAATGACCGCCATAAATGTATGACGTGTGAAGCCCGAATCTCAAAACACAATGAATTAAAATGTCAACAAACATAGAAAGCATTACAATCTGAGCAAGCTTGTTTTTAAAATTTCTGAAATAGCTCCAGAATATTAAAATTAAAAGTAATCCTATAAAAATATAAGGAACGATTGAAGTGTAAACATCCATGAAAAGTGCTTTGTAATAAAAACCTTTCATATTGTGCTTTTCACGGATAAAGAAACTTGGGAAAAGAATACTGCCACCAAAAAAGTAAGAGTAAATCATATCCCATGTCGGAGTAGATTTTACATTAGAGAATTTCTCGTATTGTTCGCCTGATTTTGACAGAATATTTGAGTATTTAAAATCAATTCTGTAAAGATAAAGCGCAATAAAAGCCACGCAGGTAAGTGAAACTCTGAAAACGGCATTCCCAAATTTTTTCCAGCTTTTAAAAAGGCCTTTTTCAAACGCGATGGGAATAAAAACTTTAACAATATTGGTAACCGTTAATCCACCAACGGTAATTCCTGCTAACACTAAAGCTGAACCGGCTATTTTTTGATCTTTTTTAAATTTTATTGCGGTATAATAATTAAATAAAACCAATAAAAATAGAGTGTAAGTATACGTTTCCGGAGTGAAAGAAAGCAAAATATTCGTTGAAAAAATACTGAAAAAAGCTACGATCAGAATATTTAAACCTAAAGGAAGCTGAATAATATTTTTTAAATATTTAAAAATCTGAATTAAACTTAAACTGATTGTGATGTTGCTCAGCCAAGCCAATGTTAGTCTGAAATTGCTTCCTGTTTTTCCGCCTGAAATATAAAATGCCAGTTCACGAATCCAGTTGAAAAAATAATAGGAGAGTGGGTGTCTTTCAAAGCTTCCGCCGCTCATAACGATGGCTTTATTGTCGAAACTAAAATACCCATCCCAAGGAATTCTTGCATCAAAAATAATGCGGTAATGCTGTGCTAAATAAGTTCCGAAAATTCCGTAAGCGAGAATAAAGAGTACAAATAAGCCGAATTCTGCCCATGAAGACGGAAAAACGATCTTAAAAAAGTTTAAAAATTTAGATTTGAATGACACTAATTTATTTTTTGCAAAAGTAAAATAAAAAACCCACCTGAAAAGGTGAGTTAGATATATTTATGAACTACAAGACAACATCGAGCATCCTGAAACATCATCATATCCTGATGGTCTTTTTATAGATAATTCAGGAAATATTTCTTCATATGGATTTTCCAAAGCCTTGGTAAGTTTTTCGAGCATTTCAGTTTTTCCGTTGTTGATTTCTTCAATACATTCGTACAAAAGGTAGTTTCTCAGGATAAATTTAGGATTAGTTTTCTTCATTAAATCTAAAGATTCTTTTTTCGAAATTTTATTTTCTCGTAATCTCGACTCGTAAGATGAAATAAAATGTTCAAGTTTTTGAGTTTTTGATTCGTCTAAAAATCCATACGAAACTGATGAAAAAAGATGTTTAATATCAGAATTTTCATCAAGCTTTTCCAATTGATTAAAGAACAAAGTGTAATCCAACTGTAACTCCTGCATTAAAGCCTGCCAATTTGTAAAAAATTCTTCATCATCTTTCTTTAGCTCATCAAAACCAAATTTCCTGCAAAGCATTTTGTCATGTGTCTCCCAAAAATAATTACCATAATTATTTAATGTTTCTTCCAGAAATTTTTCATCTTTTATCAAAGGAAAAAGCGCATTTGCCAATTGCCAGAGATTCCATTGCGATATTTGCCCCTGCTTTCCGAAAGCATATCTTCTTCCCGGAAGATCCGTGGTATTTGGTGTGAAATTGAGATCATATTCATCCATCATCGAATACGGTCCGTAGTCAATCGTTAAGCCTAAAATAGACATATTATCGGTATTCATCACCCCATGTACAAATCCAACTCTGAACCATTCAACCATTAAATCGGCTGTTCTCTTGCAAACTTCACTGAAAAACGCCTGGTATTTTTGTTCGCCTTCAGGTTTAATATCTTTAAAATAATTTTCAATAGTGAAATCGGTAAGATCGATTAATGTGTTAATTTCTTTCTGGGCAGACATCAGTTCAAAATGACCAAAACGGAGAAAACTTTCAGCAGTTCTAATGATTACTGCACCTTTTTCTTCCTGAGGATTTCCGCTGTACATGATATCGCGAACCACATTTTCTCCTGTAAATGCTAAACTCAAAGCTCTGGTTGTAGGAATTCCTAAATGATGCATTGCTTCACTCATCAGATATTCCCGAACAGAAGATCTTAGAACGGCTCTTCCGTCTGCATGACGGGAATAAGGAGTTGCTCCCGCACCTTTCCATTGAATTTCGTTTTTTTTACCGTTTTTATTGGTGATTTCTCCGGCGAGAATGGCTCTACCGTCTCCTAACTGGCCTGCCCAGTTTCCGAACTGATGTCCTGCATAAGCCGTTGCGTAAGTCTTTATTTTTTCAGATAAATTTGTTGCTGCTAAAAAATTAATGTCACTTTCTTGAAATTTTCCCAATCCTATTTCTTCTGAAAGTTTTTGATTAAATGCAACCAGTTTTGGGTTGTCAAAGCCAACAGGATTTACTGTCGAAAAAAGAACTTTAGGCGTATTTCTCTGCATTGGATTTCCTGAAAAATCACCTGGAAACATGTCAATAAAAGGCTGAGTAATTTGATCAATATTCATGTTTCAAAGATATTAAAACAGAAAACAAAAAAGACCCTTCAGTAATTGAAAGGTCTTATGATTATTATAAAGAATTTTATTTGTTAAAGTCAATATCTTCACTGGTGTTCAGATGTTCATTGACGTTGTCTTCTTTCTTACCGGAATTGTTCTTCGGTCCTGTTTCTGCAGGGCGAGGGTTTTTCAGATCATCAATGGTCTGAAGCCCGCCGTCGTCGCCGTATCCGCCACCAAGTCCCTGAAGATTACTGCATCCGTCTTTCCAGTCGAGAGGTTTTACGAATTTATCGTCAGGAGATATTTTTAAGCTTTTATCGGCCCAGACTTTCTTCATGAAAATTGCCCAGATCGGAAGCGCCATTTTTGCTCCTTGTCCTTCACCGGTTCCCCAG
The DNA here is from genome assembly GCF_001693475.1 of Chryseobacterium sp. CBo1. Taxonomy (NCBI): domain Bacteria; kingdom Pseudomonadati; phylum Bacteroidota; class Flavobacteriia; order Flavobacteriales; family Weeksellaceae; genus Chryseobacterium; species Chryseobacterium sp. CBo1. The sequence continues at coordinate 3,398 of NZ_MAUH01000034.1, forward strand.
AAGTGTGTTGCTCTGTCTTCCCAACCAACCCAAGCTCCGGTTGCAAGTTTAGGTACAATTCCCATAAACCAACCGTCGGAATTATTCTGGGTTGTTCCCGTTTTACCGGCAATTTCTACCGCTTTAGATATTCCTTTTCTTCCTAATTCACCTGATGCAGTTCCGTATTGTGCAACACCCTTCATCAATTCAATCATGGTGTAAGCGTAATTAGGGTTCATTACTTCTTTAGGTTCAGAAATGACTTCTTTTATAACTCTTCCGTTTACGTCTTCAATTCTCCAGATCATTTCCGGTTTGTTGTAATTTCCGTAGTTGGCAAATGTGCTGTAAGCTCCAACCATTTCGTAAATGGTAATATCTGAAGCCCCTAAAGCCATCGGTAAACTTGTGGAAATTTCTTCAGTAACCCCTAAGTCTCTCGCCGTTTGAATAACACTTTGCGTTCCTGACATTTCAGCCAGTCTTAGTGCTACAGGGTTTTGAGAATGTGCTAAAGCGTCTTTTAATGTCAACATTCCGCCTCTTCCAGGAACATGGTAACTTCCTTTATTGAAGCTTGCGTTTGAGATTGTTGAACAAGGTGTTAAGCCTAATTTCATAATCGCAGTCGCATAAACGAAAGGTTTGAAGGTTGAACCAACCTGTCTTTTTCCTTGTTTGATGTGATCATATTGGAAGTGTTGCCAATCAATTCCTCCAACCCAGGCTTTAATTTCACCTGTTCCGGGAACCATAGACATTAAGCCAGCCTGTGCAATTTGTTTATGGTATCTGATAGAATCCCACGGACTCATTTCAACTTCTTCTTCCCCGGCCCATGTAAATCTTGACATTTTTATAGGCTTTCTGAATTCCATCATAATTGAATCTTCAGAAACTCCGGCTCTACTCAACTGTTTGTAACGACCTGTTCTTTTTACGGCCTGCATCATTACATTGTGTGCCTGTTGATCATTTAGGTAATAAAAAGGCCTGTTTTTTCTACCTCTTTGTTCTGCATCAAACCTTTTCTGAAGATCGGTTAAGTGTTCTTTAATAGACTCCTCGGCATATTTCTGCATTTTAGAATCCAGCGTAACATATATTTTTAAACCGTCTTTAAAAAGATTTAATGGTTTACCTGTTTCTTTTTCGTAATCTTTAAGATAGGTGTCTATTTCCTTTTTCAAATAAAACTTATAATACGCAGAGTAGTCATCAGTGATATTTTTAATTGGATGATAATCTAAAGTAATCGGAGTTCCTACAGCTTTATCAAAAGTTTCTTTATCTATATATTCAGTTTTAAGCATCTGCTCCAATACAACATCTCTTCTGAATTTAGCTCGTTCAGGATTACGCATCGGATTATTTTTAACTGGATTTTCGAGCATTGCAACAAACATTGCAGCTTCTGGTAGAGTTAGTTCTGCAGTTGTTTTATTGAAATATATTTTTGATGCCATTTCTACACCATTAGCATTATATAAAAAATCAAACTTGTTAAAATATAATGTAATAATTTCTTCTTTCGTATAGCGTTTTTCAAGACTTACAGCAACAACCCATTCTTTTAGTTTTTGTATAACCGCTTTTACTTTATTGTCTGACCTTTTGCCAGTGAAAAGTAATTTAGCCAACTGTTGGGTAACCGTAGATCCACCGCCTCTTCCTCCTCTAAATGCTACAGCTCGTACAACAGATTGTAAATCAATGCCAGAATGTTCCTTAAAACGCTCATCTTCTTTTGCATACAATGCATAAATAAGATATGGAGGGAGCGATTTGTATTCAACCGGCTGAGTTTTTTCTTTTTCGAATTTACCTAAAAGAACGCCGTCCGAAGAATAAATTTCAGAGGCAACATAAATATCCGGGTTTTCAAGTTCTTTTACATCAGGCATTTCGCCAAGAAAACCTTGGGAAACTGCAAAGAAAAGTCCTGAAATTCCTAAAACTACTGCAATGAAACCAATCCAGATAAATTTCACCCACCTCTTCCAGGCTGTGCTTTTTTGGTTCTTTTTAGGAGGAAGCGGGAACGTTTTTCCCTTGTTTCCTGTATTTTGCTTATTTTGTTCCATTTGTACTTACGGTTTTTGCCGTTTCTACTTTTATTCCTAAATCTTCTATTCCCGGAAGATTATCGTTTCTCATTGCCTGAGCAACAGAAATTTCATAATTGCCTTTTTCAGGAAATTTATAATTCAGTTTATACTGAAATAAAGTCTCTTTTACTTCTCCAAATCCCGTTCCCAGCCATTCTCCATTTGGTTTTGCCAAAACATAATTCAATGTATCGGTTTGCCTGGCTTTGGTTTTAGGATCGGTAAGATTTACAATGAACCTTATATTGCTGTAAGGATATTCGTTGTTATTTCTTACAACAAATATAAGATTTTTAGGATTTTGCGGATCCGAAATTTCAAGATTAAATTTTTGTTCGGTCTTCTTATCCCATTTGTTATCAACATTGTTCATCACAACATTTTCTTCGGAAGCATTGCAGCTTACCAAAAAAATAAGGAGAAAAAATCCTGAGATTTTATGCATTGTTATCTTTTTTTGGAGGGAATTTCTTTTTGAACTTCTTTTTGGGTTGTTGATTTTGAGGTTTTTTCTCAGCATCATTATTTACAGCTTCCACTTTTTCCAACTGTGGTTTTGGCTGTTGTTCTTTTTGAGGTTTCTGATTATTATTCTGATTTGGTTTCTGAGGTTTTTCAGATCTCATCGGTCTGTCCTGTCTTTCACCCTTGTCAGTTCTCTCCGGTTTATCGTTTCTGTCCGGTCTGTTCTTTTTTTGTCCCGGATTTTGATTGTTGTTAGGTCTGTTTTGATTTGAATTCTGGTTTTGGTTTCTGTTTTTATTGAAACCTCTTTTCTTTTCAAAACGGTCAACACTGTTTTCCTGAATTAAATCTACAGTTTGCAGAGAAAGTTCCGGCTGTTTCAAATCTTCGAGAGGTAACGTTTTTTCACCTCTTTTATTTTTTGAAATCAGTTTTTTAACCAAATCTACATCGAAATCGTACCAAGCCATTGAGCTGTCAACATATGCAAACCACATTTTCTTTTTGAAAACATCGATTTTTATACAAAACGCCCGACCTTTTTCGGTGTCAAGAACGGTTGATGAAGACGGAAAATGACTTAAAGCATCAAGATAACTGTCTAATTCGTAGTTCAGACAACATTTCAGTTTACCACATTGTCCGGCTAATTTCTGAGGATTAATGCTTAGTTGCTGGTATCTTGCAACATTGGTGTTTACCGATCTGAAATCGGTAAGCCATGTAGAGCAACAAAGTTCTCTTCCGCATGAACCGATACCTCCAACTTTTGCCGCTTCCTGTCTGAAGCCAATCTGTTTCATGTCGATTTTTGTACGGAAAGCTCCCGCAAATTCTTTAATCAACATTCTGAAATCCACGCGATTATCGGCAGTGTAGTAAAATGTAACTTTAGAAGAATCACCTTGATATTCAACATCGGTTATCTTCATTTCAAGACCTAATCGATGCGAAATTTTTCGAGCCTCAATTTTTACATTTTCTTCTTTTTTTCTTGCTTCCTGCCAAACCTCAATATCTTTTTGGTTGGCTAATCTATATATTTTGAGGGCATTGTCTTCTGAAGATCTTTTCTTCTTCATCTGAATTTTTACCAATTCCCCTGTGAGGCTTACTACGCCTACATCATGTCCCGGACTCGATTCTACTGTTACTACGCTACCTATATGTAAAGGAATGTTATTGACATTCTTAAAAAACGATTTTCTGTCATTTTTAAATCTAACTTCTACAAAATCACACCTGGTTTGCGCAGGATTTTGTACGTCAGACAGCCAATCGAAAACACTTAATTTATAACTATTACCGCAGGTATTTACACTTTCACAGCCATTCGCAGATTTAGTTCCGCAAGAATGTGCAGAATCGCCGGATGTTTTACATCCACAACTCATATTATAATTTGTTTAATCTTGCAAATTTATTGATTTTTATCTTTATACAATTCCAAATGTACTAAATATTAATTTTTGAATTTGTTTAATATTAAACATCATCATTAATGTGTGATTTTTTGATGTTTAATTGTTTGTAATTCAAAAAGATATTGTATTTTATGTATTGAATGTTATTTTAAACATAGTTTTCTTTTGGCGCTTAGTTTAAAATATTAAGATTTATTAACAGGTGTATCTAAAATAATTTTATATTTGGGTATATAATAATAGTCTATGAAAAAAATATTAGTATCAACTGCTTTATTGGCTGGAGTTTTGTCTTACGCAGGAGGCTTTAGAGTTTCTTTGCAGGGGGTGAAGCAATTGGCAATGGCGCACACCAGTGCTCATGCTGAAGATGCGAGTGTTGCATTCTTTAATCCGGCAGGTATGTCATTCATTCCTTCTAAACTGAGTGTTGTTGCAGGAGGCTTCGGAGCAAGTAATAAAGTTACTTTTCAGAATCTAAACACTTTAAACAGTACAGAAACAGATAATCCTATCGGTACCCCGATTTATGCGGCGATTGCCTACAAGCCGATTGATAAATTATCAATTGGTTTTAGTTTTTCTACGCCTTTCGGAAGTACAATTCAATATCCATACGATTGGGAAGGAAGAGAAATGGTGCAGAAGCTTGAGCTAAAAAGCTTTTATTTCCAGCCGATGGTTTCCGTGAAAATGGCAGACTGGTTGTCTTTCGGAGCAAGTTATATTTATGCTACCGGAAAAGTAGACTGGGATAAAGCGGTAACTCAATTTGGAGGAACGGTTAATATTAATGATGATAAAGCAACAGGTCATGGTTATGGTTTTGGTTTCTATTTCCGACCGGATCCTAAATTTGATCTGAGTATTGCATATCGTTCACCGGTTGATATGAAAGCTAAAAAAGGAACTGCAACTTTCAGAGTTCCTGCTCAGACTACGGTAAACGGACTTTTAGGTCTGAATGCAAACGGACAGGATGCGTTTACAGCAACTTTACCTTTAGTTGAAGAATATACAATCGGTATGACCTATAAGGTAACACCAAAATGGCTAATTTCTGCCGATTTTAACTATCATGGTTGGGAAAGATACAGTCAGTTGACTTTAGATTTTGCTAATGCTCCGATTGGAAATCAGGCAGATCCTACGGTTTTGGTTGCGCCAAAGAATTTTAAAAATTCAAAAACGGTAAGATTGGGAACTCAGTATGCGTTCAGTAATATGATTTTTGGTCGTTTGGGAGCTTATTATGATGAATCTCCATATTCTGATGAAGACTTTATTCCTGAGACGCCTTCTTTCGATTCTTTTGTTTTAACAGGAGGTTTAGGCTTTAAGTTTAATAAATTCGGAGTTGATGTTGCAGGTGGTTACGTAATGCCACAAAGCAGAGATGTGAAAAATGACTATTTAGGATTCTACGGCCAAGCGAAAGCAAAAGCGTTCTATTTTGGTCTTGGTTTATCGTATAATGCTTTTTAAATTTAAATTATGAAAAAAATAATAATATCTACAATCGCTGTTTCTGCACTTCTTTTTACAACAAGCTGCGAAACAGATTTTGATACTGATGTACAGGATATAGTCGTAACGAAAGGTGAGGCAGATTTCTCGAAATTTATTTCTTTGGGAAATTCGCTTACTTCGGGCTACAGAGATGGTACACTTTATTCAGGTGGACAAAATGAATCTTTTCCAAGTATGATCGCTATGCAGATGAAACTTGCAGGAGGTGGAGAATTTAAGCAGCCATTAATGTCAAATAACGTTGGCGGATTTATTGGTTTGCCGGGATTTCCAGGGAAACTTGAATTGAAAATGGTTAACGGAGCATTAAGCCCCGTTGCAAATGCGCCTGCTGCGGCCTTAGACGATGTCAAATCAGGTGGGCCATATCAAAACATGGGTGTACCCGGAGCTAAAACCTCTCATTTACTTGCGCCCGGATATGGTAATCCTGCTGGTCTTTCTCTAGGTCTTGCGAATCCTTACTTTGTACGATTTGCTTCGTCTACTACAGCTTCGGTTGTTGGTGACGCTCTGGCTCAGAATCCTACTTTTGTTTCTTTATGGATCGGGAATAATGATGTATTAGGATATGCAACAACAGGAGGAGACGGTTCAAATCCTATTACTCCGGTAGACGGAGCTGTAGGAGTAGGTTTTACAAATACTTATACTGCTTTAGTCAACACGGTTTTCCCTTCCGGAACTACCAGAAAAGGGATCGTAGCAAATATTCCTAACGTAACAAGCGTTCCGTTTTTCACAAGAGTTCCGGCAATGCCGCTTACAAATCTTACGGATGCGCAAGTTGCTCAGTTAAATGGAGGGTATGCTGCTTATAATGCAGGGTTGGCGCAGGCTAAATCTTTAGGAGCAATCAACGATGCGGAATATCAGAAAAGACTGATCAAATTCACGGCAGGAACTGTAGCCAACGGAGCTGTTATTGCAGATAAAGATTTGTCAACGGTTCCTGGATTACCAAAGTACAGACAAACGACAGCAAAAGATTATATCTTACTAACGGCAAGTGCAGTGCTTACGCCTCAAGCTGGTGGAGGTACTTCAGTTCCTTTGGAAGATAAATTGGTGCTAACGGAAGCTGAAGCGGCAAAAGTTATAACAGCTACTACTTCTTATAACGCAACAATCAAAAGTTTGGCGGAATCAAAAGGGCTTGCTTTTGTTGATATGAATGCTAAAATGACAGAATTGAATTCTAAATCAGGAATTTCGTGGAATGGTGTGAAGTATACTGCTACTTTCGTAACCGGAGGAACATTCTCTTTAGACGGAGTTCATCTTACGGGTAGAGGTTATGCTATTGTTGCGAATGAATTTATCAAATCAATTAATGCGAAATACAAATCTACTTTACCACAAGTAGATCCGAATAAATATTCAGGGGTGACATTCCCTTAATATTCAGGAAATATAAAAACTTAGAAACCACAGGATTGATTCTTGTGGTTTTTTTTTAAATTTGCAAAATCTTTAAAAAGTAAAAATGGCCGATCAGTTAAGTTATCTGTTTTCTACAAGAACGAGTAAGGATCTTGCAGAAAAAATTGCCCAACATTATGGGAAAGAATTAGGGAAAATCAACTTTCAGGAGTTTAGCGACGGAGAGTTTGAACCTGTTTTAGACGAATCTGTAAGAGGAGGAAGAGTTTTCCTTATCGGGTCGACATTCCCGCCTGCAGACAATCTTTTAGAGTTGCTTCTAATGATTGACGCTTCGAAAAGAGCTTCTGCAAAAAGTATTACTGTCGTACTTCCATATTTCGGTTTGGCAAGACAAGACAGAAAAGACAAGCCAAGAGCACCAATCGGGGCTAAACTGGTTGCAAATCTTTTAACCGCTGCAGGTGCTACAAGAGTAATGACGATGGATTTGCATGCAGATCAGATTCAGGGATTCTTCGAAATTCCTGTGGATCATTTGTATGCTTCTACTATTTTCGTTGATTACATCAAAAATCTTAACCTTGATAATCTTACCATTGCTTCTCCGGATATGGGAGGTGCGAAAAGAGCGAAAAATTATGCAGGTCACATTGGCGCTGATGTTGTAATTGCTTACAAAGAAAGAAAAAAAGCAAACGTTGTAGAAGAAATGTTCCTTATCGGGGATGTTGAAGGGAAAAACGTTATTCTTATCGACGATATGATCGATACTGCGGGTACACTTTGCAAAGCTGCAGATATATTGATGGAAAAAGGAGCAAAATCTGTAAGAGCAATGGCTACTCACGGAGTGCTTTCAGGAAAGGCTTACGACAATATTGAGAACTCAAAATTATTGGAAGTTATTGTAACTGACTCAATTCCTGTAAAAACTAATTTGTCATCTAAAATAAAAGTGCTATCTTGCGCCCCATTATTTGCAGATGTGATGAAGATGGTGCACGAGCATCAATCAATCAGTAGTAAGTTTGTTATCTAATTGATAATTAATTTGTTGCAAATTAAATTGAAAACAATTTTTTAAATTTTTTATAAATGAAATCTATTACAATTCAAGGTACAAAAAGAGAAAGCGTGGGCAAAAAGTCTACAAAAGCTTTACGTGATGCTGAATTAGTTCCTTGTGTTGTTTACGGAGGTGGTGAGCCATTGAACTTCTCTGCAGAAGAGAAAGCGTTCAAAGGTTTGGTATATACTCCTGAAGCACACACGGTATCTATTGAGGTTGACGGACAAACTATTCCGGCTGTTCTTCAGGATATTCAGTTCCACCCAATTACAGACAAAATTATTCACGCAGACTTCTACAGATTATCAGATGATAAGCCTGTAATTATGGAGGTTCCTGTAAGAATTACTGGTCGTTCTAAAGGTGTTGTAGCTGGTGGTGTTCTACGTCAGTCTTTCAGAAAACTAAAAGTAAAAGCAATCCCTGCAAACTTACCTGATGAGGTAGTTGTAGATGTTACTCCATTGAAAATTGGTAACAAACTTTATGTAGGTAGCATCAAAACAGAAGGATATTCTTTCATGCACCCTGACAACGCAGTTGTTGTGGCTGTTAAGATGTCTAGAAATGCAATGAAAGGTGGTGCAGCAGCACAGGATGATGATGAGGATGAAGAAGTTGCAACTGAAGAAGGAGCGGCTCCAGAAGCAGCGGAAGCTTCAGCAGAATAAGAATTTCTTATTTAAAATATAGAACCTGTCAATTTTTTGGCAGGTTTTTTTATGATTAAAAGCAAACGTTATCAGTTTAAACATTTCCGTGTCTTTTTATAAGTGAAATCGAAGATTCGACGTAGTCAAACGGCTTTGTGAAACTAAAAATATAGTAGTTAGAAAAACTTTGCGTCCCTGATAATATTAAATTTTAGGATTAAAAATTTACAATATAATTTTCCATTCTTAGCGTTAAAATAATTAAAATAAGTTCATCTAATCCATCGAATCTTTCTATCAGCTCTCAACAATCACCATCAAACAAGAATCCGAAAAAAAGCCGTAAATTTGATGGGTTCTAAATAAAGAACGTTTTAATTAAAATTTTAATAAATGTTTGACATTCAGGAAATCAGAAGTCAGTTTTCTATATTAAATCAGGAAGTGAACGGTAAGCCTTTGGTTTACTTAGATAATGCAGCAACCTCTCAGAAACCGAACTCAGTTTTAGAAGTTTGGAGTCAATATTATACAGAGATCAATGCAAATGTGCATCGCGGAATTCATACTTTAAGTCAGTTGGCGACCGAAGAAATGGAACTTTCAAGAAGAAAAATCCAAAAGTTCATCAATGCTAAACATGATTTTGAAGTTATTTTCACCAAAGGAACAACGGAAGGATTAAACCTCATCTCCTATATTTTAACTTCAAGATTAAAAAAAGACGATGAGATCATTATTTCTTACCTTGAGCATCACTCCAATATTGTTCCATGGCAATTGCTTTGTGAAAGAACAGGAGCAAAATTAAGGGTGATCCCAATTGATGAAAACGGGATCTTACAGTTGGATTATTTAGACGAGTTTTTAAGCGAAAAAACGAAAGTAGTATCCGTAAATCAGGTTTCCAATGCTTTGGGAATTGTAAATCCTGTTGAAGAAATTATTGCTAAGACAAGAGCTAATTCAGATGCATATATCGTTATCGATGGCGCACAGTCTGCTCCACATTTTAGCATTGATGTTCAGAAATTAGATTGTGATTTCTTTGTGTTTTCAGGACATAAAATGTACGCTCCGATGGGAACCGGGATTTTATACGGAAAACAGGAAATTCTTGAAAATTTGCCGCCTTTCCATGGTGGAGGAGAAATGATTGCGGTTTGTTCATTTGACAGTACAACTTACGCAGGTTTACCTTTTAAATATGAAGCGGGAACTCCAAATGTTGGTGGAAATATTGCTTTAGGAGCAGCGGTTGATTTCATTAAAAAAATAGGACAACAGAATATTCAGAATCACGAAAATGCTTTGTTGGAATATGCTCAGAAACAACTTTTAGAAATTGAAGGTTTAAAAGTGTACGGCGAAAAAGCTCATAGAACGGGTGTAGTTTCCTTTAATCTCGAAGGAATCGGTATTTCTTCCGATGTAGGGATGATTCTTGATAAAATGGGCGTTGCGGTAAGAACGGGGCATCACTGTACACAGCCGATCATGGATTTCTTTAATATCGCAGGAACAGTTCGGGCAAGTTTTGCGGTCTATAATACGTTTAATGAAATCGATTTGCTTGTAGAAGGTGTGAAAAAAGCACAAAGAATGCTTTCTTAATAATTAACAGACTGTTTCTATGAGGCAGTCTTTATTTTTTATGCTATGATGAAATATAAAAATCTTTATGCTTTTGCATTTTTAATTTTCCCTTTGTTTGTAAGTGCTGTAACCATCCCTTTTGATTATATCGACGGAAAAATCATCATCAATGTTGATATTAAAAATAAGAAGCACAATTTTGTTTTTGATACGGGTGCTTTAACGATAATTTCTGACGAACTAAAAGGTTCGTTGAACGAAAAGAAAGGCAATGTCCTTTTTGAAGCAACGGATGCAAACAGTTCCAAATCTACGATGGATGTTTTCTCAACCAATGAGTTGAAAGTGTCTGATTTAAAATTTAAAAATATAAATTTTTCATTCGCTGATATAAGTTGGATGAATTCTCGTGCATGTAAAAAAATCAGCGGGATTTTTGGAGCGAATATGATGAATAATAAAGTTTGGCGAATTGACTTTATAGCTAAAACAATTGTTGTTTCAGATAAGTTATTGGAAGATTCAGTTCAATCCGTTTCAATTCCATTTTCTGAAGAATATTTTACCCATGTTCCCACAATTAGTATTAAGATAAAAAAACATAATTTTAACATGTTTTTTGACACGGGAGCAGGTTCTGGCTTTACGTTGGATCCAAAATCTTATCAATTGGTAAAAGACGATGATTTTTTGATTTTTGAAGGACTTTTGTCGCAATCTTTAAGTAGTGTGAGTAAAGGCGAAAGGCAGCTTGATATGATGAATGCAGAGATACATAACAAATTTCTGGGAAAGCAGATTGTTGACAGCAGCACTGATTCTCGAAATCTGATCGGGACAAAATTTATGGAAAATTTTCTTGTTGAATTAGATTTTATTTCTAAAAATATTATTCTTCACAATTTAAATAAAACTCCTGATTACAATAGTTTCGGAGTTGCTTTTGCACCTGTTGAAGGTCATTTGGTTGTTGTGAATAAACTAAAAATTCCACAATTGTCAGAATTGAATGTGGGTGACAAGATTGTCAAAGTAAATAATATTATTACCGATAAAATAAATGGCGATACTTTTTGTCAGGTTAAAAAAGTGATAGACGATAGTCAAATGATAACATTCCAGACTAAATCGGGGAAGGAATTTAAACTTGAAAAGAAAAATATTTTAGAATATCTGAATTAAAAGATAATAAATAAAATCTTTTTCTAAAACCAATTGAAATTTTTTTATTTTTCCCGTTCTATCTTTTCCGGATTTTGTCTTGTATCAAAGACATCAGCAATTTTAATATACTTGTTTCCTTCATCAATAGAATAAATTATTTTGTAATTTGATTCTACAATATAATGATATTGAATACTTCTGTTTTCTAAAAACAATTCTCTTTGCCCAAATTTTAGGGTTATGGATTAATTTTCAGGTGCTAAAAGAATTCTGGTTATAATTTTTAATGCAACTTGATGACTTTTCGAGGTGTTTTCGTAATAATTGAAAATTTCATCAATCTGCTTTTCAGAAAATTCCGACCAAATAACTTTGTATTTCAATTTGAATATTTTGAAAGAAGTTCTGAAGTTGTTTTAAACTTGTTGTTTTCAAAATCACTCTCTGATTTAGAAATTCTTTCATTCATTTCTTCAACAGTTAATGCCTTGAGCTTATTTTCTTCTTCAATATTTTTGGTTTTTTTTAGTAATTTTTCAAACTGAGCAATCACTTCTTCACTTTGAAGCTTAAGGAAATCCTGTATGAATTCTAATTTTCTTGATTGAATGTCCATTGTAGAAAATATTTGATAATCAAATGTATAAAAATAAATTTAGAATTAAAAATCCCTTTCAAATAGCTGAAAGGGATTTTATTTTAATTGATTTTAAAATCTGCATTATCCACAAAAACGACGAGAATTAAAATTCAACATTCGGTTTCCAATCCACCACCGCTCTGATAAACGCTTCCGCATTTTCCACCGGAATATTAGGTAAAATTCCGTGTCCTAAATTGGCGATGTATTTATCTTTTCCGAAACGGTTGATCATTTCCGTTACCATTTTTTTGATGGTTTCAGGGCTTGAATGTAATCTTGCAGGATCAAAGTTTCCTTGTAACGTTACTGAATTGTTTGTCAGCTTTCTTGCCATTTCTGGACTCACCGTCCAGTCAACTCCCAAAGCTGAAGCTTTAGATTTTGTCATGTCATCCAAAGCAAACCAGCATCCTTTTCCGAAAACCACCACATGCGTCAACGGACTCAATGCTTCAACAATCTTATTGATATATTGCCATGAAAATTCCTGATAATCTGCCGGAGAAAGCATTCCGCCCCAAGAATCAAAAACCTGAACGGCGGAAACTCCTTTTTCAACTTTTCTTTTCAAATAAGCAATTGTTGTGTCGGTGATTTTCTGAAGTAGTAAATGCGCCGCTTCCGGTTGCTGAAAACAAAAAGATTTAGCAATATCAAAAGCTTTGCTTCCTTTTCCTTCTACGCAATAGCAAAGAATCGTCCACGGAGAACCCGCAAAACCAATCAAAGGAATTTCGTTGTCTAATTTCTGTAAAGTAAGCTCAATCGCATCAAAAACGTAACCTAAAGTATCATTCACATCGGGAACAACAACATTCTTCACATCTTCCATCGTTCGGATCGGGTTATCCAGCCAAGGTCCGACAGATTCTTTCATTTTGAAATCAATTCCCATCGCCTGAGGAACTACCAAAATATCAGAGAACAAAATCGCTGCATCCAAAGGAAATCTTCTGATCGGCTGTACCGTGATTTCAGAAGCCAGTTCCGGAGTCTGACATCTCGTAAAAAAGTCATATTTATCACGAAGTGCAATGAATTCAGGTAAATATCTTCCTGCCTGTCTCATCATCCAAACCGGTGGTCTTTCTACGGTTTCTCCACGAAGTGCTTTTAAATATAGGTCGTTTTTAATCATAATTTTAGTTGATGCTTGTCGGTGTTCTTTAAGGTTTAATTTTCATTAAAGTTTCTTTTATGACCGACAACAGGTTTGCCAGAGTGTTTTCTTTACTCGTGAAAATCTCTGATTTTGTATGTCTTTTTAGTTCTTTGGAGGTGGTTTCTCCGATTGAAAAAAGGATTACATTTTCCAAAGAATTATTTTTCGCAAAACTACGAACTCCGCTTGGGCTAAAAAAAACTATTGCATGATATTTTTCATGTATCGTGGGATTTAGCTCTTCTGTTTGATAAACTGTGACTTTTTTATACTGAATATTCTGCAGCGGAAGTTCATTATCCAAAACATCAATTGCCAAATTTCCGCAAAAATGAATGAATTTTTCGTGAACGCAGTTTTCAATAATGAACTGAGAGAGCGTTTCCGCATTTTTCAACACCTTAAAAGTTCCAAACCCGTTTTTGCGAAGTTCTCTTTTGGTTTTTTCGCCAACGCAATAGATTTTATTATAGTTTTTGGCTGTGAAATCTTCATTTGGCTTGAAACCGTTTTCAAAAAAAGATTTCACCCCATTTGAGCTTGTGAAAATAAGAGAGCTGTTTTTTAAATCAAAACTTCTTACGTAAAGTGATTTTGTTTTTATTACCTCTATGTATTCAACCGAAATATCATTTCCTAATTTTTCGGAGATGTATTTTGGGTCTAAAATTTTGGTAAATAAAATTTTCATTATTTTTTTAGCAGTTTATTTGTCATTCCGTAGGAATCTAAACATTTTATGTTAAATGCTTTGCTGAGATTCCTACGGAATGACAAAGTGGTCGTTAACTTCATTATTTATAAAATAAATATTGAATCTTTTTTATCGCTTTTATAAAACTAATTAGCTGGCTTATCTTTTAATTTTAAATCAGAAACTTGCTGTCTAACTTTATTCATGAAGTCTTTTCCGGGATCTTCTTTTCCGGTAAAATAATTTGGGTCAGACTCCTTCCATAATTTAGAATTTCTGAAAACTCCGTACTCTGAATGACCGATGAGATATTCAATCTTATACTTTTGAGTTAAATATCTTACCAGTTGTGCATTGGCTTCAACCTGCTTTTCGGTTAAAGGTTGCTTTTTGCTTCCGATATTTTCAACTCCGATAGCACAATAATTTAAACCAATCGTATGTCTTGCAAATTGTGTTGGTTCCATCAATTGATAAATAGTTCCGTCGCGATCGATGATGAATTGCGAAGAAACATTTAAAGTACTTTGTTTTTTTAATGTATTTCTTGCGCTTTCAAGATGTGTTTTATTGAAATATTTAAAATTGCTTTCGACCGTTCCACCTGCAGTGTAATGCAAAACAATCATTTTGGGAGTAATGGTCGGGTTTTTTTGATTCAGACCGTGGTGGTCTTTCAGGTATTCTAAACTTAAAGCTATTCGTTCTGCAGAATAATTAATGGGTTTTTCAATAATTTTTAAACCTGAATTCTGTGCAAAGCTTACATTTAAAATCAATAAAAAAAGAACAAAAATTATCTTCTTCATCATGAATTATTTTGAATATTGATAATGTCCGGTAATATCAAATTTAAACAAGCAGTCTTCAAGAACTTGTCCGGCACCGATATTATGAACGATTAAATATCTTTTTCCGTCTGCAGATTTTTTATTAACTACAATTCCGATGTGCGTTAAATTTCCGGGAAGAAGCCAGGTTACAATATCTCCGGGAACATATAATTCGGGCTTGGTTTCTGTTGATTTTGATTTCCCGAATTTGGCAAAAAAAACTTGCAGATTGGGAACTCTCCTATGATCAATATTGGTGTCTGGTTTTTTCAAACCGAATTTTTTAGGATATTTAGAAAAGTTTTTCTTCATATCTTCATGTACTTCTTTTTGCAAATCAATTCTAAGTTTTCTGTAAGCTCTGATGATCACATCAGTACAAACGCCTTTATCTGCAGCAACATCACCATTGGGATATTTAATCGAAACATACGCAGGATCATAAGTGACTTTATCTCGTGTTAAACTCAAAGCTGCATCAGATAGTTTTTGCGCAAACTGATTTTGGGCATTCGCTGTGAAAACAAAAAACAGAAAAATGAGTATTGAAAAGTACTTTCTCATCGGCTTAAAATTTAGAATTGAAAACATTTTTGTAAAGTTCAAAAATTAATTTTAAACATGAAGGTACTTTAAACATAAAGAAATGTTAAGATTCGGATAAATCTTAATTTTGCTTAAACCTAAACCTTAAATCTGACTTTTAATCTCGGTCATCAATTCCTTTCCACCGTTTTCAAGAACAACATTGGCAAATTTTTCCCCAAAATTTTCTACTTCGTTATACTCAAAACTTTCATCGGTTGCGATGTAGTTTTTCCCGTCTAATGAGCAAAGTGCCGCTTTAAATCTGATCTGATTTTCAATTTTTTCGGCAAAAGCTCCAATGGGTGCAGTACAGCCCCCTTCCAAAGTGCTCAGGAAATTTCTTTCCATTTCTACACAAGCCTGGGTTTCTTTATGGGAAATCTGTTTCAGAATGTCGTTGATTTCTTTTTTGTCAGAATGTCCCGCAACTGCAACCACGCCTTGTGAAGGTGCAGGAATCATAAACGGAATAAATTCGTAATCGATATCCATTTTCATTCTCTTGATTCCGGCAAGAGATAAAATAGTCGCATCAAAATCCTGCTCTTCCAGCTTCTGAAGTCTGGTTTGTATATTTCCTCGGATGTCAAAAAACTCGGTATCGGGATAATGTTTAGACCAAAAAGCTCGTCTTCTTAAACTGCTTGTTGCCAATTTAAGCTCATGAAATTCTTTATTCATTGCCGATTTTCTTCTGATCAAAACATCTTGTGGATGATCTCTTTCGAGATAAGAAATGATTTCGATGTTTTCCGGAAGTTTTGTCGGAACATCCTTTAGCGAATGTACGGCGATATCGATCTCGTCGTTGAGCAAAGCAATATCTAAATCTCTTGTGAAAACTCCTGTAATTCCTAATGAATACAATGGTTGATTAAGATTTTTATCGCCTGAAGAAACAATCGGGACAATCTCGGTAAGATGGTTTAGATTCTGCAAATGTCTTGCAACTTCTCTTGCCTGCCAAAGTGCAAGTGCTGAATTTCGGGTTCCTATTCTAATGCTTTTCATTGAATTCGTTATTGGGTTGTTCAACTAAAATTTCGTGCATTAATTTACTAATTTCTTCGGCTTTCAAAGGGTTGTCGATAATATATTTTGCAAAACGGTTGGTAATCTTCTGAATCATCTTATCAGAAAGCTCCATGTCGTTGATATTGATGTATTTATTTTTTCTGTAGAAATTGTGCATTTCATTACGTTCCATATTTTTCAGAACAGCTTTGAAATGATGGATGTTCGGAGCCAGTTTTCGCTTTTTCTCCCATTCCAGAAAATCTTTGGTCATTTCTTTAATAATGAGTTCCGCTTTTGGGATTTCTTTTTCACGCTGCTGAATGGTTTCCTGAATTTGTTTTGAAAGTTCATCCACATCAATTAAAGTAGCATTTTCAACTTCCGAAACATTTTTATCAACATTATGCGGAATCGAAAGATCAATAATCAGAATTTCTTTTCCGTTTTTTAAATGTGATTTGTTAATGATCGGCGTTTTCGCTCCGGTTGCAACGATGAGAATATCTGTATTTTCTAATTCCTTTTCAAAGTCATGATAATCGATGTTGGGAATATTGTATTTCTCGGAGATCTTAGCTGCTTTTTCCTGAGTTCGGTTGGCAATTTTTATCTTAGGCTGGTAAACGTGTTTTACTAAATTTTCTACCGTATTTTGTCCGATCTCTCCAACACCCAGAAGAAGGATGTTTTTTTCGGTAATTCTTTTCTGATTATTTAAAATATAATGAACCGCCGCATACGAAACAGAAGCCGCCCCGTTTGAAATTCCGGTTTCATTCTTTATTTTTTTTGAAATCTGAATAGCAGAATTAATAGATCGTTCTAAAAAAGGATTCGAATTTTGTCTTTCTTTTTTAAAACGTGCATACGCTTTCTTAATTTGTCCTATAATTTCAAAATCTCCTATGATCTGGCTTTCCAATCCTGCTGCAACCCTGAATAAATGATTTAAAGCTTCTTCTTTTGTTAAAATATTCGCAAACTGAAGAAAATCTGACAAATTCACCCCAATTGTTTTGCAATATTCTTCAGCTACAAAAAGATAGTTTGAAGTAGTGGTGTAAATTTCGGTTCTGTTGCATGTAGAAACCACAAAAGCATCCCCTAAATTTTCATCATGAATTCGGGTGACAAAGTTTTTGATGTTTTCATCAAAAAATGCAAATTTCCCTCTCGTCTCTACATCAGCTTTCTCATAGCTGATCGATAATACGGCGAAATTTGTTGTCTGATGTATATTAGAATACTGTATCATAAGCAGTCGCAAATTTAAGCAATTTTTATGGATGCAGCTTGTGATAGTCTGTATGATAATTATCGTAAAAAGCTATGAAAATCCATTTTAAACCTAAATTTAGATTGGGTAAAAATAGAAACAGTTAGGGTTGTGTACTTTGTAAATTTTAATAAAAATTTAACCAAATTATCTCTTGTTAATTATTTTTTACTACTGTGAATTTTATATCTTTGTAAACTTAAATCAAGCAGAAATTATGAGTTTATTCGATATGTTTACGCAAGAGATTGCGATAGACCTTGGTACTGCCAACACGCTTATCATACATAATAATAAGATTGTTATAGACCAGCCTTCAATTGTCGCAATTGAGCGTTCCACCGGCAGACCTATTGCGGTCGGTGAGCAGGCTAAACATATGCAGGGTAAAACCCATGAAGATATTAAAACTATCCGTCCGTTAAAAGATGGAGTAATTGCAGATTTTCATGCTTCTGAGCACATGATTAAAGAATTTATCAAAAAAATTCCAGGAATTAAAGGTAAATTCATTCAACCTGCTTTAAGAATTGTGATCTGTATTCCTTCAGGAATTACTGAAGTTGAAAAAAGAGCGGTAAGAGATTCTGCTCAGAAAGTAAACGCAAAAGAAGTACGCCTGATTTACGAGCCAATGGCAGCTGCAATCGGAGTTGGTATTGATGTACAGAAACCTGAAGGGAATATGATTATCGATATAGGTGGTGGTACTACCGAAATCGCTGTTGTTGCTTTAGGAGGTATTGTTTGTGATAAATCTGTGAAAATTGCAGGTGATGTATTCACCAATGATATTGCTTATTTCTTAAGAACACACCACAATTTATATATCGGAGAAAGAACAGCTGAAAGAGTGAAAATCGAAGTAGGTTCTGCTGTTGAAGATCTTGATGTAGATATCGATGATATTCCGGTACAAGGAAGAGACCTTATCACTGGTAAACCAAAAGAAATTATGGTTGGTTATAAGGAAATCGCAAGAGCTTTAGATAAATCAATTATCAGAATTGAAGATTCTGTAATGGAAACCCTTTCTCTTACGCCGCCGGAATTGGCAGCAGATATTTACAAAACAGGTATTTATCTTGCAGGTGGTGGTGCTTTGTTAAGAGGTCTTGCAGACAGATTACACAAAAAGACAGGCCTTCCTGTATTCGTAGCAGAAGATCCTTTGAGAGCTGTTGTTCGCGGAACTGGTATTGCCCTTAAGAATATGGATAAATTCAATTTCTTAATTAAATAATTCTAACTTTTTACGACCTTTATCTGAATGGGATTTTTGCTGAGATTATTTTCGAAGAATGCTCTTTTCGTATTCTTTATTTTCCTGCAAATTATTGCTCTCATTTTGATATTCTCTAAAAATGCCATGCAGCAATCGTGGTTGGCCGGGCAAACTGCGGCTTTCAACTCCTGGGTTTCGGGAGGGATTGATGAAGGAGTTTCTTATCTTAAACTAAAACAGGTAAACGAAGATCTTGTTGCACAGAACAAATCTTTAATGGTACAGCTTTACGGAAAGCAAGGTGCTGCAAATCCCGTATTCAGAAAAGTTCACGATACTTTAGGAGGCGGACAAATCTATACTTTTGTAGATGGCGAAATTGTTTTCAACAGCATCAACAGAAGAAACAACTATTTTACAATCAACCGAGGCAGAAGAGACGGAGTGTATCCTCAGATGGGCGTAATGGCTCCGAAAGGAATTGCCGGGATTGTGATTAATTCTACCGATAGTTATGCTTTGGTACAATCCGTTTTAAGTGTAAATAAAATCAGGATTAATGCTGCCCTTAAAAATTCAGGATATTTCGGAACTCTTACATGGAGAGGAGATAATTCTCGGGTCATGCATTTGGCGGATGTGCCAAAATATGTTTCCCTGAAAATTGGTGATACCATAGAAACCGACGGGAAATCGGCGATATTTCCTAAAGGGGTAATGATCGGAACTGTTGCAGGATATTCCGTAGACAATAAAACAGGATTTTGGGATATTTCAGTTGAATTAAGCGAAAAAATGGGAGCTTTAAATAAAGTTTTCGTTGTTAAAAATCTTAAAAAAGCTGAGGTTCAGAAGATTCAGGACACGATGCAAGCTGTAATAAAAAAAGAAAATGATTAGCAGAACGATATTTACAGATCTTTTGATCATGGCTTTTTTGGTGGCATTACAAGTTTTTGTATTGAACAGAATTACGCTGTTTGGTAAATTTACTCCGGTTCTATATCCGGTTTTTGTCATGTTTTATCCTTTTTTCAGAAATAAATTTCAGTTCTTAGCTCTGAGTTTTTTAATTGGGCTTTCCGTAGATGGTTTTCTGGGTACATGGGGAATCAATGCCTTGGCAACTACAGTAATTGCTTATTTCCGTACGTTGATTTTCCGTACGTCTACAGATACTTCTACAGATTTCTTTTCGTTCCAGTCTCTGCAATGGACGCAGTTTTTACTCTTTCTGTTTTCAAGTATCTTTATGCATCAGCTTTTGGTGCAGTATATCGAGTTTTTCAAATTCAGCAGAATTTTTGAAATCTTACTTAATGTGTTGGTAACTAGTGTAATTTCCTTTATATTTATCATTGTTTACGCATTAATCTTTAAAATCAAACAGAAAGTTTGAACGCACGCCATATAAAAATCTTAACCGTTCTCATTGTCATTGCTCTTATTTTTGTAGCAAGGCTTTCTTATTTGCAGCTGTTTACAGACCGTTATGCACTTAACGCAGCCAACACGTCTATTAAAACTGAATATGTAATTCCTCAGCGCGGAGTTATTTTCGACAGAAACGGTAAAATTCTGGTGGGAAATCAGCCTGCTTACGAAATTTCTTTCACTCAGGCATTGATGAAACCTGATTTTGATACGCTGGCTTTCTGTAATTTAATGAAGATTTCTAAACCTGAATTTATCAATAAGATTAAGCTTATTAAAAAGGAAAAATATTATTCCAAGCTCACCCCGATGACTTTTTTTAAAGATCTGAGCAGGGAGGAGATTGCAAGAGTTCAGGAAATTATATTTAAATATCCGGCATTCAGTATTGTTCAGCGTCCGCAAAGACAATATGAAGTGTCAACTTCCGGAAATCTTTTGGGCTATACAAGTGAGGTGAACGACAGGGAAATCAAAAAAGATTCTACTTATTACCTTCCCGGTGACCTCATCGGTAAAACGGGTGTAGAAAAGGCTTACGAAAAAGAGCTTCGTGGGGTGAAAGGTGTAAAATATATTCAGAAAGATATTAAGCTTAGAAATGTTGGCCCTTATAAAAACGGTTCGTTAGACAAAGACGTAATTACCGGAAAAGATATTACTCTGACGATTGATTACGATCTTCAGAGAATGGCCGAAGAAATGTTGGTGAATAAGCACGGTGCTGTTGTAGCTTTAGATCCAAATAATGGTGAAGTTCTGGTTGCAGCAACCGGACCGGATATTGATCCGAATCTTTTTACCGGCCCTTATAAATCAAAAAATTTATATGCTCTATCGAAAGACACGATTTATGAAAATAAACCGACTTTCGACCGTTCTTTACAAGCGGGTTATCCTCCCGGATCAACATTTAAATTACTGACTGCTTTAGCAGCAATGCAGATGGGCGTGATGGATGAAAATACAATTTTCCCATGTGGCGGAGGTTTCTATTATAAAGGTAAAAGAATTAAAGGTCATGGTGGAGCAGATCCGTTGATTCCTTCTATTCAGGTTTCCAGTAACTGTTTCTTTACGTATGCATTTATTGCCATTATTAAAAAATATCCGGGAAATCCTTCAAAAGGAGTTGATGAATGGAAAAAAATCATGAGCAGCTTTGGAGTAGGAGAATTTTTAAATAATGATTTTGCTGTTGGTGCAAAAGGCAGAATTCCTTCCGGAGATTTTTACGAAAGGAGATTTAAAGCCATTATTAAAGCAAGCGGCTCTACCAAAAAAGATTATAAAAACTGGGATGAAATGTCAACCGGAGCTATTTATAACGGAATGGGGCAGGGAGATGTTTTAGTAACGCCTATTCAGTTGGCAAATTATGTTGGTGCGATTGCAAACCGTGGATGGTATTACACTCCTCACATCGTAAAAGCGATTGACGGGAGGCCAAATCCTGATCCTAGATTTAAGGTTAAACATAAAACTTTAGTAGATCCGAAACATTTTGGTCCTGTTTTAAAAGGAATGGAAGCCGTTGTTCTACGTGGAACTGCGAGAGGCCTAATGTCTAAAGATTTCACACAGTTAGCAAAAACGGGAACAGCGCAGGTTCCGCAAGGAAAAGATAACTCTATTTTTGTATTGATCGCTCCTGCAGATAAACCGAAAATTGTTGTGGTTGCTGTCATGGAACACGCAGGTTTTGGAGCAACCTGGGCGGGTCCGGCTTGTACGGTTATTGCTGAAAAATATATTACAGGAGACTTAAAACGTGAGCATCTTTACAAAAAAATGATTACGTCGAGTTTCATGCCTGAATACAAAAGACAGTGGATTGCTGATTTAAAGAGAAAAGGTTTGTATGTAGAACCAAAACCTGATTCGCTGAAGCTAAAAAGAATTCAGGACAGCTTAAATCTGATTAAGAAAAAGAAAGAAGCACTGCAAAAGAAAATGAATTCTAACCCCCAAAAACCTAAGAAACCATGAAGTGGACAGAAGGAGTAGACAAACTTGGGCTTGGATTGTACTTTTTGCTTTGCGTTTTCGCTATTGCGAATATTTACAGTGTTGATGAGGCTTTAGGTAAAAAACAACTTATTTTCTTCGGAATTTCTCTCTTTGTTGGCATCATTATTTTTGTCAGCAGAAGCAAGTTTTTCGAAAACATGGCTGGAATTATTTATATCGGAGGGGTTTTGATGCTTGCCGGTCTTCATGTTTTCGGAACGGAAATTCTCGGTCAGAAAAACTGGTATAAATTCGGAAGCTTTACGATGCAGCCTGTAGAATTCTCAAAGATCGGGACAGCGTTGATGTTGGCAAGCTATGTTTCGAGAACAGAGTTTAATCTTAAAGATACAAGGTCATTAATAACGGTTTTGGCCATTATTGGTATTCCTGCCGTAGTGGTGCTGTCAATTCCTGATGTTGGCTCGTTACTTGTTTTTACAGCTTTTTTCATTGCTTTATATAGAGAAGGTCTTTCGGGAAAGCTTTTTCTTATCGGAGGTCTTTTTGGAGCTGTATTTTTAATTGCTAATTACCTGAATGATCCCTTAAAATGGAGTCTCTGGTATTTCACAACTTTTATCATTATCATTGGCGGATTGTGGTTTGCTTTTAATGCGGCTTTTCTCCGTAAAAATATTTATACACTTTTACCGGGAGTAGGTATTGTTCTTCTCTTGGCGGCATTGTCATTTATTTCACCGGTTATTTTCGAAAAACTTCCTAAGCACCAACAGGAGCGTGTTGAGGTTTTATATAAAGGTGAAAAAGAATTCCGTGATACTTCAGGGTATAATTTACTGTACTCTAAAACAGCCATCGGTTCCGGCGGAATGTTTGGAAAAGGATTTCGTGAAGGCTCTGTTACTCAAGGTAAATTTGTTCCTGAACAGGAAACCGATTATATATTTTGTACAGTTGGAGAAGAATGGGGATTCGTCGGAAGCGCCGTTCTGGTCTTTTGTTACATGATTTACATCGGTCGAATCTATTACCTCGCAGAGAAACAGAAATCGATATTTAACAGGGTTTTCGGCTATTGCTTTGCTTCGATCCTGTTGATGCACTTTTCAATCAATTTAGGAATGGTTATGGGGCTTTTCCCGACAGTTGGTATTCCTTTACCATATTTCAGTTACGGAGGTAGTTCTTTATTAGCCTTTTCAATCCTTACTTTTATTTTCTTTAAACTCAATCACGCTGATAAAAACAGTTTGGTATAAAGCTGGAAGAGGTAAGTTGGGTGATGGAAGTTTAAAGCCATTCTTCAAATCTTTTTCATTTGAATCTGCGCAATTTCCCAAATCAGCGAGATATATTTCTAAAAATCAAATAATACTATGAGAGAAGTCTATATCATTGACGAAAATTTCGAAAACATTGATTTTACTCAGAAACTTTTAGATTTAGGCGAATACGAGAACTGCACTTTCCGAAACTGTAATTTTGAATACGTAAATCTTTCCGAATTTAAATTTACTGACTGCGAGTTTATAGAATGTAATGTAAGCATGACAAAACTTGTGGGAACTGCTTTTCGTGAGGCTGTTTTTAAAGACTGTAAAATGTTCGGAATGGCTTTTAATGATTGTAATGAATTTGGAATGTCATTTAAATTCGAAGGTTGTGTCTTAAACAATTCTGTATTTTATCAATCAACAATCCGAAAAACAATATTTAAAAATTCAAAATTAATTGAGGTTGATTTTTCTGAAGCTGACCTTATGAATGCTGTGTTCTCAGGATGTGATCTCAGTGGTGCAATTTTCGACCGTACCAGTCTTGAAAAAGCAGATCTAAGAACTTCTTTCAATTATACCATCAATCCGGCTTTAAACAAGCTAAAGAAGACCAAATTTTCCCTTTCTGAAATTCACGGTCTCTTGCGTCAACTTGATATAGAAATTGATAAAAATAGCTAATCTCAGCTGTCATGATGTACAAAAATTAAAGCCATCAAATAAGATGGCTTCATTTTTAATATCAATCAATTATTTAAGACTAATTTACGGATGCTAAATTATTGTAGTTCTCTCCGTTTTCGTTGATCACCCTTTTTGCGAATCTGAATTTAGGTCCCCAATAAGAATCATTCAGTGACGAGACCATTACTCCTTTCGACGTTGCCGCATGAATAAACTTTACTTCTCCTTCTTCTGTAACGTCTTCCACGATTCCTACGTGAGAGATTCTTCTACCGTGAGAAAAGAAAATAAGATCACCTTTCTGAAGATTTTCTTTCTCAACACTTTCTCCTTCCTGAGATTGAGATGCTGCAACTCTTGGCAAAGTAAGACCTGCTGCTGCACCGAAAACTGATAATACAAATGCTGAACAGTCGATTCCGTTTCTTGTTGTTCCTCCGTATCTGTAAGGCGTTCCAAGATAAGTTGCTGCTTCTGCTAAAATGTTATCAATGGTCTTATTATGTTTGATCGCTTTTGCGATTTCAGAATTTTTTAAAGAATTTTTTGCGTTAGATAGCGCAACTGCTTTTTCAGATACAAAAGAGCTGATTAGCAATTTTTTATCTTTCTCCAACTGAGTGTCGATAGCAGTAAGTTTGGCATCTGTTTTGTATTCTTTAGTGTAAGTTGCCGGTTTTGAAACTACGTAATTTGTTACGCATGATTGTAGTGATATTGTAGAAACGAAAGCAACTAAATAAAACAAAACTCTTTTCTTCATATAAATTTGATTATCCGTGTTAAAAAGGTATATTTATTTCTCTAAAGCATTACAAAAGTAGATATTCCAGCTAAAAGAGCCTCGATATGATTATTATCAGGTTCTTGATTTAACACATTTTAACATAATGTATCGTTATGTTAAAGAAAAACAAACCGCTAACTCCCTTTTTTGGTGAATGAGCGGTTTTTTTTATTAAGATTTTTTAACAAAATAATTCCACTTTCCTTTATTCATCGGATTTTATAATTTTTGTGATTCTTAAAAATACTATTAAGAAATTATAAAAAAAGTTCCCCGGAAAACCAGGGAACCTTCACTAATATGGAACTTTACAGATGTTATCTTGTAAATAACATTTCTCTATATTTAGTCAGTGGCCAAAGCTCGTCGTCAACCATCATTTCAAGATCATCAGAAGCTTCTCTGATTCCTTCAAATAATGGGATAACTTTCGTACAGTAATCTTCTGCCTGGGTCTGACTATTGGTTACAGCTTTTGCTGCTTCTCTTGCTTTAATTAAATCTTCAACACCTAATTTGATCTTAGAAACATTTTCAGAAATATTGGTGATCAAACTCATTTGTTCTTTCGCCAAAGTTTTGAATTCTTTATCTCCGAAGATTTCTTTAAGACCTTTTACGTTTTCAATTAATCTGTTCTGATATTTTAAAGCGGAAGGAATAATGTGGTTTCTTGCGATATCACTTAAAACTCTTGCTTCAATATCGATTACGGTAGAATATTTTTCTAATTTGATTTCGTTTCTTGCCTCAACTTCTCTGTGAGTGAAAACTCCGATTTCTTCGTAAAGATCCAGGAATTTTTTATCCATTTCCTGCTTAAGAGCTTCCGGAGTCGTTTTCAAATTGTTCAAACCTCTCTTTTTAGCTTCTTTAGCCCAGTCATCAGAATATCCGTCACCTTCAAACATGATGTTTTTACACTGCTTGATGTATTCTCTCAATACATTGAAGATTGCTTCGTCTTTTTTAAGACCAGTTTCAATTAAAGCATCAACTTCTTTTTTGAAATCGTTTAATTGTTTTGCTGCAATCGTGTTCATTACTGTCATCGACTCAGCACAGTTTGCTGCAGAACCTACTGCTCTGATCTCAAATTTATTTCCTGTAAATGCGAAAGGAGAAGTTCTGTTTCTGTCAGTGTTATCCAACAGAATTTCAGGAATTTTTCCAACTACATTTAGCTTTAAATCTGTTTTTTCGTCTGGTGAAAGTTTTCCTTCCGTTACTTTTTCAAGCTCTTCCAAAACTCTGAACAACTGGCTTCCGATAAATACAGAAATAATTGCCGGTGGAGCTTCGTTTGCACCTAATCTGTGGTCGTTACTTGCAGAAGCAATACTTGCTCTTAAAAGATCAGCATATTCGTGAACTGCTTTAATGGTATTCACGAAGAACGTTAAGAACTGTAGGTTTTTCTTAGGGTTTTTCCCCGGACTTAAAAGGTTTTCACCTGTATCGGTTGCTAAAGACCAGTTGTTGTGCTTTCCGCTTCCGTTTACTCCTGCGAAAGGTTTTTCGTGAAATAAGATGTGGAAATGGTGTCTGTGAGCAATTCTTGCCATAACGTCCATCAACAAAGAGTTGTGGTCAACTGCAACGTTTACCTCTTCAAACATTGGAGCCAGCTCGAATTGGTTTGGAGCTACTTCGTTGTGTCTTGTCGTAACTGGAATACCCAATTTCATACATTCAACTTCCAACTCTTTCATGAAGTTCATTACTCTTGTAGGAATTGAACCGAAATAGTGGTCATCAAGCTGTTGTCCTTTTGCTGGAGAGTGTCCTAATAAAGTTTTACCTGTTAAAACTAAATCCGGACGAGACTGATACAATGCTGAATCAACTAAGAAATATTCTTGCTCCCAACCTAAAGTAGGAGTTACTTTTGTTACGTTTTTGTCAAAATACTGCATTACGTTTGTTGCAGCTTCGTCTACAGCGTTCAATGCTCTTAAAAGAGGTGCTTTATAATCTAAAGTTTCTCCTGTATAAGAGATAAAAATTGAAGGAATACATAAGGTTGTTCCCATAATGAATGCCGGAGATGTAGGATCCCAAGCTGTATAACCTCTCGCTTCGAAAGTGTTTCTGATACCACCATTCGGGAAAGAAGATGCATCCGGCTCCTGCTGAATCAATAAGTTTCCGCTGAATCTTTCGATCGCTCTGCCTCCTTCGATTGGAGTGAAGAAAGAATCGTGCTTTTCTGCAGTAGATCCTGTCAAAGGTTGAAACCAGTGTGTGTAGTGTGTTACACCTTTGCTCATTGCCCAGTCTTTCATTGCAACAGCAACTTGGTCTGCAATGTGTCTTTGGATTTGAGTTCCTTTTTTCATCGCATCCAAAATAGATTGGAATGCTTCTTTCGTTAAATATTCTCTCATTGTTTCTTCTGAGAAAACATTTTGACAGAATAATTCTGACAATTTTACAGGAACTTCAATAGAATTATCTTTTCTAAAGTCCTTAAATGGTAAAGTTTCTAACGCTTTGAATCTTAAAGTCGACATATTGGGTTTGATTTTACGGGGCAAATTTACGAAAAAATTGAAACAAAAATTAATTACCCCTATATTTTTATGATAATTTATAAATAAATATAATTTTAAGATGAAAATACCCTCTTGATTTTATGGGGTAGCTTTGAATTGGCTTTGATTTTATTATTTAAATTTATGATTAAGAATTCTTACTTTTGAATAAATCCAAATTGTATGATTAAAAAATCGATATGTATTATTTCTTTTCTTCTGTTTACAGCAGCGTTTTCTCAAAAATCTGAACCGATATATTATGATAAAGAATGGAAGGTGACTGCAAAATCCAATGCTTCTTATTATAGAATAATGCCCATGAAAGAATTGGGTGATTTGGTTTTGCTTCAGGATTTTTATATCAACGGAACACCACAGTTTGAAGGATATACTTTTAAAAAGAATGAAAATGCCTATGTAGGAGATATTGTTTGGTATGATGAAAAAGGAAATGATGAGAATTTTAAACAATATAGAAATGAAACTAAAAATCTCACCTTATTATATTATTATCCCAATGGAAAAATCCGAAAGAAAGGTCAGTATAAAAATGGGGTAAAAGATGGTGAAACTGTAATTTATAGTACAGACGGAACTGTTTTAATGAAAGGAATTTATGTAAAAGGAAAACCTGAAAGCGGAAGTTTTGAAAGAATAAAAAACAATGATGATTATGATTATAATGAGAAAATTCAGGAAGTTTCTTCGTTAGATAAAGGAGCTCATAATGATGGTGAAGATTTGATGGTTGTTCCACCGCCGCCGCCAATTCCTCAAACAAGAGGAGTTGAGCCGCAAACTATTGCGCTTTTAGAACCAATAGGGGAAGTGAAAAATTCTTCAAAAAAAATCAAAAATAGAAAAACAGTTACTGAGAAAATATTTTGGGCAAATTCAAAACAAATTGCTCAGGAAACAGTTTTTGCCATTGACGGGGGTTATTATAAATCTATTGAACAGAGAAATTACGACAAGACGGGAAAATTAATTCAATCTTTGAATGAGGCTAACTTTTACGATTATGGAAATGATATTACAAATGGATTAGATTATGAGTACTATCTCCAGAATAACTTTGCAACCGAAGTTAAAACCATTATAAGGTATGCTGGTAAATTAAGATCAGGGAAGAATTTTTCATATTTCCCGAACGGAAAAATTGCAACAGAAACTTTGTATAAAGATGGCTGGAGAGATGGCGAAGAAATGGTTTATGATGAGAATGGAAAATTAAAAAGTAAAAGAATTTATAAAGAAAATGAGCCTTTTCAAGGAAATTTTGATGAAAATGCAGGTGCGTTTATCGTGAATTTAAATTATGTCAACGGTTTAAAAGATGGTGAAGCAATTGCTACAAATGAAGAAAAGCAAATCGTTGCAAAAGGCATTTACAAAGAAGGAAAGCCTTTTAACGGAACTTTTGTTTTGCAGCTTGATGACCGTTCCGATGATTATGAATTAATCAATGTTGATAATTTCAAAAAGACTGGTTTGCAAAAAGTATTTGGTTACCGATTGGAAAATTTAGAAAAGACCTACACGATGAAAGATGATAAGCTTGATGGGATCAAAACTTTTTATGATAAAGGCGAAATTACCGGAACATTAGAATATAAAAATAATGTACCTTATAATGGGACTTTAGTTAGTGACGAAAAAGCAATCATTTACAAAAATGGAAACCTTGCTGAAGAAACCTATTTTAAAGACCGATATAATAAAGAAGGAATTCAAAAGCAGAAAATTTATGAAAACGGGGTTTTAACAAAAGTCAAAAATTATTCTTTCACCATTTCAGATAAGCCACAGGAATTTTATGAAGGGATTTTGAAAAACGGAAAACCTTTCTCCGGCTATTTTGAAACGGAAGATGATCGCGAGTTTAAACAAGTTGATTATTTTGAAAATGGAATCCGAAAATTTCAGTATTCCAATGATTATCTGAAAAATATGGATAATTATCAACATCAATTATATGATATAAAATCAACTTATAAAGGCGGGGGAATTTTTGATGGTGTCGAATATAAGCTCAATGAAAAGCAGTTCATTTCAAGATATTGGAAAAATGGCGTGTTGAAAAGTTTCGACTGGGATTTGTTTGCCATGCATTATTTTAACAGAATACATTTTGAGTTGAAAGGGAATGTAATTGAAATCAAAGATATGCAGGCGAACAAAAAAGCTGAGATTAAAATCGAACAATCAGGGAATACTTTCAATAAACAGCTTTCTATCGACGGGAAACTTGTTGATTCGACAAGAAAAGAGTATTTAGAATCAAAATATAAAGAAGGATTAATTCTTTATCGTGAGCAAGACGGGAAAATTTTTGCGACAAAAGTAGACTTAGCAGATGAGTCTGTCGAGCCTAGCGAAGGAACAGAATTATTTTACAAAGTGTATATGCTTGTTAAAGAATCATCAAATATTCAGGTAAGTTTTAACGATTTGTCTGAAAAATTTGTTTCAAACAAATTCATGGAAGAAACTGATGAAAACGAAATTATAACAGGTGTTCAAACCGACGCAGAAGGAAAACCAAAAGACGGAATTTTTATTACGCCTACTGAGAATAATAACTACACTTTACAACTTTACATGAATCGAAAATTAATGAAAACGGTAGAGAAAGTGAGTTTCGATAAAATTAAAGATGAAATAAAAAAGTTGGAAAGGTTAGATTAAATATGAATAAAACTTATTCTTAATTTCTTTTTATGTATTCCGATAAGTATTAATTTTAAAAACCATTTAATCTATTAACTAGGTTTTTAGATTAAATAACAAGTTGCTGAAAATTAGTGTATTAAAATATTAAAAATATTTTTCGTAACTTGCGAGACTTTTTATAAAAATTTTAAATATATGACAAATTCTAGAGCAAGAGAAACCACCGAGGCAATTGAAAGACTATACATATCTATGAGACATTTGTTTTATAGAGGTTTTTTCAAGCCAAGCGGAGTTTCGGGAGAAAGCATTAGAAGTTTGTTGAAGACGATCAATCCGGAAATTTACGGTACCATGAGCATTCCAAGCAAATTGGAATTGGATGGTTTGATGTATGTTTTAGACAGACTTCCAGAAGGTATTGAAGAATGTGCTTTCATTCATCTTACATCAGATGAAGGTTTTGATAAAGGAAGTTTTGAGCCGATCGTTCCTAAAAAGAGAAGAAGAAACTGTTACAGAATCGACGAACATCAGATGAACATTGAAGTTCTTTTGGGACGTTCGGAAATCTACGATATTCTTACCCACCTTACTTTTTTATTTATAGAAGCAGATAAAATTCGTAACCTCGCATTTATTCAGGATGAAAACTGGAAGCCGACAAGAGCTTTCAAAATCATAGAAGAAGTAGTGAAAGGCGAGAAAAAATTCAGCAGAAGAGAAAAAGAGGTGGCATTGATTCATTTGTCTTCATTAATCGGAAGAACTTTTGATGAAACGTTAAATGCTTATAACACTTTTGGCGATGATGAAAACCCGGACAGATTGTTTAAAATCATCTATCATTTAGGGAAAGTAAGTCTGGAAGATGCAAAGCAGAGCCGTGAAAGAGAAATTCATTTCAGTGCAATCCTGAAAGAAAGAGTAGGACATCACTATTTCGGAGAAAAATGGGCAAATAAGGTGAAAGAAGTTTTATTTGAAAACGACCTTCATATGCGTCCTTTACACATCATATCTGCCAATATGCATTCGGTAAAAAATATGCTGTTTGCCAATGACGCTCTAAAGAAAAAACAGACTAAAGATGTTGACTATAAACTTTACCAGGAAATTTCTAATAAAAAAGATCTTCGTGATAAGGTTTTAAAATATGCGTTGGAAGAAGGTTTGATTTATATTGATGATAGAAGCGGAAGTAATATTGATGTTCAGATCATTGATTTAAGCAAGGTTGATCTTAAAAATACACCATTTAGCGGAGTGAAATTCGCGGGAGAAGATGTAATCATGGTTTTTGATTACGCTTTTGGAGAACAGGCTTTTGAGGTGATGGATGAGCTTTTAAGACCATTCGAGCAAAAAGGTGAAGTGTATATGATGAAAGTAAAATCGGTTTCCATTATGGGTAAGGCGGGAATTCTTGCCGGTGGAAAAGGCGATATTATGATTCCTACTTCGCATATTTTTGAAGGAACAGCCGACAATTATCCGTTTGAAAATGCCCTTAAAAAAGAAGATTTCGTTGATGATGAATTACAGGCTTTCGAAGGTCCGATGATTACCGTTTTGGGAACATCACTGCAAAACAGAGATATTCTTCAGTATTTTATGAATACTTCGTGGAAGGCAATCGGGCTTGAAATGGAAGGGGCGCATTATCAGAAAGCAATTCAGGTAGCTTCTAAAATCAGACACCATATTTCCCCGGATCTATTTGTGATGTATGCTTATTACGCATCAGATAATCCTTTGGAAACAGGTTCTACGCTATCTTCAGGAGGTTTGGGATTAACCGGAGTAAAACCAACCTATCTGATTACATTAAAAATCCTTGAGAAAATTTTACAAAGCGGAGCAAAAGAAATTACTGCTAAGAAATAGTTTTCAACTAAACTTATCATTTTAATCCTTCAAGGTTTTGAAACCTTGAAGGATTTTTATTTCCCACTGATTATAGAGATTTTCACGAATGATTGCGTATAGTTCTTATGGTTAAAAATAATTGAAATATGCGAGAAAGATCTGCGTAATCTGCAAAATTAGCGTGAGAAAATATTTATCTTTAGAAAAAACAAAACAATGAGCACAACACAATTAGCCAAAAGATTCAGAGAAGTTTTGCTGGATGGGAAATGGATTGCCAATACCAATTTTAAAGATCAGCTTTCTGATGTGACTTGGGAACAGGTAACCACAAAGATTAGTTCTTTAAATACCGTCGCAATGCTTGCTTTTCATATTGATTATTATATTGCAGGATTGATCAATGTGTTTGAAGGTGGCGATCTGGAAATCAGAGATCAGTTCAGCTTTGATCTTCCTCCGATTGAATCTCAAAAACAATGGGAAGAATTGTTGAACAAACTCTGGGGTGATGCCGAAAAATTCGCTTCTTTATTAGAAAAAATGCCGGATTCTAAAATGAATGAAGTTTTTGTTGATGAAAAATACGGAACTTACTTAAGGAATATCGACGGAATGATTGAGCATTGTTATTATCATTTAGGTCAGATTACTTTAATTAAAAAATTGATCTTGTCTAAACACGAATAGCACTAATATTTTTTACCAATTACACAAAATTATTAGGATCTGTTTGTACCTTTCATTTGTAAATTTGTGTTTAAATATTCTCAAGATTGCACCGATTCTTTTACGCAATCATCTGTGAAAATCAGTGAAATCTGTGGGAATCTAATTTAACCATTACATGAAAGCTATATCTAAACCCCAACGAAAAACCTCTTCAAAGCTTCATATTTGAGGCTTTTTCAAAAATTACCTACCTTTAGACAAATAAAATTTATCAATGAAAAAATCGTTAATCATCCTTTTTGCGTTTGTTATTTTGCAGTTTCAGGCTCAGCAAAAAGCCTATTATCAGCAGGCTGCACAATATAAAATGGATATCGACGTCAATGCAGAAGAATTTACTTACAAAGGAACTCAGACCTTAAAATACCAAAACAATTCGCCCGACGAGCTCGATGTGGTGTATTTCCATTTATACTGGAATGCTTTTAAACCAAATTCCATGATGGATCAAAGAGTGGCAAGTCAGGGAAAAAACGGGGATTCCAGATTACAGAAAGACGGAATTTCAAGATTAGCATCTATTCCGAAAAATGAAGAAGGAGCCCAAAACATTCACTGGATTAAGCAAAACGGAAAAAACCTGAAATTTGAAATCCAGGAAACCGTAATGAAAGTGTATTTGGATAAACCGATGAAACCTCGTTCAAAAACAACTTTTACAATGGAATGGGATGCCGTAATTCCTCAACAAATTAGACGTAGCGGAAGAAATAACCGTGAAGGTGTTGATATGACAATGACGCAATGGTATCCTAAAATTGCTGAATATGATTACGACGGATGGGCAACTTTCGATTACATCGGTAGAGAATTTCATGCACCGTTTGCGGATTTTGATGTGACGATTAAAATCAACAAAGATTACATTGTCGGAGCGGGAGGAACGCTTTTAAATCCGACTGAAGTAAAAGGCTATGATACTTCAGCACAAATTAAAACAGACCAAAATAAAGCAACCTGGAAATGGAAAGCTAAAAATATGCTCGACTTTGCCTGGGCTGCAGACCGTGATTATTCGGTAGAAAGCTTTGAGGTTTCAGAAGGTCCGAAAGTGTATTTTGTGTATCAGAAAAACGATAAAACTAAATATTGGGGTGAAGCAAAACCTTACGTAACCAGATATTTCCAAATCATGAATTCTAAATTCGGGAAATATGCCTATCCTTCTTACGCATTTATCCAGGGTGGCGATGGCGGAATGGAATACGGAATGTGTACCATGATTCTGGGTGAAGCAAAAAATCTTGAGGATTTAATGGGATTAATGGTGCATGAAGGTTCTCACTCGTGGTATCAGCAAATGTTGGCGACCAACGAACCGACAAGATCTTGGATGGATGAAGGTTTTACAAGTTATGCTGAAAGCTACGTAATGCATCAGTTGTTTCCACCAAAAGATAACAGACCGAATGCTTTCGTTGAAAAACTTGATGCGTACAGAAAGTTTCTGAAAAAGGGAATTGAAGAACCTGCGGTTTGGTTGGGTGATCATCATGACAACGGTTCGGCATATTCCTACGCAAGTTACGTGAAAGGAGAATTGTACTTGGTGCAATTGGGGTACATTGTCGGAGAAGAAAATTTGTCTAAAATCATGACTGAATATTTCAAAGAATGGAGTATGAAACATCCTACAGACAGAGATTTTCTACACATCGCACAGAAAGTTTCAGGCATGGATTTGAAATGGTTTCATCATTATTGGATTAATACGACTAAAACCATCGATTACGGAATTAAAGATGTTCAGTATGGTGACAAGTCAACAACGATAACTTTGATAAATAACGGTCAAGTTCCTATGCCGATTGACTTCTCTGTAATTACTGCGGATAACAAAATCGTGAATTACCAGATTCCTTTAAACATGACGCATACCTGGAAAACCAAAGATGTATTCGGAGAATTTACTACTTTAAAATACTGGCCGTGGACACAGAAAGAATACACGTTTACGATTCCTTACAACAAATCTCAGATAAGCGCTTTAGGAATAGACCCAAGCGAAAGAATGGCAGATGTGAATCCTGAAGATAATTTTGTTGAAGTGAAGTAATGAAGTTTTAAATAAATCAAAAATCCCCGAAGAGTTTTCTTTGGGGATTTTGTTTAAATTCAATTCATAGCGGATAAAATAATTATTCCCATATTCAGTGACAAATTCTGTAACATTTAAACCATTATCTTTACTAATATTTAAAAAGTAAACTATGTTTAAAAGATTTTTGAAGCTGGAGTGGAAAAGTTTTTTTAGAGGATCTTCAGTCGGGATTAATCTAGCGATGAAGATTTTCAGAATTATCGGGATTTGTTTCTTTATTTTTTGGCTTGCCATGATGTCTTTCATTGCGTATTACTATGTACAGGAAGAAATGAAGGAGGATCCGTTGAAAATTATTTCACGTTTTCTGATTATTGGCTGGGTAATCGATTTGGTATTCAAATACATGATTCAGCAGATTCCGACGCAGAATATCAAGCCTTTTCTTACACTTAATATTCCCAAAAAAGTGGTGGTCAATTACACTTTGATTAAAACATTTCTCACGCCGCTGAGTTGGTTTAATTCAATATTTATTATAACATTTTGCGGAATTTTAGCCTTTAACGGATATGGTTTTCTGGGGATTTTTACTTGGTTTGTAGGAGTTTCATCAATGTTTTATCTGAATAATTTTCTCAATCTTTTATTTAATGATAAAGAGAATGTAGCGATTGGGGTAGGCGTTGTTATTGCCGCTTTATCTGCTTTGAATTATTATGATATTGTTCCGGTTTTATCTTACTCCGAAAAGTTTTTCTATAATCTTTACGAGCGACCTTATTTTGCGGTAGTTCCTGTGATGCTTTTCGCAGGTCTTTGGAAGGTAACCTACAATTACATCCGAAAAGGATTTTATCTTGATGAAGGTCTCGAAGCTAAGAAAGAAATCGGGAAAACCGAAAACATTGCTTTCCTGAATAAATATGGTGCTATCGGAACTTTTATCAACAATGATATTAAGATGTTGAAGCGTAATAAAGTAACGAAAGGCGTTTTAATAGGAAGTTTTATGTTCGTATTCTATGGTTTACTGATGTTTACCAGCGAAATATACAGCACGCCCACAATGATGATGTTTATGGGACTTTTCGTAACGGGAGGTTTTCAGTTTACTTTCGGACAAAGAGTTCCTGCATTTGACAGCGCTTATTATCCTTTGATGATGACGCAGAATGTTCCTTACAAAGAATATCTAAAGGCAAAATGGTGGCTGATGAATATTGTTACGGCAATCTCTATAATTATCGCCTTATTTTACGCATATTTCGGTTGGAATGTTTACTTCGCATTTTTTGCGGCAGGATTGTACAATATTGGAGTGAACTCACAATTTACGCTTTGGTCCGGTGCTTATAATAAAAACTTGATTGATCTTAATGCTAAAGAAAAAAGAGTCGGTCAAAAAAATACACTTAGCTTCAAGGCTTTTATTTTAATGATTCCTAAAATGATCTTACCAATGGTAGTTTATGGTGTGACGGAAAAACTTTTTGGTATTCCTGCAGCAGTTGTGACGATTGGTGTTTTAGGATTAATTGGCTTTCTTCTCCGTGAAAAAATCTTCGATATTATTATTAAAAAATATAAAACCGAAAAATACAGCACGATTGAGGCTTTTAAGAAAGATTAATTTTTGAAGAGCCAAGATAAAAGGCAAAAGTGAATAAGTATTTTTGTTGATAAACTATTCATGTCTTTGCTGAGTGTAACGCCTTTGCGACCGAAAATATTCACTGTTAAAATGAAATAAATCTTTGCGAACATTGCGTTAAAAACAAACAACAAAATTAAAATCAAAACAATGATCACAATACAAAATTTAAAGAAAACATACGGGAACGCAACCGTTCTTAATATAGAAAATTTAGAAATTACCAAAGGCGAAACCTTCGGTTTGGTTGGAAACAACGGAGCCGGAAAGACAACGCTTTTCAGTTTAATGCTCGATTTGATACAGCCGACAACAGGTTTTGTGAGTGTTGAAAATATCAAAGTAAACGAATCTGAAGCTTGGAAAAACAAAGTTTCCGCTTTTATCGATGAAACTTTTTTAATTGGATATCTTACTCCCGAAGAATATTTCTATTTTATCGGCGAACTGAGAGGGCAGAATAAAGCTTCTGTGGATGAATTTTTGAAGCAGTTCCATGATTTGTTTAACGGCGAAATCATCAACTCTGGAAAATATGTAAGAGATTTATCTAAAGGAAACCAGAAAAAAGTCGGCATTATCGGCGCATTAATTGGTAAACCGGATATTATTATTTTAGACGAACCTTTTGCCAACTTAGATCCATCCACACAAATCAAATTAAAAAATATGATCCGTGATTTTGCCAAGGAAAACGGAGTAACGTTTTTAATTTCAAGCCATGATCTTGCGCACACCACAGAAGTTTGTAACAGAATTGTTGTGGTAAACAAAGGTGAAGTTGTTCAGGATATCCAAACAACGCCTGAAACTTTACGTCAGCTTGAAAAATATTTTGAAGATCAGGTTAACTCTGGAAAGACCGAAATTATTTCTGAAGAAACCTCATCAATCTAAGATTTTTAAAAGAGCCACAAGGTGGCTACATCATACAGCATCGGGTATAGCCCGATGTTTTTGATAAATAATAAATTGAGTTGTATTAGGATAATAATTTAAAAAAAATATAACATTCATTTTCAGTTGGTTATATTGGTTTAAACAAAAAAATAAAATTTTCTGTAACCATTTTAAACTTTTACTGTCTTTACTATAGAAATCGAAGATTCGACGAAGTCAAACAGAATAAACCATGAAGCTTTTGTTTAATAATAAAAAAGAAGATTTGCTGAGCCGCCTCAAAAGGCAGGATCCGGCTGCGCAGAAAATCTTTTATGATCAGAGTGTAAGAAAATTCCTGAGTGTGGCGAAAAGTTATGTCAGCGATTTGTATCAGGCCGAAGACTGCGTGATCAAAGCATTCTGTAAGATTTTTAAACATATCGAAAGCTTTCGTGGTGAAGGAAATTTCGAAGGTTGGGCGAGAAAAATTGTGGTCAACGAATGTCTCAATTTTATCAAAAGCCGCAAAACGGTTTTTTATCTTGACGACGTTCATGCTTCTGTTCTGGAGGATTTACACGAAGAGCCTGTAGATTTTGATTTTAATGCACAGGAACTTCTCGATCAGCTTCCGGATGCGTACCGAATGGTTTTCAACCTTTATGTGATTGAAGAATACTCGCATCAGGAAATTGCAGACACACTGAATATTTCTTTGGCTGTAAGCAAAACGCAACTCTTCAGAGCTAAAGAAAAATTAAGAAAGATTTACTTTCAACAACAAAAAAAACTGAAAAATGAACTCGTATAAAGATAATTTTGAATACCAGATAAAAAAACAGATCGACGAAAGAGAAATTGCTCCTTCAAGAGATTTATGGGCAGATATTCAGGCTCAAACTGAAAATATCCAACCCAAAAAATCAAATCTTAACTGGGTTTTACTGGCTGCTTGTTTTGTTTTGTTATTCGGTTTAGGAGCGGTTTTGTTCTTAAATAATGATACTGAATCTACGGTGCAAATCGCTGAAACAGGAAAAAAGCCTTCTTTGAAAGAACAGGATGCTGAAATACAGCCCGAGAAAATAAATTCTCAGGAAATTATTCAAAAGCAAAAGGAAGTGAGATTTACTCAGACTAATAATTCGCCAACTGAATTAAAAATGGAAAAAGAAATTCTTATAAAAAATGATCTTCCATTAATTAAAGAAAACCCTTCTGAAATTGCTTCTCAGATCATTCAGAATCAGCCGGCGAAAATCATGGCAAAATCCGATTCTGTAAAGGTTCAGAAGAAAAAAAGATATGTTGATCCTTCAACGCTGCTTTTTTCTGTAGAGCATAAAGATGTTATTGATAAATCGAAGGATGGGAGCAATGTAGCGACCATCGACCTCAATACGAAATAACCCAATTTTAAATTTAAAAAAATAAAAATATGATCAAGAAATTTATCATCACAGGAATGTTGTGTCTTGTTGCGACCTCAATGAATGCACAAAGAAAAACATTTAGTTTGAATCTTCAGCCAAAAGAAGATACTACGGTAAGCCCGATTGTGAAGGAGAAAGTTGAAGAATACGCTTCGAAAATCAACGAAATCATTCAGGAAGAAAAAACACAGATGGAAACCGAACTGAGGTTTCTTCAGGAAAAAAATCTTGACAAAGCTGAGTTTGATAAGCAAAAAGCTCAGATTGCAGATACGTATTCTCAAAAAATAGATACAAGAATTGAAGGTTTGGGATTTGATTTGGATCAGGTGATTCAAAAACAGGTAAGATATTCTCTTTTGAATTCTGATGTCACTTCAAATGAAGAATTAAAAGAAAAACTGTTGAAAAAGTTTCAGTCTAAAAAAAGCTTTGATCCTTATATTTCTTACGGAGTTATGACTTTAACGAATGATAAACCGGATAATGATTTAGATAAAAACTTAGGTTACGCCAATAACTTTGAATTTGGTTTAAAATTTAATTATCAGTTTGGCAGAACCAGTCCGTGGGGATTAATTTCAGGTTTAGGCTTTTCCTGGAGAACAGTTCGTACGGATAATAATATGGTTTTTGCAAAACAAAACGGAGATGTTTTTCTTACTAAATATGAAGGAAGTCTTGATAAATCGAAATTGAGAACAGGCTATCTGATGATTCCTTTAGGTTTTCAATATAATTTTTCAAAGCTGAAAAGTGCCGGAATGGATGTTCAGTACAGGCCTTATTCAGATGGTTTCAGAGTTGGTGCAAACGTTTACGGCGGAATTAAAATGGCTACGAACAATATTGTGAAAGAAGACAGCCAGGGTTTCAGAGATCGCTCAAATTATCAGGTAAATCCTTTTGTTTACGGAGCTCAGGTAACGCTTTCTTATGACAATATTTCTCTTTTCGTAAAAAAAGATTTCAGCAATTTCTTCAAAGATTCTTATTTTGAAAACGACAAGGCTTTGGTTTTCGGAGTGGCTTTAGGATGGTAATTTATTACGTTTGAAGATGAAGAAGATTTTATTACTGATCGGCATATTCTGCATTGTTTTCAATGGGAATGCACAAAAGCTAAAGACATCGCGGGACAGCACAAAAATATTTTACGATAAAATCTTTAAAGCTTTCGAAGTTGCTTACTTATACAAAAAAGATTACGATTGGAAGAAGTTAAAGACTGAGACATTTCAAAACTTGGAATCTGCAAAAGATTTTAAAGGATCTTTATCTGAAGTTAAAGTTTTATTTGAAAAAGTTAATGCCAATCATTCGGTTGTGTCTTATCAGGAGAAAACGTATGGGATGAAAACAAATATCCCATGGGATAATTTCAGTGAGCAATGGATGAAGAAGCTTAATGCCAAGCCGAAATTTGAAGCTCAGGTTTTAGATGGAAAATATGGTTACATCTTAATGCCCAATATATCATCGGATGATTTCAGCAATGAATATATAAATAAAACAGCACAGCTTATGTATGACAAAATTGCAGAATTGAAAACCAATAATAATCTGGAGGGATGGATTGTTGATCTTCGTTTCAATAGCGGTGGAAACTCTGCGCCGATGTTGTTGGCTCTTTATGATTTGCTGGGAGATAATGTAGTTTGGGGTATGCTGGATGAAGATAAAAAACGTGCTGATTGGACGAGGCTCAATAAAGGCGCATACGATCAGGGAAATAAAAATCCGTCTAATATAAAACCAAAAGGAGAGCTTTTAGATGAAGCCAAAGTTGCAGTACTTATAGGTGGATTGACGGCAAGTTCGGGAGAAATTACAGCATTAGCATTTAAAGGGAGAGTTAATACTGTTTTTATTGGCGAAAAAACAATGGGTAAAACTACATCAAATTTTATTGTAACGCTTCCTTTTGGTGGATTTATGTCATTGAGTAATGGGTATGATTGCGATCGGAATAAAAATTATTATGCTCAGATACCTCCGGATGTTGAGATTTCAAAACAGGATAATTTTGAAGACTATATGTCTGACCAGAATATAAAAGAAGCAATAAAATTTTTCAAGAATAAAATTCATAATAAAAATGACATATAGTATAATTTGGTACAATAATTGAGATATGCATATCAACATTCACATTAACAAACAAAACACTCCGCAGAATTCTCTACGGAGTGTTTTGTTTTATGTCGTGGAATATTATTTCAAGCTTCCCACCATATCTTCAGGTTTTACCCACTCGTCAAACTGTTCAGCCGTTAAAAGACCAAGATTTACAGCTTCTTCCTTTAATGTTGTTCCGTTTTTGTGAGCGGTTTTTGCGATTTTTGCAGCATTTTCGTAACCGATATGAGTATTCAATGCAGTTACCAACATCAGAGATTTATCAACCAATTCTTTGATTCTCTCGTGATTCGGCTCGATTCCTACTGCGCAATGATCATTAAATGAAATACAAGCATCAGCAATTAATTGAGCAGATTGTAAGAAATTATAAGCCATTACTGGTTTAAAAACATTCAATTCATAATTTCCCTGTGTTCCCGCAAAAGAAATGGTCGTATCGTTTCCTAAGACCTGTGCGCAAACCATCGTCATCGCTTCATTTTGGGTAGGATTTACTTTTCCCGGCATGATTGATGAACCTGGCTCATTTTCAGGAATATGAATTTCCCCGATTCCTGAACGTGGTCCTGAAGCCATCAATCTGATATCCTGAGCAATTTTATATAAAGAAACCGCTAATTGTTTTAAAGCGCCGTGAGATTCTACAATTGCGTCGTGAGCAGCCAAAGCTTCAAATTTATTTTCTGCCGTTACGAAAGGAAGGTTTGTGAATTTCGAGATATACTCCGCAACTTTTACGTCATAGCCTTGAGGAGTATTCAAACCTGTCCCAACCGCAGTCCCCCCCAAAGCCAATTCGGAAAGATGAGGTAATGTGTTTTTTAAAGCTTTAATTCCGTAATTCAATTGAGCAACGTATCCTGAAAATTCCTGTCCTAAAGTTAAAGGCGTGGCGTCCATCAAATGCGTTCTTCCGATTTTTACAATGTCTTTAAATGCAAC
The DNA here is from genome assembly GCF_001693475.1 of Chryseobacterium sp. CBo1. Taxonomy (NCBI): domain Bacteria; kingdom Pseudomonadati; phylum Bacteroidota; class Flavobacteriia; order Flavobacteriales; family Weeksellaceae; genus Chryseobacterium; species Chryseobacterium sp. CBo1. Next base: position 45,274 of record NZ_MAUH01000034.1, read on the forward strand.
AGCTTTTTCGTTCAACGTATTTTTTAGTTTCTCAATTGCCGGAATGGTTACTTCAACCACTTTCTTATAAGCTGCGATATGCATTGCGGTTGGATAGGTGTCGTTTGATGATTGAGATTTATTCACATCATCATTCGGATGAACTTCCGTTTTGTCACCTAAGTTTCCTCCTGCATTGAAATGAGAACGGTTCGCGATTACTTCATTCACGTTCATGTTGGATTGAGTTCCTGAACCGGTTTGCCAGATCACTAAAGGAAATTGATCATTCAGTTTTCCTTCCAAAATTTCGTCGCAGACTTTTCCGATCATGTCTCTTTTTTCAGCGGAAAGAACTCCTAAATCGGTATTGGTAAATGCTGCCGCTTTTTTTAAATAAGCAAAAGCTTCAATAATTTCGTGTGGCATAGAACCTTCCGGACCGATTTTAAAATTGTTTCTTGAACGTTCTGTTTGTGCGCCCCAAAATTTATCAGCAGGAACCTGCACTTCACCCATGGTGTCTTTTTCTATTCTGTAATTCATTTTATTTGTTTTATTAATTGTATGTTGTCTATATCTTCAATGAGTAATGATTCGTCCTCTGTTATATTGCAGATTGGTCCCACTGATTTCAAATTTAAAGTAATGAGGTTTTCTGACAAGTTGGAAATTGTAATAATTCCTGCGGAAAAAAGACACTTTTTCCATTTTTCTGATGAAAGGTTTGCTTTCTTAATATTAATGATGATTTCACGTTTGTCATTTACCACTATGTCAGATTTTTTTACAATAAACTTTTCATTATTTGAATTCATATATGAAAATGTGAAAAATTTTGGAGTCTTGAAAAACTCAAATTTTATTGAATCTTCTTCAGCTTTTCCAACCCAAGTTCCTTGAAGTTTGGAAACATTATCAGATTTCTTTTGAGCAAAACTATTATTGTAAATAAGAAGTGAGAATAATATGATTAAAATATTTTTCATTAAACTTTAAATAAAGAATTCCAATTCTTTGTGGCTTTAGTGGTTAAAAATATATTCCTATAAAAATACAATTTATAATCATTATAAATACGTATTTAAGTCATTGATTTTGCTCATGTTTTTTTGCGTAAGCTGTATTTTTGCACTGAAAATAAAAAAGTAAAATGGATTTTAGATATCAGGATCCGTATCCGATTTTGAAAGATGATACGGTTTATAAAAAATTGACTTCAGATTATATAAAGGTTGAAAAACATGGCGAAAGGGAAATTTTAACCGTAGATCCGAAAGGTCTTGAGCTTCTTGCAGAAGAAGCGATGGCGGATGTTTCTTTTATGCTTCGTTCTTCACACTTGGAAAGTCTGAGAAGAATTATTGATGATCCTGAAGCGACTGATAATGACAGATTCGTTGCTTATAATTTATTGCAAAATGCTGCAGTAGCTGCGGAAGGCGCTTTGCCTTCTTGTCAGGATACAGGAACAGCTATTGTAATGGGTAAAAAAGGAGAAAATGTTTATACGGGTGTTGATGACGGAGAATATTTAAGCAAAGGAATTTACAATACGTATCAAAAGCGAAACTTAAGATATTCTCAGGTCGTTCCTTTGACAATGTTTGATGAAAAAAATTCTGGTTCTAATCTTCCCGCGCAGATTGATATTTATGCTAAAAAAGGAGATTACTACGAATTTTTATTTTTAACAAAAGGAGGAGGCTCAGCAAATAAAACATTCCTTTATCAAAAAACTAAATCTTTACTGAACGAAAAATCTTTGGAAGCTTTTGTAAGAGAGAGAATTTCAGATTTAGGAACTGCAGCTTGTCCGCCTTATCACTTGGCTTTGGTTATTGGTGGAACTTCTGCGGAAGCAAATTTGGCTGCGGTGAAAAAAGCATCTGCAAAATATTACGATAATCTTCCAACGGAAGGAAATGAAGCCGGACAAGCATTCAGAGATTTGGAATGGGAAGCAAAAGTTCAGAAAATTTGCCAGGAAAGTGAGATAGGAGCACAGTTTGGCGGGAAATATTTAACGCACGACGTTCGAGTAATCAGACTTCCTCGTCACGCAGCTTCTTGTCCTGTCGGAATGGGAGTTTCTTGTTCGGCAGATAGAAATATTAAAGGAAAAATTACCAAAGAAGGTATTTTCTTAGAGCAATTGGAACAGGATCCGAAAAGATTTTTACCCGCAACGCCGCCACATTTGGAAGAAGCAGTTGAGGTTGATTTGAATAAACCAATGCCTGAAATTTTGGCTGAACTTTCAAAATATCCAATCAAAACAAGATTAAAATTAAACGGAACTTTAATTGTTGCAAGAGATATTGCTCACGCAAAAATCAAAGAATTATTGGATGCAGGACAACCTATGCCTGAATATTTTAAAAATCATCCGATTTATTACGCAGGGCCGGCTAAAACTCCGGAAGGAATGGCTTCAGGAAGTTTCGGACCTACGACTGCGGGTAGGATGGATGTTTATGTAGACGAATTCCAAAGCCACGGCGGAAGTATGGTGATGTTGGCAAAAGGAAACAGAACGGCTGATGTAACCAATGCTTGTAAAAAATATGGAGGTTTCTACATCGGTTCGATCGGAGGTCCGGCTGCAATTTTGGCAAAAGATAATATTCTGTCTGTTGAGGTTGTTGATTTTCCTGAATTAGGAATGGAAGCAGTAAGAAAGATTGAGGTAAAAGACTTTCCTGCATTTATCATTACAGATGATAAAGGGAATGACTTCTTCGCAAATCTTGCGCATTAATTAGTTTAAATTTAAAATAAATAGCAAAAATCAGCTTCTATCTTTTGCCTGAAAAGGAAAAATGTTTTATTTTTGCCCTAATCTTTAAGAAAAAAAAATGATTTTATCAGCATTTTGGCCGTTTTATCAGTTCCTTTGGACAATCTATTTCATTACAATGTTCCTTGTAGGATTCTGGTGTATCTTTATGTTTTTCGGATTGGTCATTCCAATGTGGTTAACAGAAGGTTTAAAAGAATATTTTGGTAAAGTAAAACCTTTCGATCCTGAACAAATCAGAAGCAAGCTTTTGACAGAGCAGGAAGGAGTTGAGGTTATTTACAGTGCTCCAAAAGGTCACGGTCCTTTCTTACACGATAGCCACGGTCACGATCACGGACATCATTAATTGATTGTCATTGCTTTCCCACATGAATTCCGGGAAAGTAATATCAAAGCAAAACAACATATATGAAACCACTAAAAGTAATTTTGGTGGTTTTTCTTTTACCCTAACCTCAGCTTTTCAGGTGAAACGCCAAACTTTTTTTTGAAAGCACGGGTGAAATTCTGTACATATTCATAGCCGCATTCTATTGCAATTTCTTTAATCATTACCTTATTGTTGATGATCATTTTCTTGGCTTTCAGCATTCTGAGTTCCGAAATATAATCGACGATGGTTGTATGATAATGTTCTTTAAACTCTCTCCTCAATTTATTCTGATTAATCCCTATGATTCTGGAAATTTCTTCAATTTTCAAATTCCTGTGATAGTTTTCATCTAAAAATTTCTTAATGGTTTCTGGAGTTTTAGATAAATCTTCTGCAATATCCTTTTCATTAAACTGCTCAAAAATTAAAATTAAAAGCTTAATGATTTTAGCTTCAATAAAAAGCTTCTGCATAACCCCTTTTTTAGAATAACCGGAAATTTCCTTTAAGATCATATGCATTTCTACGGTCATCAGTGGCGGAGTTTCTTTATGAAGAAAAATAAAATTGTTATTCTTCATGTTTTCAAGAATTTCTGCACTTTCAAGGTTAGATTGTGGTTCAATTAAATCAAATACATACTGATAGTTTACCTGAATCTGAAAATATTTTAGAGCTTCCTGATTTTCCGTCCATAATTCCGCACGGTTTTCCGATGACGAATAATGAAGGATGTATTGGTTTTTTTTAAACATGAAATTTGTATCACAATCTGAAGCCTGCAAATTGATATTCGGGCTTAGTAAAAAAAGCAGATTAAAGCTCGATTCTCCCTCAATAAAATTTGATTTCAGATATTTTCCTGTTACTGTATCTTCATGATAGACTACTTTAATGTCTTCAGATTCAAAGAGTAAGCTTCTTTTTGTTTCATTCATCTTATTACTCGGTTTTGTTTCATAATACTCAAGTAGAAAAATCTGCATCCGATAAATGAAAGTTTGAAAATGATAAGTATAGAATGATCGGGCAGACTAATTTTGCGCAAAATTAAATTAAATTTAGAATAAATAAAAATAATTTTATGTTTATTAATCTACAATCTAAAGTAAAAGGAATAGGAGTAGGGATTGGAATTCTTACAATGGCGATAAGTTCGCTCAATGCGCAGCAATGGGTTGATGTAGGCTCTACAGGAAATATTTCTGCGGGAACGAGCAGCTATAATAATCTTGCCATCGATACACAGGGAAACTATTATATATCTTATTATGATGTTTCTGTTCAAAAGGGTTCTGTACAGAAATTTAACGGAACCTCTTGGTCTTATGTTGGCGGAAATGCCGGAATTACTACAGGAACGGCAACATTTAATTCTTTATCCACAGATTCTTCAGGAAATGTTTTTTACACCAATCAGGACGGTTATCCGAATTCCGGGATGGAAGTAAGAAAATTTGACGGAAATACATGGACGTCATATGCAAAGCCATTCACAGCGACAATTAATTATCAGGCTTCAGCAGTTTCTCCGAATAACAACACCCTTTTCGTTTACTCAAATTCAGAATCAGGCTCGGTAAAACGATATGTAAATAATGCATGGGAACAGGTTGGAGCTACAGGTTTCGGTACGCCGGCTTTTTCAGAAATGATTGTTGGAACTAACGGGAAAGTATATGTTTGTGGAATTTCTTCAGGTGTAAAAGTATTTGAAAACTCAGCAACTGCTACTTCATCTGATCAATGGTCATTGGTCGGAGGTGCAAATGTGGGAAGCACATTTACTGAAGGAGTAAATTCGACGGCAGACTTTGCATTAGGAGCCGATAATACAATTTATGTGGTTTATTCTTCTCCGGCATCAAACAACAGAAGATTAAACGTAAAGAAATTCGACGGTACAAACTGGGTTCAGGTTGGTAATGCAGATTTCGGGATTTCAAATGATTTGTATAATGTTTCCATCGCAGTAACGCCTTCAGGAAAATTGTATGCTGTAGCAAGCGGATGGATTATAAATGGCGGAAAAAATACGGTTTATCAATATAACTCTACAAACAATACATGGGAAACTTTCGGAGGAGACTTTGTTTCTGATGGAACAGCTACTTACAATGATTTGCAATATGATGCCGTAAACAATACTCTGGTTCTTACGTATTCTCAAAACGGAGTAAGAGTGAAAAAGATTCAACTAGCAAATACAACTCCTGCGTGCAATAATGCTGATCCGGGAACTAATCCTGGAGATACAGGCTGCGTAACTTTTACATACAAAGGTCAGCAAGTTACTTACACAACAGTAAGAGGTGCAGATGGTAAAGTTTGGCTTCAGCAAAATTTGGGAAGCTTACAGGTTGCAACTTCTATGACAGATGCCGATTCTTATGGAGATCTTTTCCAGTGGGGAAGATGGGATGATGGTCATCAAAATCGAAATTCAGCAACCTCTAATGAGCCTTCACCAAACACTCCGGTTGGTTTGAATAATTCGGCCTCTTTTATTTTAGGATCTTGGTGGGGAGGAAATGATCTTAATGATCAATGGACAGCAAATTCTAATTCTATTACCTCAACAAACGGAGCAGATCCTTGTAAAATTGTAGGCTCAGATTGGAAAATGCCAACCCAGGCCGATTGGACAGCCACTAAAAATGCAGAAGGAATAAACAATCCGGCAACAGCATACGCAAGTAAACTTAAGCTTCCGGCGGGAGGTAACCGTTCATTTACAAATGGTAGTTTTGAATTTGTGGGACAGAGAGGCTATTTCTGGAGTTCAACTACTACAGGATTGGGAGCTAAATATTTATATGTAGGTACTACTATTGGAAATCCATCAGCGGGAGCACCGAGAGGGCAAGGTTCTTCTGTTAGATGTATCAAAGAAATAACAAGCGGTTTAGGAACTTCCGATATTAAAAAAATAACATTAGGAATTTATCCGAACCCGACCAATGGAATTTTAAATATCAAAACAGATTCTGAGGTTGAAAAAATAAATGTTACGAATATGGTAGGCCAGAGAATGGATGTACAATTTATTAATAATCAGATCAATATACAGTCCCTTCAGAAAGGAATTTACATCGTTGAATTACAATTGAAAAGCGGACAAAAAGTTTCGAAGAAAATCATTAAAAACTAATAACCATTTATAATAATTGATTCATATTATTAATTTTTTTACACCAAAGGCTCATGTGTTTTGCATGAGCTTTTATTTTTAGTTTAAAACAAATAAAATCAGAGATCTAAAGTCATGAAATTGAGCTTTTGTTCTTCGTTGCCAATTCCGTATCTTTGCCAACTAAATTTTTAATATGTCTAAATCATTAATTCCAAAATTAGAAGCGATAAAACAGAGATATAATGAGGTTGCCGATCTTATTATTCAGCCTGATGTCATTTCAGACCAGAAAAGATATTCTTCTTTAAACAAAGAATATAGTGATTTGGGAAAAATTGTAAGAGTTTACGATCAATATAAAGGAGCTTTAGATACAATCGAAGAGTCAGACGAAATCATTGCAGACGGTTCGGATAAAGATTTTGTTGAATTGGCAAAAATCGAAAAAAATGAAGCTTTAGAAAAAATTCCCGGTCTTGAAGATGAGCTTAAAGTTCTTTTGATTCCTAAAGATCCTGCCGACGATAAAAACGTTATTGTGGAACTTCGTGCCGGAACTGGAGGAGACGAAGCGGCGATTTTCGTGGAAGATGTCTACAGAATGTACACTATGTATTTCAAAACGAAAGGTTGGAGACATGAAGTGACCGACTCCAACGAAGCGGCAAAAGGCTACAAAGAACTCATCATGAAAGTGGAAGGAGAGGGCGTTTACGGAATCATGAAATTCGAATCCGGAGTTCACCGTGTACAGCGTGTTCCGGAAACTGAATCTCAGGGTAGAGTTCATACCTCAGCAATTACGATTGCGGTTCTTCCGGAAGCTGAAGAAGTTGATTTTGAATTAAATCCTGCCGATATTGAAATGCAGACTTCACGTTCAGGTGGAGCAGGAGGTCAGAACGTAAACAAGGTTGAAACTAAGGTTCAGTTAACGCACAAACCTTCAGGAATGGTGGTTGTTTGTCAGCAGGCTCGTTCTCAGCTCGCAAACCGTGAACTGGCAATGGAAATGTTGAGAACCAAACTATACGACATCGAATTGCAGAAAGTTCAGGGAGATATTGCTGCACAGCGTAAATCGATGGTTTCTACCGGTGACCGTTCTGCTAAGATTAAAACATACAATTATCCACAAGGAAGAGTTACCGACCACAGAATCAACAAGTCGATGTACAATCTTGATGCCTACATGAATGGTGATATTTCAGAGATGATTGATGCAGTAATTATGGCCGAAAACGCTGAAAAAATGAAAGGAGAAGAGGATAATTATTAATTCTTTTTCTTTTAATAATATAAGCTTCTGATAATTCGGAAGCTTTTTTAATACATAAACAAATATTTTATGGATATTAATAATGAGTCACAACAGATTGAAATTCCATTAAGTAAAGTGAAAATCGGCTTATTGTGTTTAGGGGCTTTGTTATTTGTTGCTTTAGGATTGTTGTTAATTATTTACGAACCACAATCAATCAACTATTCCAATAGGCACTCTTGGATAATGAGACCTTTCTTTCGTTTTTTAGCAGGACTTCTATTCGTTATTTTCTTCGGTTTTGCATTAGTCATATTATTTATCAGATTGTTTAATAAAAATCCGGGATTAATCATTAATGAAAAAGGTATTATTGATAATACAAGTATTTTTGGTTTGGGATTTATCCCATGGAAAGACATAAGAGATATCAAAATTGTAAAAATTAATAATGGAAATTTTATTCTTGTTTTGCTTAAAAATCCATCTTATTATATTAATTCAACAATTCATTGGTTAAAACGAAAATCACTTAAAACTAGTTTTAAATATCATAATACGCCACTTTGTATGTCTGCTAACTCTTTAGCCATCAACTTTGATGAGCTATATCAGTTACTGATAAATAGTAAAAAAGAATTTAAAAAGTAAAATTCTTTTACGTTAGCAAGAAAATTAAAATTCAATTTTTGAAATTAATACCCTCTCGCATACGATTTTCCCTCTTCTAAATATTCAGTCTTATCTCCGTGTCCGGTTTTAAACAGCGTTTTTACCGTAAGTCGGTTTTTATCTGCAGTTGCACTCGGAAGAAAAGTGACGAAATGCAAATGAGGACCGCTGCTCCAGCCTGTATTCCCGCTCCATGCGATGGGCTGACTTTTAGTTACCGTTTCTCCAACTTTTACTTGTGCACCATTTTGTTGAAGATGAAAATATTCAGCAATCGTTCCGTCAGAATGCAAGATTGAAATATAATTGCCGTAAGGAGCGCAGTTTCTCGTCGGGCAGCTTTGATTATTATTTTGAACAATATCAATGACCATACCTTCGCGTGCCGCCAAAACCTCGGTTCCTTCAGGCATGATAAAGTCTAAAGAATTTTCATTTTGATGAGAAAAACTGCCGTTATAACCTTGGTGAATCCAAAGTGCTTTTCCCTTGCGAAAAGGCAGATCGTAGACATAATTTTTGTCGTAGTTTTTTATGGTGATATCTCCCTTGTAGCTTTTGTAATTTGGCATTTTCTTTAGTTTCCAGCTTTTTTTCTGATCATTTACCACAAAATAAGTGACCTTATATTTTGTTGTTTTTGCGGGAATAACCTGTGTGGTTTTGAAAATTTCAGGCTTTTTTAAATTTTCAATTTCCGGCTGTCCGCTGAAAACCATAGAAACAGGATAGATTTCCTGATTGTCTGCATAGTAAATCAGTGTATCTCCTTTTCTTTCGGGATACATTTTGATATTTTTTTGTGAGAAGTAGAATGCGGACTGAATAATAAGAATAAATGCAAGAACGTTTTTCATATCTGTTTTGATCTAAATAAATCTATCACAAGTATAAACCATTTTCATTGATATTGAAAGGATATTTTTAAAGAAAAGTATTATTTTTACCTCTGAAAAATTAATAGGATATTCATCTTTTATTCCTGAATTCTGATGAATTTCCGCTGAAAAATATGTCAATGAATTCTATCGTAATCAATGTTGGAAACAGCAATATCAGATTTGGTCTTTTTGATGATGATAATTGTGATATTTCGTGGATTATCAATACAAAGCCTTATCGTACCGCCGATGAGCTACATGGTCAGATGCTGATTTTGTATCAGACGTATAAAATTGATCCTCAGGATATAAAAAAGATAATTGTAGGTTCTGTAGTTCCGCAATTAACAAGAGAAATTACTTCTGCCATCAGAAAAATCCATGGAATTATGCCTGTTATGGTAGATCGTACTACACCTTCTGAAGTTGTGGCAAAATCGAAACAGATGGGAACCGATATTTATGCCAATCTGGTTGCTGCTCACAATATGTATCCCGGGAGAAAGAAGATTGTTTTAGATTTCGGAACTGCGCTTACCGCAAGTTGTGTCGCCGAAGATGGTGAAACAATGGGCGTTATTATTGCGCCGGGAATTATAACTTCTTTAAATTCATTGATCAGTCAGACCGCTCAGTTACCTGAAATTGAACTGGTAAAACCGAAATCTGTTTTAGGTTTAGATACAGTTACCTGTATGCAAAGCGGTATGGTTTACGGCTTCCTCGGAATGGTAGAAGGCTTTATCGATCGGATTAATGATGAGGTTCAGGATGACTGCTTTGTCATTGCAACAGGCGGTGTTTCTCACGTTTACAAACCTCTAACCGAAAAAATACATATCGCAGACCGACTTCACACGCTGAAAGGTTTGTATTTTTTAGGAAAAGATTTATAAATTAGGTTGAGGCTAAGGTTAAGGTTAATGAAAATCTTATTGAATATTTCAGTCTCAACCTCAGCCCTAGCCTCAATCTATCTTTTAGATTTAAAAAACTCTTTTACGATAGAAGAGCACTCGTTTTCCATTATTCCCGTAACGATTTCTGTTTTAGGATGAAGGGAAAGATTTTTATTGATAAATCCACGCTGTTCGTCTCTTGCACCGATGACAACTTTCGAAATCTGTGCCCAGGAAAGTGCTCCGGAACACATTACACATGGTTCTAAAGTCACGTACAGTGTACAGTTGATAAGGTATTTTCCTCCTAAAAAATTGGCAGCAGAAGTTATAGCCTGCATTTCAGCATGTGCGGTCACATCGTTTAACGTTTCGGTGAGATTATGCGACCTTGCAATCACACGATCATTTGATACCACAACGCAGCCAATAGGAACCTCATCTTTCTCAAAAGCTGATTCGGCTTCCTGCAAAGCCATTTTCATAAAATATTCGTCGGTAAACATAAAAATAAAAGCTTAGTACAAAAATAAGCTTTTCAATAATTATTTTTTGAGATTAATTTAAATATAAATTTATTCGAAATTCAGTGCTAAAGGAAGCCTGAATTTGTATCTGACAGGAGTTCCGTTGATATAAGCAGGGGAGAATTTCTCAGAAATGGAGTAGACTGCTATTTCTGCCTGTCGGTTAAATGTAAAATTGTCACCTTCGGCTTTTACATTACTGATGGTTCCGTCTTTTTCAACAATAAAACCAATATTGGTTTTTACATTTCCTGCTTCAGAATGTACTCCGTCTCCATAAAAAAGCTGGGCAATTTCTTTTCTTAAGGCATTAATTCCGCCGGGATAATCGGCTGTTTTGTCAATCGTTTTAGAAAATTCAGAGCTTTGTTGATTATTGGTTAGTGTAGGTTTTAATCTCTTGACGTCTTCAAGGTTTTTAACCTTTAACAAAGCTGCAATGAGAGCGACATTTTCAATACTGTCCATTTTTTTCATGAAGAACAAAAAATCGTTCTTAACGGCAGATTTATACAGCGGATTGTTTTCTGCATCGAATTTCTTTTTAAACTCGTTATTGAGTAAGGTTCTGTGCTGATTATAATAGTGTTTTACCATTCTGAACTCCTCGGTCTGCTGAGAAAAACAAAATGTTGATACAAAAATCAAAAACAGGTATAAAACTTTCAACGGATTCTAATTATATGTAAATGTAATCAAAAAAGATGCAAAAACAGATTTGATCTTACTATTCAAAATAATTATTCAGAGATTCCTGTAAATGTTTCTTAATGTCGTCAACTAAATTTATCGGTTCTAAAACCTGCACTTCCTTTCCATACGATAAAATCTCCTGCATAAAATCATAAGTAGGATGGAGGAAAAATTCAAAATAAATCTCTTCAGGTGTTTCTTTTGTTTCTGTTTGTGACTGGTGCAAAGGAAAACTTCTGATGTATTCGCCCTGATGACGGCTACATTTCAAGACGATTTTCTGTGGGTTTTGTTCGGTAAGATTCATCACTCCGAAAGCATTTTTGAAATGCTCCCTGAAATTGTATTTGTACTTTTCTCTGAATTTCTGAGGCGTCACATCCAGATAATTAATCCGGTCTAAACCGAAAGATTTCAGTGCTTTGTCTTTGGTGTCAATCGCAATAAGATACCATCGGTCTTTGGATTCTTTCAAGGCTAAAGGATGAACCTTTCGGGAAGTCATCAGTTTGTTTTTGTAGTTGTAATGTTCAAACAAAACAATTCTTTTATTGCGGATGGCAAAGAATAAATCATAAAAATTTTCTGCTCCGCTTGGTTTTCGGCTTTCAAAAAAGATGTAATTGGCGAAATCGGGATGATTGTTTAAGGCATTGCTTACCTGGAAAGACTCCAGCAATTTCTGATTGTACTCATCCACTTCCATCATAGGGCGGCTTTCGATATAATAACGGTTGTCACCCTTTTTCTTGTTGTGAATGGAAAGATTAAAAAGATTGGAAATCTCACGAATATCCCTCTGCAGAGTTCTGATTGAATAGCTTTTGATATCCGCATCCTGAAACTCAAAAGAGTCCAGAAGATAATCTTCCAGCTGGGAATAGGTAGCAGGAGCGCTCTCTAATTTTTTGATGATTAGTGCATATCTCGTAAGATAAAAATCTTTTTTCATGCCTGAATTTTATAAAACAAATATATGAGCTTACTGCGACAAACGGTGTCGTGTTTTGCTTTTGTGGATAAATTTTATGCTAAAATATTCTTCAAGATGATGAGGAGGTTTTTGAGAACTATATTTGGTATATGTTTCTAAGCCTTTATTCTTCTGGCAAAATCTTAAACTTTCTAAAAGAAATTTCTGTGTATTCATTTCGGATAAATACATTTAACCAACCTACAACGGCAAAACTTATGAAATATAATCCTTCAGGATTGTGGAAATTGTAATTTCTACTAATCTTATGTTTTTTTAAAGATAAAACTTTTGAGAGAGTTTTTAAAAGAAAAGCCACACGATAGAATCGTGCGGCAGCGGGGGGCAACTTATGGTTGCCGTTAATTAAAATTATCTACCATTTTTCTGTAAAAATTCTTTAAAGTCCTTTAAAAAATTGACTAATTTTTCTGTAGACCAAATTATATCTGCTATTTTTTGTAATCGATTAAGCTCATTAAATAAATGAGTTTCTTCTTTATCTGCTACAATCAATAAATGACCTCCCTCTACAGAATATTGAAAATTATTTCCTACTGTAATTGAATCAATCTCATCAAGTATATTTTGTATTTCTTCGGATGTCCAAATATGGGAATTAATCTCAAACAAGGCTTTTTCATTATTTGGAATTGAATCATATTCAATTCCATAAATACCTTCTTGACCAAAAACTTGTGTCGAAAATTTGTATTTCATTTTTTTTATATTTAATTGTTAAATCTTTGGATAAGCCTCCGCTGCCGCACGAATCCTTTCGTGTGGTCAGTCATCTTAGAAATCAAACATTCTAAAAACCACAACGTCATCCAAAAGCCCTTTTTCATCAGAATAATCTAAAGCACTGCTATATCTGTAATCTTCTGCACGAAAAACCAAGCCTGCTTCAACAGGGTTTTGATGAACATAATTAATCTTTTGGTTGATTACATGGTTGCTCCACAACTCAATTGGTTTATTGTCATGTCTCCAAATTGATATTGGTTTACATTCGAATTTTTTGAGCCTTCTTTGAGAAAGAAATTCAAAAGAAATTCTTTTCTGCTTTCTCTATGATTGTCTTTAATAGCCTGAACAATTGCCTTACTTGTAAATCTTTTGAAATCACCGATCATAAGTTCTGGTTTCTGACCATCGATACTTCGAAAAACCAAGTGTACATGGCTTGACATGATACACCATGCATGAATTTCCATACCTTTATTCTTTTGGCAAAATCTTAAACTTTCTAAAAGAATTTCTTTGTACTCATTTCTGATAAATACATCCAGCCAACCGACAACGGCAAAACTTATGAAATATAACCCTTCAGGATTGTGGAATTTGTAATTTCTACTCATCTTTATGTTTTTATAAAGATAAAACTTTTGAGAGAGTTTGTAAAATAAAAAGCCACACGCAGTGATTTGTGCGACAGCGGAGGGCTAAAGATTTAATCATATTTTGGATCATAACTTTCTATATATGCTTCCACATAATCTGAAAATGAATTGGTCATTTTGCCATAAAACTCATCTCTCATATCCGGAAATTCTGTGTAGCCTTCCATATCCAGAGTATAAACTGGAGGATTATCTCCTTCATCCAAAAATATATAATGGATAAAAACCGACCCATCCATTTCGGCTATTACCCAAAAATCTTTGGTAATTAATTTTTCTAGTCCGTATTCTTTTAAATTTGATCTAGCATTTTCGTTAGCTTTTTCTAAAATTAAAAACTCTGCACTTAATCCATTTATGTCCAAAGGAGCAAAATACTTCCCTGTAAAAAACAAAAATTCTTTGTAAGATTTTGGAAGAGTAATTTTATTTTTTTTTTCTAAATCATTAATTTCATCTGGTAAAACTGGAAACGATTTTTTATTTGATTTTGTTATAAAATCTTCTACTTTCTGTATATACTGTAAAGACATATCTCTTATTTTAAATTATTTTGTTTTAAAAACTCGGAAAAATGCAAATCTTTTTGTACTGGTATTATCAACCCCTCTGCATTTTTAAACATAGGCCTAATTATTTCAAAGTTGGCTTTTGGATAAATTCTAGCTCTGGTAAGAATTTCTCGTTTGCAGACATTACATGGATCATACGTGGTGTAAATTTTAGAACGTATCTCCAAAACTTTGGGATCTACCCCCGCTGCCGCACGAATCCTTTCGTGTGGTCAGTCATCTTAGAAATCAAACATTCTAAAAACCACAACGTCATCCAAAAGTCCTTTTTCATCGGAATAATCTAAAGCACTGCTATATCTGTAATCTTCTGCACGAAAAACCAAGCCCGCTTCTACAGGGTTTTGATGGACATAATTAATCTTTTGGTTGATTACATGATTGCTCCACAACTCAATAGGTTTATTGTCATGTCTCCAAAATTGATATTGGTTTACATTCGAACTTTTTGAGCCTTCTTTGAGAAAGAAGTTTAAAAGAAATTCTTTTCTGCTTTCTCTAGGATTTTCTTTAATAGCCTGAACAATTGCCTTGCTTGTAAATCTTTTGAAATCACCGATCATAAGTTCTGGTTTCTGACCATCGATACTTCGAAAAACCAAGTGTACATGGCTTGACATGATACACCATGCATGAATTTCCATACCTTTATTCTTTTGGCAAAATCTTAAACTTTCTAAAAGAATTTCTTTGTACTCATTTCTGATAAATACATCCAGCCAACCGACGACGGTAAAACTTATGAAATATAATCCTTCAGGATTATGGAATTTGTAATTTCTACTCCTCATTGTTTTTATAAAGATAAAACTTTTGAGAGAGTTTGTAAAATAAAAGCCACACGATACAATCGTGCGGCAGCAAGAAAAATCTAATTTTTTAGCCCAAACCATAATATGCAATCCATTTTTCAGGATTAAAAATAGTTTTTACTTTTTTATTTGTAATTTCTACTTTTGCTATTGGTGAGTTCTCCACTTTAAATGTAATTTCTCCATTTGACTGCAATATCTGATACTGCTTTCCATTGAGGCTTCTTTCTACAGCTTCTTTAAATTTATTAATATTTTGTTCTTTCATAAAAGCAAATTCTATATAATTTGAAAAATAGCATCCTCTTTCTAAATCCAATATCATTTTACAGATAAAATGTTTTAAATCATTCCTATTAATACTATCCGCACTTAAAAATTTATCTGTATCTTCATCTAAGTATGGCGGATACTCGTCATCAATTAATCGTGAATTATTGACAAGTAGCTTCCTCGTCCAAAATTGTGTTTGTGCATACTTGTCTTTATAAGTGAATACAAGCAATTCAATTATTTTGTCTAAAGGTTGTGTTGCTAAGAATGTTTTAAATTTATCAATATGAGGAGTGAGTTCAATCATTTTTGGATCTCTACCATCTAAAACTGGCAGTTCATTATAATAAAAGAAATCTAATTTAAAATTTATGTCCATAATATTTTATTTTTATTGTTTAGTATAATGTATGTACTCTACATCATTTTTAATAGCATTGTACACTTGTTCAAACTCATCTTCTAACGAACCTCCATTTTTTGTAAAATCTTTCTGAATTTCTTCTATATCATCGATTAATTTATCTTTGTTAATCAATTTACCCTTATATTTCATACTAAATACATCTCCATTAGATGTAACCGCCCTAATTTCTGCAAGATTGTTTCTTAAAAGCGTCAGAATATCTGCTATACTTAAATCAAAACCTCTAGGATGATTGTGTGTTACAATAGAATTAATCATTTTTATTCTAAATCTTTCCGGAAAAAATATGGTATGCTTTAAATTAGAAGTCCAAAATTCGGATATTTTTCGGGAAGAATTAAAAATAAGTGCATTTTCCACCTCAGCTGTAGCATTTGCACTTTCAAATTGTTTAATTCTTACATCTGCAACATCTTCAAATATATTCCCCCGCTGCCGCACGAATCCTTTCGTGTGGTCAGTCATCTTAGAAATCAAACATTCTAAAAACCACAACGTCATCCAAAAGCCCTTTTTCATCAGAATAATCTAAAGCACTGCTATATCTGTAATCTTCTGCACGAAAAACCAAACCCGCTTCTACAGGGTTTTGATGGACATAATTAATCTTTTGGTTGATTACATGATTGCTCCACAACTCAATAGGTTTATTGTCATGTCTCCAAAATTGATATTGGTTTACATTCGAACTTTTTGAGCCTTCTTTGAGAAAGAAGTTTAAAAGAAATTCTTTTCTGCTTTCTCTAGGATTTTCTTTAATAGCCTTAACAATTGCCTTGCTTGTAAATCTTTTGAAATCACCGATCAAAAGTTCTGGTTTCTGACCATTGATACTTCGAAAAACCAAGTGTACATGACTCGACATAATGTACCATGCATGAATTTCTAAGCCTTTATTCTTTTGACAAAATTTTATACTTTCTAAAAGAATTTCTTTGTATTCATTTCTGATAAATACATCCAACTAACCTACGACGGCAAAACTTATGAAATATAAAGCTTTGGGATTATGGAATTTGTAATTTCTGCTCATCTTTATGTTTTTTATAAAGATAAAACTTTTGAGAGAGTTTTTAAAAGAAAAGCCACACGATAGAATCGTGCGGCAGCGGGGGCCTCAATATCTTTGACAACATCATCTAAGCTTTCCTCTGGTATATCATCAAAATAAGTAATATTTCCTTCCTTATTTTTAATAGAACAGACTTTCTTATTTACTATATTTTACTTTTAGAGCTAATTTTAAACAAAAAAATACGGCAACTTAATTAGTTGCCGTTAAGATTATAAATCATCAATAGAATTTATTTCTAAAAATTCTTCTAGTGTATTGTTGTGAAAAATTGGCTCTAATTCGTCGTGACGGAAAAGATAAATTTGCCCATTTTTACTACCACTTCCTACATACATACATACTATATGACCAACTGCTGTATTTGCAAAAGGCAAATATTCTTTTGGTATATGTTGTTCAGTTATTTGTAAACTATCAATAGTATCTTCTATTTTAACTTTTCCATACTTAATACTATTAATTTCATAATAACCATCTCCTATAACCCCGCCATTATATTTTAAATATAATTTTTTAAGGTTTTCAGGCATTGTGAAATTAAATTGACTTTCAATTTGTTGAATGTCTGTAAGTGTAATACTATTTTCTGCTTCTGTAATTTCTGTTTTCATATTATTAAGGTCTTGATAAATATTTAAAATTTAAGAACTCTTCCAACACTTTCACTCCTCCATAATGAGGAAGAGATGCAATATGTATTCCTGAATCAACCAACTGTACTGTACAAGTTCCAGTTATAGGATCGTAATCATCTAAATGATGCCAAGTATAGCCTTTGGGTTTCTTCTTCAAACCTGCTAATTTGTCCGCTAATTTAAAATCACTACCATCAATTCCCGTCAATTTTATTTTAACAATATTTTTTTGTTTTCCAGTTGTCTGATACAAAAATTCTGTTCCCCCCGCTGCCGCACGAATCCTTTCGTGTGGTCAGTCAGAATCCAAACATTCTAAAAACCACAACGTCATCCAAAAGCCCTTTTTCATCAGAATAATCTAAAGCACTGCTATATCTGTAATCTTCAGCACGAAAAACCAAACCCGCTTCTACAGGGTTTTGATGGACATAATTAATCTTTTGGTTGATTACATGATTGCTCCACAACTCAATAGGTTTATTGTCATGTCTCCAAAATTGATATTGGTTTACATTTGAACTTTTTGCGCCTTCTTTAAGAAAAAAATCTAATAAAAATTCTTTTCTGCTTTCGGTTGGATTTTCTTTGATGGCTTGTATAATTGCTTTGCTTGTAAATCTTTTGAAATCACCGATCAAAAGTTCCGGTTTCTTACCATCGATACTTCGAAAAACCAAGTGTACATGGCTTGACACGATACACCATGCGTGAATTTCCATACCTTTATTCTTTTGGCAAAATCTTAAACTCTCTAAAAGAATTTCTTTGTATTCATTTCGGATAAATACATCTAACCAACCTACAACGGCAAAACTTATGAAATATAACCCTTCAGGATTGTGGAATTTGTAATTTCTACTCATCTTTATGTTTTTATAAAGATAAAAATAATACATACTGAGAGAATGTGAACTTAAAAGAAAAAGCCACACGATAGAATCGTGCGGCAGCGGGGGATTGTACTCATCCACTTCCATCATCGGGCGGCTTTCGATATAATAACGGTTGTCACCCTTTTTCTTGTTGTGAATGGAAAGATTAAAAAGATTGGAAATCTCACGAATATCCCTCTGCAGAGTTCTGATTGAATAGCTTTTGATATCCGCATCCTGAAACTCAAAAGAGTTCAGAAGATAATCTTCCAGCTGGGAATAGGTAGCAGGAGCGCTCTCTAATTTTTTGATGATTAGTGCATATCTCGTAAGGTAAAAATCTTTTTTCATGCCTGAATTTTATAAAACAAATATATGAGCTTACTGCGACAAACGGTGTCGTGTTTTGCTTTTGTGGATAAATTTTATGCTAAAATATTCTTCAAGATGATGAGGAGGTTTTTGAGAACTATATTTGGTATATGTTTCTAAGCCTTTATTCTTCTGGCAAAATCTTAAACTTTCTAAAAGAAATTTCTGTGTATTCATTTCGGATAAATACATTTCACCAACCTACAACGGCAAAACTTATGAAATATAATCCTTCAGGATTGTGGAAATTGTAATTTTTACTATGTTATAAAGATAAAACTTTTGAGGTATTTTTTAAAAGAAAAACCACACGATACAATCGTGCGGCAGCGAGGGAAAAATCAAGTGTACATGGCTTGACATGATACACCATGCATGAATTTCCATACCTTTATTCTTTTGGCAAAATCTTAAACTTTCTAAAAGAATTTCTTTGTACTCATTTCTGATAAATACATCCAGCCAACCGACGACGGCAAAACTTATGAAATATAATCCTTCAGGATTATGAAATTTGTAATTTCTGCTCATCTTTATGTTTTTATAAAGATAAAACTTTTGAGAGAGTTTTTAAAAGAAAAAGCCAAACGAAAGGATTCATGCGGCAGCTAGGGGGGCAATTTCATCATCTCTTAGTAAAAACTCTAATCGGTCTAGTCCTGTAATATCACCAAACCTCCCTGCTCCACATTTTTCTGCGACTTCCTCTAATCCTTGCGAAAGTGAGTGTTCTGCTAATTGTAATTTCCCTTTTTTCCAAAAAACCGCAACGGTGAAGTTGCGGCTACTATTTTTACGAAAAAAATTATGAAATATTAGATTATTTAGAAGAAAATCTGTCCTCATCAGGATACCAATAGGTATCTGAAGCTCTTGACATAGTCCCATTTTCATAGGCTTTTATATTATTCTCTAAGCTCATTGCCGAAGCAAAAGTAACAACTCTTCCTGTCTTTTTTTCCACTAGAAAAGGAGTAGCAGGTGTTATTGCTTTGTAAATGTCTTTTGTCAAAAGAAATTCTTTTGACTGATAACGATAAATATTGCCGTATGGTTTTTCAATAGCCTCTTCCAATACAATATTTGGGGCAAAATTCTTGTCCACTATTTTTCTAGTAAATTGTTCTGCTATCTTTAGCATTTCTTGATTTGTTAGCATAATTTTAATTTTTAATTTTACCTGCTTTTGTATACTGAAATTGTCTATAATCTCTTTCAAAGTTTTTAGATTCTATGGAAGTTTTATCATATAAAAGAATTTCTCCCGTTTGTCCTTCTAATAAATAAATTTTTTTCTCTACCTTCACTGCTACAAGATAATGACCATCAACCAGACCACTCGAATGATATTTTCTAGCCCCATAGATAATGGCAATTTCATTATCTCTTAGTAAAAACTCTAATCGGTCTAGTCCTGTAATATCACCAAACCTCCCTGCTCCACATTTTTCTGCGACTTCCTCTAATCCTTGCGAAAGTGAGTGTTCTGCTAATTGTAATTTCCCTTTTTTCCAAAAAACCGCAACGGTGAAGTTGCGGCTACTATTTTTACGGAAAAAATTATGAGTTATCAGGACTATTTATAATCAAACCTGTCTTCATCAGGATACCAGTAAGAGTCTAAAGCTGTAGATAATGTACCATTTTCATAGGCTTTTATTTCCCTTTCTAATATCCCCGCAGTACCAAAGGAAACCACCCTTCCCATTTTTTTTCTACTAAAAAGGGGGCAGCACTAATATGATAACTTTTTTTTGGTCCATATACATAAATATTACCATAATTTTTTTCTATAGTTCTAAAAATCATTACCTCTACATCTGACCCTTCTTATAATTTTTTTAAATATTTTTCTGCTATTATTAGCATTTCTTTGTCTGTTAACATAAAATTATTTTCAGTTTTTGTGATTTTCATCCTAAAGTTATCAAAAACAACAAATACAGCAGTAAATTTACTTCTTTATTTAAAGCCTTTATATGATTACTCTCTAGAAAACCGATCTTCGTCTGGATACCAATAAAGATCCATAGTAGGTTTCATAGTCCCATTTTCGTAGGCTTGTATCTCATATTCTAATCTTCTCAGTGGTCCTAAATTAACCACTCTTCCTTTCTCTTTTTCCACTAAAAAGGGGGGGTTATTAGTCAATACTTTATTGAAATCTCTTGTTAAAAGAAATTCTTTAGCCTGAAAAAAATAAATATTACCATAAGGCTTTTTAATGGTTTCCTCATGTAATATTACGGCTTCCGTTTCTTTGTCTACTATTCTTTTCATAAAACGTTCTGCTATCTCTAGCATTTCTTGATCTGTTAACATACTATTCTATTTTTTAATTTTACCTGCTTTTGTATACTGAAATTGTCTATAACCTCTTTCAAAGTTTTTAGATTCCATGGAAGTTTTATCATATAAAAGAATTTCTCCCGTTTGTCCTTCTAATAAATAAACTTTCTTCTCTACTTTTACTGCTACAAGATAATGACCATCAACCAGTCCACTCGAATAGTATTTTGTAGCTCCGTAGATAATGGCAATTTCATCATCTCTTAGTAAAAATTCTAATCGGTCTAGTGCTGTAATATCACTAAATCTACCTGCTCCACATTTTTCTGCTACTTTTTCTAAGCCCTGTGAAAGGGAATCTTCTGCCAATTTTAACTCTCCTGTTCTTAGATATTCTGCGATAACCTTTGCCACATTACCACAATTATCTTTACCCACTTGTTCCACAATATTATTAACCACGTGATGGTTAAAATAAGATATAGCTTCTTTTATTTTATCAAAAGGCTTGGCAATTGTTTTATTGGCAAATTGTATTTCTCCTTCTTTAAAAGCTTTTACTTCTACCTCAACCGTTGTTTCTACAATTGACTTATTACCAAATGCACCTCCTTCATACCTAAGTTTTTTCAGAAGTTCCTCCTTCTCAGCATTTGTAAGCTTTCTAGTAACTCCGTTTTCTTCAATAACGGCTTCATCAAGCTGCTTCCTTAGCTTTGTAAGATTTTTATCTCCACCAAATTTAGACATTTCACCAATATCCTCAATCATCTTAAGAATTTTGTCCTTTTGTCCTTTAAGAAGAGTGTATTTTCCAAAGACTAATTTCCATTCTCCGGCGGTTTTCTTAACTCTTAATCCCATTTTATATGCCAAAAGAATCAGTTCATTTTTAACAGAAAAATTAGAAAGTAAAACGGATAATTCTTCCAATGCTTGTGATGTTTTTCCTGCTTTACCTATTTTGGGTAATGGTAAAAAGAGAGTGAGAATCATGCTTATTTCGTAACATTGTTGGTAAGAAAGCCTGTAAATAGAGCCTTTGCTGTTCTCAAAGTCATACGCCGTTATTATATCTCCTAATTCTTCGGGCGTCATCATAAGAAAATCTACAACAATTCCAAAAAACTTTTTGAAGGTAGCTCTGTCTGACAGAATCTCGTATAAACTCGGCAATAGCATTACAAATCCGTCAACAGTATCTACCAAGGCATTCCATAATCCACAAAATTCCGCATTAATACATAAAGTCCAGTCTATCTGCTTTTCTTTGATCTGATAATACTCCAAATCCTCTTGTGAATAGGTGTATTTTTCTACTGGAATTGTAGTATTTACACCAATTGCGTTTAATAATGCTCCATTAAGGATAGGGTCAAATCCCTTTACATCTGGTAAATAAGAACGTTCAGAAATTCTGTATTCTTTAATGTTTTTGGAGATATCTCGGAATTGGTCTACAAAAAACTTTAACGAAGTTCCCAACCCATCAAAAAGATAGCCAACTACTTTTTGATACATATATTCTGCAAAGATTTCTTTATCAATAGCATTGATTATTTTATCTCTTGATAGAGGGTAATGATTAAAGTTTTCTTTATCTCTATAAATTCCCAATATATTATCAGCTACATCTTGCTTAAAAACATTTAAAATAGGATTTATTATTTCTTTTCCTCCTTTATCTTTTATTACATAGCCCCCTGTAGAAATTAGATTCTCAGTATTAAGCTTTAGGCAATCAAAAATATCACTTCCAAGGTTACATGCAACGAATTCTACTTCTTTTGTATTAGGATTAGAAAATAAGTGAAAAACCATTAGATTAGAATCTTCTCCTTCTAGAAACCAATACGCATTATTTAAAGTGTTTTTTAAATCTTCATAAGTGTAGCCAATAAGAGCTTCAGGGAAATCATATGTTGTTTCTATTACTCTTGTTTGCTTGGTATTACACATCTTATCCATAATTATTGGTATTTAATGTTAATTTCGTTATAGCTTTCATTAAAACCTATTTCTTCTAAATCTATAGTTTCAAATAATCTCTTTACGATAAAATATTTCCCAATTTTTTCTAAGTAATTTCTAAAAGTTCCTTCTTTGGCTTTATAAAAAATACTGTTTTTTGCTAAGACTGATTTTAAAGCATATTCATTTGATTTTTCGTCAAAAGATTTCCTCGCTATTCCCTCCAACGGATTTTTATTCCCTTCAAAACCTTTACTTATTTCATTAAAAGAAAGTATTTTGTATCCGGATAAATCTCCGAATTCGTCATCAAAGTTTTCCATTTTCTTCGTTTTTTAGTTGTTAAACAATTTATTAATTTCATGATGGTTATAAGGCAGCACAATAAAGTGCTGCACAATAACCTCCGGGTTTTGCCCGATTCATGATTGAAAAATTTTAAAAGATTACACTAAAAATTTAGAAAGCGGAGCCTGATTTTCATATTCGTCAGGTGGAAGAGGCTGTAGATTTTTGTCTAAAATTTTCTCTTCTCCAAAGTTTCGGGTAGGTAATGCAACTTTAAGATATGTTTCGGCATCGGTTGAGAAGATGAATCTTCGCGCTTCTTCGATGTTGATAGATTCACTTCTAAAGTCGAAATCTTTAATTTTAGAAACGTTTACTTTGAAGGTAATTCCGTTTTCATCGGTTGGATAAGCTTCTGCGGCTTCTATTTTAGATAGCTCTTCTGCAAGAAAGGTATAGAATTTTGAAGCCGGATCATTTTCATTCCAAAATTTATCGATTTCAATAGAATTTCCTAGACACTCAAAAGTTCTTGGGAAATTAAGATTGTTGTACAGATCAATCATCTTTGTGAAAGAAGTGTCATCCATTCTATTGTAAGTAATCTCAATCCATTTATCTGCCGACTGACCAATTTGATTATTGTTCAATTCAAAATTGCTTCCGCACAATTCCCCTAGCTGATCGTCAAATTTCACTCCGGGTTCGCAGTTGCATGGCAATGCTTTTTCCACTCTCAAGCCAATAGAATCTGCCTGAAGAATTGTTAATGAAGTAGGAATTTTTTCTCTCCACGGTTCACCTTGTTTTTCACCGACTGCAGCACGCATTTCGTCTACAATAGATAAGAACAATGGATCGTCGATAACAGGAACTTCACCACCGTTCCAGATTTGTCCGGTTGCAAGGAAGTGTCTTACCGCTTCTTCAAATCCTGGTCTTACTGTGACAATTACTCTCGCCATACCAGACTGCATAAATGCTCTGAATGTAGGATCGTTATCATCAAACTGATATAAATCTGACCATCTGTTTCTGTCTCCCCAATAGTAAGGGTAGAAATAGTAGCTCATGATATCCCATTCGAATGCTTGTTCCATAAACTTCACAAAAGCTGCATATTGATCTAAAGAAGAATCAACTTTAATATCGGTATTGGTGAAGGTTTCTGCTGTTGCTCCATCATTGATGTAATATTTCTTCTTACCGAAAGTAAGTGCAGCATTGGTATTCTGATCGATCATATAAGAAATACAGTTTTTTCTTAAAATTGTATTCTCAATCTTTCTATAAAAGCCAGGATTCGAACCTTTGATTTGTACACCTAAAGCTTTTGCTTCTGCTAAAGCTTGATTGTATTTCTCTAATTCAACCTCATAGGCTTCAATGATTTTGTTGAAGGTTTTTTGAAACCAAATGTTTTTGGCTTCCGTTGTTAATTCAACATCAATAATAAAATTTGACGTCCCTGCAAATTCATTATATCCCGTGGATGATATAGGAACCGATTTTGAGTAAGGTTTAGAGAATGTTTGTCTACCGAATACCGCAGCTTGTCCCCATAAGCCCCAATTGTGATAATGCAGGTCTCCTAAAAGCAAATTCACATTTGAACCATCACCATCAGACGCTGCTGAGAAACTTGCTAATCCTCCTTTTGCAATGTAACCTTCAGGAATTTGGATTTCATCTTTCATAGTATAAAATTCAATTTCTGATATATTTCCGGAAGATTGACCATTTAGAGATTTTCCGATAGAAAATGACTGCAAAGGTTTTTCATCAATCTCTACGTTATATTCGCTTAACCAAAATTTTAGTCTTGTTTCATCTTCTAAAGAACTGAAATTCTCAAGTTTATGTATTGATGATTCTCTTGGATCAATAGGTTTTATCAATTGATTTTCTGCATTATTAGAAATCTTCATTCCTAAAGAATGCAATTTTGCTGGCTCAGGAATCATAAACTCAAACATCATACGCTTACCGTAATTGTAAATCTGGTTTTTCACAACTTTATCTACCCATCTATAAACTCCAACTACGTGATTGCTTCCTTTGGTATTATCAAAACCATGCTTGTTGTTTTCTTCGTATTCTTCTAAAACTTTGTCAATACGTTCTTCTTTTACCTTGGTTACAATTCTGTCTAAAGCTCTTGCGGTAATATCTTTGGCTTCTGTAACTGCCTGTCTGTTGCTTTCTTCTTTAGAATTGTGAGTGGCATAGCTTGCGTTAGCATAAGCTCCAAAACCTGCGTCGCCTATTTTCCAATTTGCAGTTACTCCAGCTTGTGCAGAAAAATCTTTAGATTCCTGTAAGATTTTAGAAATCTCGCTCTGCATTTCATATCTTTCGGTAGAAGTGGTATCTGTAAGCTTTTCTTTTTCAGATTCTGTAGATTTTGTTGTTTGAGATTCACTTCGCTTTAATCTTCTGGTAGAACGTTCTTTATATTCACGAGCCATGATGTTTTCGATGTGAGCAACATCTCCTTCTACATAGCAATACGTACTTTGTTCTACTTTAAGATAATCTGCAACCCCAATGTTTTTCATTCCGAATCCTGAAGGAATAAAAGCTCCGGATTCTACGGATGTTCCTGGTGTTTGAGGATTTTCAGGCGTTTCAGGTGTTTCTGGTTTTGGAGGATTTTCGACAGGAAAGCAACCATCCGCACCTCTGAAATTATAATGTTTGGTTAATCTGTCTAAATCATATGGATCAATAACTAATTTAACGTTGAAACGATAAGTAATTCCATCCCTTGATGTTAATTCTCCTTCTACAACAAATTCTTCAACCTGATAGGTTTTAGAAACCGGGATTCTAGGTTAATCAAACAATAGATAAGATCCTCCGCCCAACGAAGATAAACTTGTTGAGGAAAATTCTACATCTTTTATAAATGTCTTATATTTTGCTGACGCTACCTCAATATTGTTGCTTAAAGCTAACATTAAACTCCACTCTGTTGAGCTTCGGGCATAAGTTTTTATGCTGAAAGGAAGATATCCTGAAGTAGCAGAATTGTTATTCACCGGTATTACTACACCACCAACTGTAGTAGAAACCTGCTGGTTAAGAACCGTATTATTAAGAACAGTTTGCTGTAACGTCTGGTTGTTTGAACTGATGCTCTGATTTAGCTCGTCAAATGTCGTAATTCCTGATAATGCCTCTGTTATTGTTGATGCTCCAAGTAATCTACAGAGCGTGCTCTGATCCTCAGAATTCATTGTTCTTCCTAAATATATGGCATCAATTTCCGGAGTTCCAAAATTAAATTCAAAATCAGGAATTTCTGCTTCAGGAACCGTAATCTGCATAATCTCTTCTTTGATGCGATGGAGCTCCATATCAAGCTCGGCATTCGCATAAAATTTTTCGGGATCTGCTACGCTTAGCTGGGTGAGATAATTGATTCTGTTTTCTAAAATTTGCTTCTTCCGGTCGGCTGCAGAAGCTTCTTTTTGTACAGACCGAATAAGCGGTTTCGTTGCACTTTCATACTCATTATAAGCTGATTTATAAGCCTCGTCAAATTGTTTTTTGTATGTTTTTTCTAACTTCGTCAGAGAATCTGCAAGCTTCTGATTTTCTTTCAAAAACATTGTAGCTTCGGCAAACTTCATTGCCTTGTCATTATAAACTGTCTTCTGCGTTGTTGAAGTTCCTGTACTACCAGAGCCTTGAGAAACTTTAAATAATTCTTTAGGCAAAACAACTTTGGCCTTAATCATATCTGCGTATGATTCATCAGAACTGTCATAATTTTCAAGGATATGAGCCAAATGCAGATATTGCATAATCAGTTCTTTCGCATAGAAGTCTTTTTGAGTAACTACCTGATAAGTAAGATTGTCCCAAAGAACATAATCTGCGACTAAAGCACCGAAAGTTTTACAAAGTGCAATTTGTTTGTCGAAATCTTCTTTTGTAGCGGTAGACTTGTTTCTTGCAATCCATACAGCAAAATCATAAAAATTAGGATGAAGAGCTTTTAAGGAATCTTCCGAATGCACGGTAAAACCACTGATTGATGAAGGGTTTTTAAATATAGATTTTAAACTTGTCGCTGAAGTAACGAGAGGATCAATTTTACTTGCATTTCTCGCAACTTCGCTTCTAAAGACGAATCTTTTATCTTTGTTTTTTGGATCTGCTAATTCAGGGTTTCTCATTGCTGCAAACCTGAAAAGTGTTTGTGATGAATTGTTGTTATTTGTTGACATATTTTTATTTTTTTTAAGATTAGTTTTAATAAGTTTTAATTTCTATTGTTCCACAAAGACCTCCAATGTCAGTTAAGTCATTTTCTGAATTGGCAAGTTTTAAATGAAGCGTATTTCCTTCAGTCCATATACATGAAGATTTTTGTGTAAATTCATTCATTGTGGTTACAATCAGTGTTTTATTTTTAGTGAAAGATTCAGATAAGATTCCTTCATATTCACCTCTTCCTGTTTTTCTCCATTCAATATCTCCAACCGAATTTTCCAATACCTGAAACTGAGGCTCAAAGGTTGTTTCATTAAATTCCAATAGAGCTGAATATATTTTATATGGTCTAATGGCTTTTTTTAAATCACGAATAGGTGTTTTGCCAATTTGCCCGGTTGTCCCATTGTACACTGCCAATGAGTCATACTCAGGGTTGTCTGCAGCTTGTTTTTCAACATACAAAGGGTTAATTCTGAAATTTCCCCCGATTGATAACCAACGAGCAGCAAAATCTCCGGATATTAGTGGGATCACTTGATTATGATTAGATAGAGCTGTTTGAGAATGAATGATCAATTTATTATTTGATTCTCCCCCTAAAGGAGCAAATGCGCCTATTATCACATTGTTATTTCCATAAGTTCCGGTTGATGCTGTGGATGCACCCGCTGAATATCCCAAAAAAGTATTGCATATCCACTGTCCGTTTATTGTTCTGCCATGGTTGGCTCCTGCACTTGTTCCGATAAAGGTGTTCTTTGAACCCTCTTTAATGTAATAACCACTACCTACACCAACAAAAACATTTTCACTTGCTGATATACTTTCAAATCCAGAGGCATAGCCTAACATTACATTAAAACCACCCGTTGTCAATTTATTTCCTGCTTGAACTCCTGAGAATAAATTACTGGTTCCTGTAGTCAGGCTCTGACCTGTCCATCCTCCAACTGCGGTATTTTTATCTCCGGTAGTCAAAGACCACAAAGCAGAGTCTCCTACAGCCATATTCCATTTTCCTGTTGCAGCATCTGTAATGGGATTTTTATTAAGCAACCTTATATTGAAAGTTTTCATGTTGACTCCCAGATAATAAGTATTTGCTCCTACACCAAATCCCATTGAATTGGGAGTCGTATTTCCTCTCTCAACGACATCAACAAGTTTGTCATTTTCTGTTAAGAGTGGTAATTGGGACAACGGAACTTTGCCTCCTACCAAATCTGCCTTCCTTTTCAGAAGATCTTCGTTGCTTTCCGGAAATTCTCTGTTGTTATGCCAGTAATACTCCATGTAGTTCCAGAGATCACTAGGAGAAGGAATTTCTTCTACATTCAATTCAGAATCAAGTTCTTCATTTTCTTCCATATTTGTCATTTTATTAAGTTTTTAGATTAATTTCGAAGCCTCTTTTTATTAGATGGCTTCAGGTTCCAGCCTTATTTTTTAAGTTGGTTTCCGGCAAAAGATATCCACCTTTCTTTTTAATAGAGAAAGTCATTTTGTATTTTTTTAACTGTTAGTTTTTAGACGTATTTCTGGCTGTTCAGACTTTTTTTAGAAGTCGAATTCAGAATTTTGTCAGGAAAGATTTATGATTGTTTTGTGTTTTTATTGATACTTCAAAGGTACTCTTGATGAGCGACAGAACTTGACGTGTTTTAATTTTATTGTATATTTTAATTGTAAAAATCCTCTTCTAAAACATCACTTTCAAAATCTTCCCTGAAGAAGTTTTCAATGTCATCAAGATAATTTTCGTAGTCGATTTCGGTGTTTTCAATATCGCTCCAGTTAATGGTGTAGAGATCATCATTGATTATTATATCGGAATTGTGATTGGGTGTTTCCATGTTTTTGTGCTTTAAAAAATTAGTTGTTTTTTGAATATAATTCTTGCTGTTCAGCATAAAGAAATGTTGAATGATAAAGTGTTTAAAAGTTTAAGATTTTGTTTTTTTGTCTTTGTTTATACTACAAAAGTAGGAGAGCGGAGCGACAAAAGTCGACGTGTTTTTTCAGTGTTTAAAAAATCTTTTTAATTAAGTAAACAGCTTATAAATGATGAATATAATTGAATTAGCTTATATTTGTCATTTATAAGTTAAAAAGCTTATATTTTGTTTCTGATCAGCTTTTGTACAATTTGATTTAAAGTTTCTCTGTTGTCGTCAATATAGCTTAATCCTGCCTGAATCAGGTTTTCAATATTGGATCTTCTTACATTATCCATTGCAGGAGAAGCATTTTTCAGAGATGGATTAATTCTATAATAATTTTTCTGGTTTCGTGCCCCCAAAGTCTGAAACATCTGACAGAGCTGATAATCTACTGTTTCTGCATTGGCAGACATCAGAATATCAATAATCGGCGTTACCCAACCTATTTTTCCGGCTTTTTCCAGCTTTTTGAATGAATAACTTTTAGATTCTATTCCGGTCCCGATAGAAACAATGATCATGTCTTTTACCGTGGGATGATTGGCCTTTTGGTGGTTTTTCAGAACTTCAGCAAAAGGAATTTTTCTGGCTTCTGCATAAGCACACAATGCAGGATTATTAGCAAACATTCCACCGTCGATTAAGCTGAAAATCTGTCCGTACATCGATTTGATCTGAACCGGAGTGAAATAAGTCGGTGCCGCTGAAGTGGCTCTGCAGACATCTTTTACGTAAAAATTATCTGTGCTTAAAGCTGCTTTCCATGAGTTGAATAATTTTGCTCTTCGGTTTTCGATGTCATAGCTTGTTATTAAACAAGGTTTTATCAATTCTTTTAATTCTAAATTTCCAAAAAAATCATTCAGGTTTTTTTCTAAAGCTTCCTGAGAGATTTTTTCATTGAAAAGACCGTAAGGATTAATCAGTCTCTCCCAAAAGGAAACCTGAAAAATATCACCGCCTTTTTCGGAATACAATTCCAAACCTTTCTGAATGGAATATTTCGCTTTTCGGTGTTCGTCGGGACACAAAATAATCGCCGCAATCAATGCTCCCGTGCTGCTTCCTGCAACCAGATCAAAATAATCACCAAGCTTTGCGCCCGGTTTATCATGAATCTGCAGCTGCTCTTCTATGTAGCGTAAAATAATACAGGTTATGATGCCTCTTATTCCGCCTCCATCTAAAGAAAGTAGGGTTGTTTTTTTCATTTTTCTACTGTTATTTTGGTAGAGTAAAGATAGGAGCGGGAAGCGACAGAACTTGACGTGTTAAAAATAAAAAATGGCTAATTCTTGACTAATTATAATTATTTTGGAATCTAGATGTGTAATATCATTCCTTTCCAATAGATATATTGATTTACCATTTCTTTAAAATAAAAACCGCCCTATTACTTGAGCGGTTATATATTTACAAAAATTCTTAGTGTCTTCTCTTTATTCCATTTTCTGTTCTTCCTTTTTGATGTAACTCTAGTTGCCTTTCTACAAAAGTATTAATTTGATCAACTATTTCAGGAGTAATGAATGTAGGATATTGTCCCTTTAATTTTTTATTTTTAGTGTATAACTGCTCTATTTCCTCAATTTCTTTTATAGAAAATCCATCAAGTATATGATAAATGTAAGAGTCTTTTTTAAATGAATCAAAATCAAAGTTATCATAAACTTTTGTTAAAACATCATCGTTATTAATCGGATTGATGTTTATAAATCGAATAATATAAAAAGCTTTCAATAGATTTTTTATAGTCTGTAATTTTTATAAACTTTTCTACAGCTTCAATCTGTTCTTTATTGGGTTCTCTTCGTGGCGGAGGTACTCCCCATTGTGCTTTTGAATTTACAAAAAATACAAAAAATAGAATTGATAGGATTTTAATTTTCATAGAGTTTTTTTCAAAAGGGTAGATTTGTTGATTACAAATGTATGTATTTTTACAAGAAAATTATTTCTAATATGAAACGGTATCTATTATTATTCTTTATAAACGTACCTCAAAGGTTTATTAACCGAAATATGATCTTCTACTAATTTTTTAAAGCCTAAAGCTCCATAAATCATACTATCCACATAAAATTCTCTTCCTTTATGATAAAGATAATATGTAGTTCCTTTAAATTTAAAAGGTTGATTTCCATATTGTTCTGGAAGTCTTTGCCTTAGTTCTTCTTTAAAAGGATTAAAATCTGGATGTTTTAATAGTTTTTCTATTCTTTTATCAAAAGTTGGAAGTATTTGTTGAAGTTCCTGTACTGTAACTTCAAAATCTTGCTTCTCATAAATTCTTTGTTTTATATTTTCTTCAATAGTTGGATTTAACTTCAAAATAGCAAACCTTTCGAAAGTATCTTCTAAACTATTTGTAAAGTTCCTAACTTTATTTTCAATGTTAAATATTAAATAATGTGGTTTCATTTTAAATTATTTAGTCAAAATTGTTATTACTGAATTTTCTGATTCATATGTATCTTTAATTTTATCAAACCCCCGCTGCCGCACGAATCCCTTCGTGTGGTTATTCTTTAAAAGGCAAACATTCTAAAACTACAATACTGCAGCATTACTCTGATCATCTTTGTTTCTTAATAAAAATAAAACTTTTGAGAGGGCATGTAAAAGAAAAAGCCACACGATACAATCGTGCAGCAGCCGGGGATCAAAACGATACCCATATTTCCATTCAAAACGATACAATCCTTTATAAAAGTAAAACCGCCATTGCTGACGGTTTTACTTTTATAAAGGATTTCCTTTTCCTACAGAGGAAAAATCTCCCTCTAATAATGCTGGAAAATGTTTTTTTAATAAAATTGCTGCTGGATATATAAGACATTTTATAGTTCCTTTATGTCCTTCATTAATCTGTTTTTCACCATCATCTAGTATGTCAAATAAACTTTCATATCCTAATTTTTCTAATAGTGTACTGAAACTGTAAGATTGTTTTTTTGCGTTATTATAAATTGTAAAAGTTACTCCATCTTCTCTATAATGTGTTGCAAACCGGATAGTTACATTTTTTTTTCTAAAAAAAGAATTCCTGCATTCTGTTGTCTCCAGTTAAATCCATACTCTGTAGCAATATCTTTGAATTGCTCTTTTATAAAACCTACATATTGTGTTATTTCCATTGTTTTAAATTTTTTAATAATTAATCTACTATTTTATACTCTTCATATTTAGTTAAAGGCTTTAAACCTCTTGCTTCACTTGGTGGTATCATCCTTTTTGTTTTTGGATTAAATCTGTAATCATGTTTCCATTCAAAGCGATGAACTTCTTTACCAAAACCTGTTAAAACAAAAAGTCGCCATTTCTGACGACTTTAAAATTATTTAAGAAATGATTCATTTTGTTTAAGTATGAGAAATGAAATATAAATAAATTCCTTTATTGGATCATTAAATGAATTTGCTTTGGTATTTTCTTCATTTGACATAAATGAGAACGGATCAGATGCTCCATTAAGACTCGGAATACTTAAAACATCAATGTACTTTTTCAATCCTTTATTAGTTAGGACAATCCCTATTTTATTATCGACTCTATATTCTGTAAAAAATTCTATTACTGTATTACTATTTTTCAATTCTATAATATAATTGTTCTTTTCAACAATATTTAAATTAAACTTAGTTATTAAATCTAAGTAAGTTTCTTTTATAAAGACTTTATAGTTTGTTATTTCCATCGTATTAATATTTAATTATTTTATCGTATATTCATTAAACTGAGTTAGTGTAGGAAATTTTTTTCCCTTTAATTGTTCTGGAGATAGCATTCTCTTTGTCTTTACGTCAAGCCTATATCCATGTTTCCATTCAAATCTATGTATCTCTTTGCCAAAGCCAGATAATGTAGATTTTCTTGTACCATCAGCTAATTTCTCCCAATTTCTTAAATACTTTTCGTTCGACATAATCACCACTTCGACTTTTTGCCTTACCGCAGCATCTACCCATTTAGAATTTACATTGGTAAAAAATCCCCCCTTTGCAATAGCTTCTGTATATATTTCATCTGAAACATTTAAAAGATTAAACTTTTGTCCCTTCGGCGCATTAAAAGGGTAGCCACTTTTAAGCATTGCTTTATCAATAAGCTCGGGATAATCTAGCTCTTTTAAAATATTTTGCAAATCTGATCCAAAGCTTCCTACTAAAAATGTTCCTAAGTCTTCATTTCCTAGTAACTTCGCCCCACTGGTTGCATTATGTAAAAAACCATGAGCTACAACTTTGTTTACATAAACTGCAATAAAATTACGAAAACCCTGTCGTGTAGAAAAATGAGCAGACCGTAAAAATTCTCCAGCCAATCTATCTTTTCCTTTTAGTATTTCTACTCCTTTATAAGAAACAATATAATCTTCACCTTTTTTTATAATAGAAAAGCCTTTTTCTACAAGATTTTCTGCTGCTCCTCTTAAAAATACTTCTGTACTTTCAGAAAAAATCGTTTTCAAGACTTTTTTTATAAGTCCAGAACTGTTTTGCTTTGCAGCAATTATAACCTCTTCTATATTGCCTTGTCGAATCAATTTACTTTCATACTTATAAACTTCTTTTACGAGCTCATCTAGTTGCGTAATAAAACTACGATAATTGGAAGGTGCATTTTTAATGTTCTTTAAATTTTCCAAAAGAGCAGGACCATATATAAGAATACCTTCCATTACTACAACGCTCATTATTCCTGCGCCCACAAAAGCATAGATTAAATCCCAGTTTTCTACAAACCATCTTCCTTCCGGATATTGGGATAACCATTTTTGAAGCCATTCGCTCATCAATGCCAAATCTACACCTGCCAAACCTATATCTGCAACAGCCAATACAGAAAACTCAGCAGTTAATCCCATTGTCATAAACCCTGCGATTATAGCCAAAATATCCCCACCAATACGGATATGATGCATCACTTCCGCCCATTCTTTCTCATCAGCAATCGCTTTTATAAATAACGCAGTCACTAAATGTGAATTTCCTTCTTTATCCAAATAAGTTACCGGACTCATTGGATTATAAAAATATCCTGGATCTATATCCTCATCTACAACAATTGTTTCATCTGCTGTAATATCATTTATTGGCTCTCCATCTTGTCCTATTAGTGGACGTTCTCTGGTTTTTGCTACTTTTCTTTTTTGCTGTAAGAAAATAGCATCCTTATAATCGAAATCCCAATCAAAGCTGACAATTCCTTTAATGGTATTAAGAGTATCATTCAATTCCAAAATATTTGATTCTATATAATAATTACCGTAATTGGTGAGACTATTGGTGATTTTTGTTTTTGCTTCTTGATCTTGTTGTATAAACTTACTTAATATAGAAGCGAAGTGTATTCGGTTGGAAACAGGTTTGCCTAAGAAATCAGAGTACCCATCAAGATTATCATAAATCTCATTAACGAATTTGGGATTTTCATTGAAATAATCTACAACTTTATCATAATCCCGAAACATTGCCATCAAAGTAATCAACAAAGAACTTGTATCTTTTGTCCAGCTAAACCAGCCTGTATCATCTACATCTGTAAGAATTTTGAGATGATCTACAACTTTTTCAGTACTAAGATGTATGTGTACAACAAAACTTTTTGGCAAATCTGCATATACTTTGTATAGATCATCTGCTGTGTTTTGAGTGTCTTTTAGAAAGTCAGTAAATTCTTTGATAAAAAATTTAGATGCATCATAATCCGTTTCCACATCTCCATAACCTAAATAAAGTAATAGATTTCTGTATTCTTTAAAGCTATACGTTCTTAACATTATTGCGACTTGTCTAGATCCTGAGTAACGAAAAGAAAGAGTATAGGTTAAACGTTTTTTATCATCAAAAAACACTTCCATAAAAGGCTCGCTTCCGAGATTTTGAGAAACTTTAATAGTGCCATTTTTCAACGCAATTCTTGCTGAAATGTCAATATGGTTTTTATTATTATCCATGATATACATTTGTGGTGTATCATTGAAATATTCTGAAAATACATATTGCATTTCACTGCCATTTCTGTAGGAGAGCCTAATTCTGTCTAAAAGATCTGTAAGGTTGATATATTCGTCATCTTTATATTCCGTATTTTCTGGATTAGGTTTCTGTATTCCTTGTAAAAGATTTTTATTTCCTTCAAATCCTGCACTCACTTCTTTAAAAGAAAGCATTTTAAATTCGGATAAACTGTCACTCCATTCATCGTTAAATTGTTTCATAATTTTGTTTTTTGTTTCAAATACAAAACTATTTCCCCACCGCGCCAAAACTCGACGTATAAAATTTAAAATATCACATATCCATCCTTATCCCTTTTCAGCTTAGAAAGCGCTCTCCAACTCGTTTTTACCAACCCCTTTTTAGTCGGAAAATTCTTCTTCTCGAAATGAGGAAGATCTTTGAATGTTTTCCAGTTTCCACCCCAGTCCCAACCATGTTTTGCGAAAATTTTCACACATTCGTACCAGTCGGCGATTTTGTCGTTGTCCCAATCTTTTGCAGTGTCCCAACTTGCTGTTTTTCCGTCGATGATTAAACACATATCGACTGCCAAACCGTAATTGTGGATGCTTTGTCCTGCTTTGGCATTGGTCACTTTTTTTCCTGAAGTCACTCTTCCGATGGCATACAGTTTTTCCTGTTCCTCAAAACTTCGCAGTCCCTGGGTAATTCTGATTTTGGCTTTTCCTGTTAATGCTGCATCGCATTCTTTAATAATTTGTTTTACTTCCTCTCTTACAAAAGGATGCAATTTCTCAATTCTTTGTTGGGTTACTTTATCCATAATTTTTAATTTTTTTCTGAAACAAATGTAGAGGTATGTTGCGCCAAAACTTGACGTGTTCAAAAATAAAAATCACCATTTTTAAATTAAAAAATACATTTTTTCAAGATGCTGATTAATACATTAATGCGACAAATCTTGACGTATTTAAAGTTATCTAACTGGTTGATTTTTAAATTAATAATGTCAATGTTAAAGTTTTTGATTAAACATAATATTCTATTTTAAAGTTATAGATTTGTATTTTAAAATAGCAATTTTTACTCCATGTATGCTTTAGTCGACTGCAATAATTTCTTTGTTTCCTGTGAGCGAACGCTCAATCCGGAACTTGAAAATAAGCCTGTTGTTGTACTTTCCAACAACGACGGATGTGTTGTGTCGAGAAGCAAGGAAGCCAAAGATTTAGGAATTCCGATGGCGGCTCCGGCGTTTAAATATAAAGAGCTTTTTAAAAAGCATAATGTAAAATGTTTCTCTGCAAAATTCGAACTGTATAATTTTAAAAGCCAGGAGGTTATCGAAATTTCAAAATCTTATGTTGGAGAAAAGGATTATGAGGTTTACAGTATTGATGAACTTTTTCTGGATCTTACAAGTTTTAAATATGTTGATATTTTTAATTACTGTATTCAATTAAAAGAAGAAATTAAAAGTAAGGCCAAGATTCCCGTAAGTATTGGTATTGCTCCAACGAAAACATTGTGTAAGATTGCAAACAGAATTGTAAAAAAAGATCCTGAAAGATTCAACGGAGTTTTTGCTTTAGATACTCCCGAAAAAATAGAAAAGGCCTTAAAATGGTTAGAAATTGGTGATGTTTGGGGAATCGGGAGAAGGCTTGCCATAAAAATGCATGACAATGGTGTTCACAAAGCATGGGATCTACTTCAAAAACCGGAAATGTGGGTGCGGAAAGTCATGGGAATTCACGGGGTAAGAATGATCAACGAGCTGAAAGGAATTCGTCAGTTGGAATTAGATTCACCATCACCCAAAAAATCTATTGCGGTGACGAGAAGCTTTATGCAGATGCTTACCAAAAAAGAAGAGGTTCGTGAACGTGTGGAAACTTTCGGAATGTATTGTTCTGAAAGGCTAAGAAAACAAAATACCTGTTGTAAAATGGTTACAGTTTTTGTACAGACCAACCGTTTCCGGAAAGATTTACCAGAATACAGAAATGCTAGAACTCAGATCCTGCCCAATCCGACAAACTCCTCAATTCTTATTGGAAGGGTTGTAAACGATTTGTTTGAATCTATTTTTGAAGAAGGTTTTCATTATAAAAAAGCAGGAGTCATTGTCAATGATTTTGTACCTGAAGACCAGAGATTGATTAATTTATTTGAAGAAGATACTCAAAATCAACATTTGCCAGTGATGAGAGCAATGGATGCGATGAATAAAAAGTACGGTAAAGATAAAGTGCGCCTCGGAAGCATGAGTGGAAAAAATACTTGGGGACGTGCTCAATTATCTCCGGAATACGAAGCTTTCCTTAAAAATAATACGCTACCGGAAGCTAATTTCAGATTCCACTAAAAATTTAGTTTAAAATTAAAATTGTTTCAATCTTGTAAACCTCCAGCTTCCATCATCTAACTTCCCGCCCAATCACTTCTTTTTCTCATATTTCCAATTCCTGCCTTTTCCTTCGGAAATCCATTCTATTGCCTGTTCGATTCTTTTATTTCGGGTAGCTTCAGTTTTAGCATCAATAATCCAATTGATGTATTCTTTTCTGAAAGAAGGCGATGATTTTTGAAAAATTTCCAATGCTTTTTTGTTTTGATCTAAAACGTTATGAAAATAATAGGGAACTTCGATTTCAACTTTTGAAGGGGGAGCTTTTTTCATCGTCACTCCCATATCGGTAAGTTCCACGGCTTCGAGAATAATTTTTTTAAGCTGAGGTTTGGATGGCAAATCTTCCAGCCTGGTAATCTTTCCTAAGCTGAACATATTGGTTTTTTCGACATCAGTTTCAAGATTTTTTATCGTTGTCATTTCATCATGTAGCCAGAATCCCATGCTGCAATATTGTTTAAACGAAACGGTCGAACAAAGAATTTTTCCTTTGTACATAAACGTCGGGAACTTCCATTTGATCGCTTCTTCCGCATCAGGACAAACCTCATGAACAGTTTCCCGGAGATAATTTAAAATCGGTTTTGCAAAATCTGCAGACTTCTCAATATATTTATCCACTAAAGGATTGTATTTTTCCATGTTTTACTTTAAATGAAGTTTAAACATTATGATTTTTAGTTTGTAAGGCTTTTTTAAGATTCAGATCAATCTAAATTCAGACCTACTTAATAAATTTCTTTAGAAATCCTTAAATCATCTTAAATCTTAATTAAACTTAATGGTTCAAAAAATATTCTCAAACTCAACCTTAGCCTTTTTAAACAAACAACTTCACCGTTTCATTCACCAAAAACTTCACCTGATCCGGTCTTCCTCTGTCGTTTTTAGGATTGTTCATATGACTTCCGGTTCTCACAATAACCATTTTGTGCTCCGGTATCATGATGATGTATTGTCCTTGTAAACCTAAGAAATAATAATGTTTAATCGGATTATCATGATTGATCCAAAATCCCATCCCGTAAATTTCTCCGGATTTTTGGGTAGGCGTTCGCATTTTTTCTATAAAATCTAAATTTAAAATTTGCTCATCTCCCACTTTTCCGTCATCCAAAAACAATTGCCCGAGTTTTGCAAAATCCCTTGAGTTGGAGTGAATACAGCAATATGTTTTTTCCATTCCGCTTTCGTCGACGCTCCATTCTGCATTTTGCTCCATTCCCATCGGAATCCAGAATTTTTGAGATAAATAGCTCGATAAAGACTGATTAACTGCCTTTTTTATCGCAAATCCTAAAAGCTGGGTTGAGCCGCTTTGATATTCAAATCTTTCACCCGGTTTTTCTTTAAATCTTCTCGAAAATGTAGCCTTAATGAGACTTCTTCCATAATAAGCTTTTGCATTGGGAAGAAAAGGATTGTTATAATTTTCATCCCAATCAAGCCCCGATTCCATCTGAGCAAGATTCTTTAAGGTGAGATCTCTTCCGAAAGGTTTGTTTTTAAATTCTTCATAGTATTCAGAAAATTTATGATCAATATTTTCGATTTTTCCTTCCTCTAAAGCCTTTCCCAAGAGCATTACAGTTACTGCTTTTGCCATTGAAAAAGAATTGGTTTTAGAAAGTTTATTATAATCCTTCCAATATTGCTCGTGAAGTAATTTCCCGTCTTTCACGACAAGAAATGACGCAGTATTGGAATGAAGCAGGTCATCAGTAATATTTTTAGGTAAATCTTTTTTGTTGTAATCAGGATGCTCATCCCAAAGAACAGGTTTCGACGTGTGAATGATATTGCTGCGAAACAGTTTTCCATCATCGATATTGGCACTCATTCTTCCTCGTAAATAGGTTTTTGAAATACCGCTGAAGAGATAAGAATATCCTAAAAAATAAAAAATCACCGCTACAGCAACTAAAAATGTGGCGATGTAAACAAGAATGATCATAGGCAGTTGGTCTTAAACAAATTTAAAATAATTTTAAAAATAAAATAGATGTATTATCAAATGAATTATTTTTGTGATTATTGAATGATTATGATAAAAAAATACCTCTTTTTTTTACTGCTTTCTTTTTCGGTGATTTGTTCGGGTCAGGTGTACAAAACCATTGATACTGCAGATTATATTCAACGAAAAGATTTTATTAAAAATTACTCGGTCAACAATGAGCTTCTAATAAAAAATCTCAAAACACAATATTCAGGGAAAACGGGCATCGAGTTGTCTAAAATCTATAAAGAGGTCGGGAAAAACTTTGAAAAACAAGTTAAGAATAAAGACTTTGTTTTCAACTCTGTTTTCGATGCAAAAGTGAAAAATCTGTTGGAGCGTTTGAGAAAAAACAATCCTCAGATTCCACAAAATTTAAAAATCCTTATTGCAAAAGACAACACACCAAACGCTTACTGTTTTGCAGACGGAACTTTTGTGATCAATATGGGACTTTTCAACTGGCTGAATAACGATGACCAGCTAGCCGCCGTAATTTCGCATGAATTAGGGCATAAAATTACAGAACACACGATGAAAAGCTTCCTGAATCTTATCAATCAGGATCAGCTGGATAAATTGGTGGTTCAGGACATTAAATCAGCTAAAGAAAACCGTAATCAGAGAGCTTTTAATGTTTTAAAAAACAGGATTTACAGGAAAGGTGCAGAAAACCGGAAACAGGAAATGCAGGCGGATTCTTTGGGATATGCCGTTTTTAAAAACAGTGATTTTAAGAAAAATGAATTTATCAATACCTTAAAAAGACTGGAAGATTTTGACACGATTTCACCAAGAACATTAAAGATAGAGACATATAAAAAGTATTTCGGACTTCCGAATCAGGAATTCAAAGACAAATGGCTTAAAAAAGAAGATTTTTCCCTGTATAATTACAATAATTTTAACGATAAACTAAATAAAGATTCTTTGAAATCTCATCCGGAAATTGCCTTAAGAATTACCAATCTCAAAAAACTTTTCCCTGAATTGCAAGCTGAACTAAAAGATGAAAAAGCATCCGAATCGTACGCTGTTCTTGAGAAAATTGCAAGAATGGAAACCCTGCCCAATTTTTATCATTCGGAAGATTATGGAGTCGGAATTTACGCAAGCCTGCAGTTTTTACAGGATGGCGAAGAAGAAAAATATTATAAAAGTTGGCTCGGGAAATGTTTTGCTAAAATTTATGAGGCACGAAAAAATTATAATTTAAACCGTTATCTGGATAGAGTAGACCCCAAAAACCAGAGTGAAAGTTATCAGCAGTTCCTTAATTTTATGTGGAATTTAAGTCTGGATGAAATAAAAAATATTGCGGAATATTATCAGAAAGAATCCTGATTATTCAATCAGGATTCTTTTGTTTGATTTAATTTTTCTGGGTTTTGACGTGCATCAAAAACATTGACAATTATAATTTTCTGAGCTTTGGCATTTACATAGTAAATTACTTTGTAATTTCCTGAAACTAAATATCTAACTGTTGAGGTCTGTGTTGTAAAAGTATTTCAATTTGTCCCATTTCGGGATTTTTGCTCAGATTAATGGTCTTGTCAATAATTTCTCCGACTATTTTCCGTGCGGTTTTTATACTTGCTTTTGATTTGTAATAAGAAAAAATGTCTTTTAGTTTATCTTCGGCAAATTGCGTCCAAAAAACTTCTAAGTCCATTTTTCTGCTTTTTGCTTGAGATTTTTAGCAGATGTTAATCTGTTATTTACCTCATCATCCAAAGCTTTATCGATTTCCTGATTGAGTTTTTCAATTGACATAGGCTTTAGATTTTGTTCAAAAACTTCTGTTCTGTTTTTACGGAGAAAATTTTCAAGAGCACTGATAATATCTTCATTATCAATTCTCAGGAATTCCTGAACGAATGATATTTTGCGTGCTTCCAAATTCATAATGATTAAATTTTATAATCAAAATTAGTTAAAATTTAGTTTACAACAATTTTTAATTAATAATTCAGTCTTTCCAAACGAACCTTATTGAACTTTTCTTTTTCATTAATTTCTCTCAAAAGAATATATCCTTCTTTGGCAACATAAGGAATAACGGTGTAATTGTCTTTCTCAGAAATAGGAATAACTTCCTGCTTGAATTTTCCGTCAACAACGGTATTGATGAAGAGATTCCATTTTTTTTCTTTGGTTACCTGATCTTTCTGATAATCTCTGAAGAAAAATACAACATCTTTTCCGTCGTTCAGATATTGTGAAAATAGATAATCGCTGTTTACCCATTTTGATTTTGCTTTTTCAAAAACCTGAACATCTTTTACTTTAAAATCTTTATCAGTATTTATATAAACTAAATCTGTCGTTTTGGGAGCGCTGTATTGTCCTTCAGGCTTGAATTTTTCAGACAGAATTCCGACACTTCCGTCACTCATAAAATAGACGTCTTTTGTCTGGAGAAAATATCCGTTTTCTACACCTCCGTCTGCACTGAGCTTAGGAATATGAGCTGAAAGGTCGGGTTTGTAACTGATTGTTTTCAAATCTACATTATAACTTTTCTTATCAAGCATCAAACGGGCAAAACCTTTATCTCCTTTTTCGTAATTTCTGCCTAAATAAACAACTTTGTCATCGAACGTTTTATCATTATCGATTTTTCGACCGCTTGAATATAAAGCGTCAATATTGTAGATGGTTTCAGGGGAAAGTCCGGTTAATGGCTTATTAGAAACTTCTTTTCCGGTCTTCATGTCAATGACAAGAACCGAGAAAGTCTTGTCGTCGTCATTTACTTTTCTCAGAATTCCGTAAAGAAAATTTTCGTCTCTTTCAAGAATAGTAAGGTCTGAAAATACCTTTTTGCTTCCGTCAGTATTGTAGCTGTATCGCCACATTTGCTTCTTGTTTTCGTCAAATCTGATCAGGCTGTTTTTATTGACGTATTTTCCGTAATCATTCAGTTCTATTGCAAGATAACCGCCTTCTTTAATTTCTGCTACGGAAGAAAGATAGTTGTATCCTTTGTCTTTTTTCTCCGCACGGGTTTCTTTTCTTTCTTCTTTAAATGATTTTGGCTGTGTAATTTCTACGAAAGTTCCGTTTTCCTGGTAATCATAATAAACTTTCGGCTTTACCGTATTGGTTTTAGGATCAATAACCATAGAAACAGGTCGTGTTGCATCTTTAGCCAAAGCCTGCAAATAATTAAAATCGGAAGGCTGCAGAATAATCTGACCTTTAAAATCTACATATCCGTGATAATTAGCGACCAACATATTCGCCTCAAATTCTTTATTGGCAACCGGGTTAAGGTTTTTATCTAAAAGTACATATTCGAATTTCTGAGTTTTTTTATCGGTTTTGCCTAAAGAATACATCGAAACATAGCCATATAAATTGTCTTTGGTGTCAAAAAGTGCATTCATTCCGATGTTTTGTCCTGAAGCTAAAGAGGCTAAATCCTGAGTTTGAGAAAAAGCAAATGTCTGGATGAATCCAAACATTAAAAGAGAGATTTTCTTCATAGTTATTATTTGAATCCAAATGTAATGAATTAAAGGATAGTTTAAATATGCTGAAGAAAATATTTTTAGGTTGCATTTTTCTTGAGATTTATTCAATAGGGGCGGACTTTAGTCCGCTCTAATAAAAAATGTTTGCAGATTGGCTTTAGCCAAAACTTAAGAAATAATTAAACAACAAAAAAGCCCTGATTTCTCAAGGCTTTCGATCTATATTTTAGAAAGTAAATTTCTGAAACTTGTTTTCTCATCGATTATTCTTCTCAATTCCGAAACAGGAACTCTTTCCTGAACCATGGTGTCTCTGTCTCTGATCGTCACAGTGTGATCTGTCAAAGAATCGTGGTCGATGGTGATACAGTAAGGTGTACCTATCGCATCCTGTCTTCTGTAACGTTTTCCTATCGCATCTTTTTCTTCGTAGAATAAATTAAAATCGTATTTTAAATCATTGAAAATATTTTCTGCATATTCTGCCAAACCGTCTTTCTTCATTAACGGAAGAATCGCCGCTTTAATTGGTGCTAAAGCTGGTGGTAAAGATAAAACTGTTCTTTCTGAACCGTCTTCTAACGTCTCGTCTTTTAAACAATGAGAGAATATAGAAAGGAATAATCGGTCTAAACCTACAGAAGTTTCCACCACATAAGGAACATAGTTTTCATTTCTTTCAGGGTCGAAAAACTGAAGCTTTCTTCCTGAGAATTCTTCATGCGCTTTTAAATCGAAATCCGTTCTTGAGTGGATACCTTCCAGTTCCTTAAATCCAAACGGGAAATTAAATTCAATATCAGCTGCAGCATTTGCATAGTGCGCCAATTTCTCATGATCGTGGAATCTGTAATTTTCATCACCTAAACCTAATGCTTTATGCCAGTTCAGACGTTTTTGTTTCCACTGTTCATAGAATTCAAGTTCAGTTCCCGGAGCTACAAAAAATTGCATTTCCATTTGTTCGAATTCACGCATTCTGAAAATAAACTGTCTCGCAACGATTTCATTTCTAAATGCTTTACCGATTTGTGCGATACCGAAAGGAAGTCTGTGACGGGATGTTTTCTGAACATTTAAAAAGTTAACGAAAATACCCTGAGCAGTTTCCGGTCTCAAATAAAGATCCATCGCAGAATCTGCAGAAGCGCCCAATTTAGTTCCGAACATTAAGTTGAATTGTCTCACTTCCGTCCAGTTTTTAGAACCTGTATCAGGAT
This sequence comes from Chryseobacterium sp. CBo1, assembly GCF_001693475.1. NCBI lineage: Bacteria > Pseudomonadati > Bacteroidota > Flavobacteriia > Flavobacteriales > Weeksellaceae > Chryseobacterium > Chryseobacterium sp. CBo1. The sequence continues at coordinate 89,701 of NZ_MAUH01000034.1, forward strand.
CAGCGATTTCTAATTCTTCAATTAAAGCTTTTACATCGGCAAGGTCTTCTTTTTCAAGAGATTTTGCCAACCTTGAAAGAATTTGTTCTCTTTTTGCTCTGTATTCCAAAATTTTCGGATTCGTTGCAACAAACTGTTCTTTATCAAAAGCCTCACCAAATCTTTTCGCTGCTTTTTCGATTTCCTTGTTCTCTTTATCTTCAATTTTTGCACAATAGTCTTCCACCAAAACATCTGCTCTGAAACGTTTTTTAGAATCTTTATTGTCAATCAAAGGATCGTTGAATGCATCAACGTGGCCTGAAGCTTTCCAAGTTGTCGGGTGCATCAGAATTGCCGAATCAATACCCACAATATTTTCGTTAAGCTGTACCATCGCTTTCCACCAGTATTGTTTGACATTATTTTTCAGTTCTGCACCGTTTTGTCCGTAGTCATAAACTGCAGATAAACCATCGTAAATCTCACTCGAAGGGAAAATAAAACCATATTCTTTAGCGTGAGAAATCACTTTCTTGAAAACATCTTCTTGCTTTGCCATAAATTTTTCGTCTTGACTGCAAAAATAGTGAAAAAGCAGGAAGTAGGAAGCGGGATGCTGGAAGTTTTTGCGTTGCAGATTTTTAGTAGCCAGGAACCTGCTTTCCGCTATATCTTTTGCTCTTCGTTCCTCATCACAAAAGGATGCCGCTGCAATCAGGGCTATTGACAGAAGTGCGTTAAATAAAAATAAACCTCATAGGTTTCAAAAACCTATGAGGTTTAGCATAATTTAAATTTAGCCTCAATCTGCGCAAATCAAAAACCCGTTAGATTTAAACTCATAGAATTTATTGTACTTTTAAAATTAAAAATTATTATGAAAAAAAGATTCGAGTATAAAACAGTGATTATTGAACCTAAAGGATTTTGGGGAACCAGATATGAACCAGCTGAAATTGATAAAGTTTTAAACCAGCATGGAAATGAGGGCTGGGAATTGGTAACTGCAGAAAGCAGAGATTATGGAGGAACTTTTTATGGTATTATTTATACTTTTAAAAGAGAGTTGTAGAACTAATTATATTTAGTTTTGCAAAATGTTAGAAATTCTTTATCAGGACGAACATTTAATTGCCATCAACAAACCCAGCGGATTGTTGGTTCACAAATCTTTTTATTCCGGAGAAGCCGATACATATGCCATCCAGGAATTGAGAAAGCAGATCGGGCAGAAAGTTTATCCGGTACATCGATTAGATCGAAAAACTTCGGGTGTCTTGTTGTTCACTTTAGATAAAGATACACTGAGAATGATGAGCACTCAATTTGAGGAAAAACTGGTTGAAAAAAAATACATCGCCATTCTCCGGGGTTGGGCAAAAGAAGAAGAAACGATCGACTATGATTTGGTGAACGAAAATGAAGTCAAGCAGAATGCAATTACGTATTACCGTCGTTTGCAGACATCAGAAATAGATTTACCTTTTTTAAAACATCAGACCTCGAGATATTGTTTGGTAGAAGCTATCCCTGAAACGGGACGATTTCATCAGTTGAGAAAGCATTTTAAACATATTTTGCATCCAATTTTAGGCTGCCGAAAACATGGTTGCAACAAACAGAATAAATTATGGCTTCAAACATTTGGCGTCAACAAAATGACGCTTCATGCGCATCAATTGAGTTTTAATCATCCTGTTTCTAACGAGAAAATTACGGTAAATGCTGCGATAGATGATGATTTTAAAAGGGTGGGAAATATTTTGAATTTCGATTTGAGTGCTTATTCTTAATTTCCATCAGTATACAGTTTGTCATGCTGAAAGCATCTAAACATGGTATTAGATATGATATAAATAATTCGAGCTTAGATTCCTGCAGAATGACAAACTCTGGAAATACCTCTCTGATTTAACAGATCAAGCAAGATTTGTGTTCATTGGCGAAAACATTTGTGAAACTTGTGTTTTATAAAAACTATCACACATCAATAAACCATTAATTTTAAAATGAGTATTTTTGTAAAACTTTTTTTCAATGTACAAATCGCTCATTCGCCCGATTCTTTTTAAATTCGATCCTGAAGAAGTTCATCATTTTACTTTTTCAATGCTCAAAAATTTCGGATTTCTAACCAAATTATTTTTCCCAAAACATATTGAAGACAAACGTCTGGAAAGAGAAGTTTTCGGCTTAAAATTTAAAAATCCTGTAGGGTTGGCTGCCGGTTTTGATAAAAATGCGGTTTTATTTAATGAATTGGGAGATTTAGGCTTCGGATTTGTGGAAATCGGAACGGTAACGCCAAAAGCTCAGGCTGGAAATCCTAAGAAAAGATTGTTCCGTTTAATTGAAGATGGCGGAATCATCAATAGAATGGGTTTCAACAATGAAGGTTTGGAAGCCGCAATTGAAAAACTGAAAGGCAACAAAGGAAAAATCATCATCGGTGGAAACATCGGAAAAAATACCAATACAACTCCGGAAAATTATACACAGGATTACCTGGATTGTTTCGACGGGCTTCATCCTTATGTAGATTATTTTGTCTTAAATGTGAGTTGTCCAAATGTTGGAAGTCACGCCAAACTGGAAGATGTAGAATATCTTCGTGAATTAATTACAGAAGTTAAGAAAATCAACCAATCAAAGTCTGTACAAAAACCAATTTTATTAAAAATTGCTCCGGATTTGAATAACAATCAATTAGATGAAATTATTGAACTAATTGCTGAAACAAAAATTGATGGCATTGTAGTTTCAAACACATCGGTTAACAGAGAAGGATTAAAAACATCACCGGAAGTTTTAGAGCAAATCGGAAACGGTGGCTTAAGCGGAAAGCCCATTCGTGAGCGAAGTACAAAAATGATCAAATACCTTTCGGATAAAAGTAACCGAGCTTTCCCGATTATTGGAGTCGGCGGAATTCATTCTGCAAAAGATGCGATGGAAAAACTTGATGCCGGTGCAAGTTTGGTTCAGTTGTACACCGGATTTATTTATGAAGGTCCGCAATTAATAAACGATATTAATCAGGAAATTTTGACCAGAGCAAGTAGAATTTCGAGATAATTTTTTATTTAAAACATATTTGAAAGCAAAATCGATAAGGTTTTGCTTTTTTATTACTGAATCCATCCAATTTCAAGCCAATCAACGACTTTATTATTTTGTACAATTATATCAAAATAACTCCCTTTTTCAAAATCTTGCTTAGTGAGAAAAATTCTAGTTAGATAAATGTTTTCGCTAAGTTGAATTGAAGGAGAAACTTTTAAATTGTATTTTTGAGACGTTAATTTAAATTTTCCAGATCTTCTTTTGTTAGTCTTTAAAATTTTGCTAAAATTTATAGATTTAGGAATTTCTAAGTTGTTTTGAATTGAATTTTTTACATTAGCAAATTTGCCAATTTCTTCAAAATTTAAACTTCTGTAAAAGTCTACTTCTTGATTACTAAGACCTCTTCTGTTTTTTCCTTGTAATTGATAGTCCCACACTATATTTTCAATAATTGTTTCTTCAGCATTTTGTTCTTCGTATTTAGTTTTTTCAATTATTTTTCCATCATAAAAAACTTTCACCTTTTCAATTTTTGGAAGTAAATTTTCAGCAACAAAGTTTAAACTTATTTGTTCATTTTGGGCAAATATAAAATTTGAGCAAAGTAAAAATAGAAAGGCAATTTTTTTTCTCATGATTCTCAAAAGCATTTTTAATGATAATTCAAAATCCATAAATTACAAGAAAAAATGCGAAATTGTATAAATAATTAACCCAACCAATCCACCGACTAAAGTTCCATTCACACGAATAAATTGTAAATCTTTTCCAACTTCCAGTTCCAGTTTCTGGCTCAACTCTTTTCCCTGCCAATTTCCAACAGTCGAGCTTATTAATGTTGAAGCTTGATGTGTGTTTCTTAAAATGTATTTATAAGCAGTCACTCTCACCCAATGATCGATTTTATTTTGAAGATTTTCGTCGGTTTTTAAATTTTGAGAAAATTCATTCAGATTTTTTGAGAGATATGTTTTTAAAGTAGAATCATCATTTTGAAGTTCTTCCATCAGTGTTTTTTTAATGGAAGTCCAGATATCAGTTGAATATTCAGCTAATTTATCATTTTTTAAAAGGTCATTTTTAATGGTTTTAAACTCGTCATTCCATTTCGGATCTTCTTTTAAATCACGGGAAAATTCATAGATTTTTTTGGTAATTAAATCGCGGATTTCGTGATTCGGATTTTCTTCAACTTCTTTAAAAAAATCTGAAAGTCCGCTCGCAATTTTATCGGCAATCTTATTATCAACAAATGAAGGAATAAAAGAATAACTCCCTTTCTTTACTCTATCCTGAATCATTTCATCGTTTTCGATAATATAATCTTTGATCTGTTTTGAAAGATTGGTAATGATTTTCTGATGGTCGTTTTTGTCTAAAAGATAGTTGATTCCATTTCCGAGAATGGCATTGAGTTTAATGTTATCGGTCATTTCAGAGACCTTGTTGCTTATAAAATGACTTACTTCAGAATCATCGAGTTTATTTAGAATATCTAGAATGATATCAGATAAATTTTTAATTAAAACTTCCTGATTTTTCTCTTTTCCAAGCCATTCTCCCACAAACCCCGAAATTTTAAGCTTCTGAATATAAGGACGAATGGTTTGAGGTGAAAGAAAATTAGAAACCACAAAGTTTCCCAGGTTGTCACCCAGTTTTTGTTTACTGTTTTCAATAAGATTCGTGTGCGGAATCGGTAAGCCAAGCGGATGACGAAAAAGTGCAGTCACTGCAAACCAATCTGCTAAAGCCCCGACCATCGCAGCTTCGGAAAATGCTCGAACATAACCAATCCAATGTGACTCATGGTTTTTTTGAAGAATAGTAGTTACAATAAATATAATCGCCATCAAAACAAAAAGTCCTGTGGCAAAAGCTTTATATTTTCTGAGCTGTTTTCGTTTCGATTCGTCATTCATATTCTCAAATTTACTAAATTTGGTTGTAATTTTTTTTCCACAAAAATCAAAAAAGGATTAGACGATATTTAAAAGCTTAATGTTCCTGCTAAAAAGGATACTTATATTTTGTGAGCTTATCTTAGCATTAATTATAACGGAAAAACTTTTGTGACTTTTGTGGTTAAATTTTTCAATACTTAATCTGTTTTAAACAAAATTCTATGCAAAACGAAGCAAAAAATAATCCATATTACTCAAGAACTGACAGTACAAAACTAAATGTATCCAATGACGAGTGGTTCAAAATTCTTTCTCCAGACTTATATGCTATTGCAAGAGAAGCAGCGACCGAAAGACCTTATACTGGAAAATATAATGAGTTTGATGAATTGGGAGAATATTACTGTGCGGTTTGTGGTAATCATCTTTTCCGTTCTAACCAAAAATTTATGAGCAGCTGCGGTTGGCCAAGCTTTTTTGAAGCCGATAAAAATGGAGTAGCGTATCACCGTGATTCATCTCATGGTATGGAAAGAATTGAAGTTTTTTGCAAGCGTTGTGATTCTCATTTAGGTCATGTTTTTAATGACGGACCGGCTCCGACCGGCGCAAGATACTGTATGAATTCTGTAAGTCTGGAATTTGTTCCTGATTCAGAAAACTGAAATAGTGTGAGTTAAAGTTTCTTAAATTGAGTTAAACTTTTTCATATTTAACATGTTGATAATTATGATTTTATAAATTTGTAACCGCAATTTGAATTTAACATAATATTTATGAAAGGATTTTATAGCCTATTGGGCATTGTTTATATGGTCACAACTTCTTTCCATTTTTCTGGTGAAAAAACCGAATTGAAAAAAGATGTTACCATCTCAAATGAAACAAAAACCGTTGCTGTCAATACATCCAAAAAAGATACCAAAGAAATGAGTTCTTCTGAAGAACTTTACAATTCTATATTATTCGAAACAGATCATAAACTTAATTTTGATGTTTTTTCTAAAGCAATTTTAGGATTTAATAATCTTAAGAAAGCGAGGAAATTAGATGAAAGCGCACATTTACTAACGGTTTGTGATTTCTCAATGTCATCCAATACCAAAAGGCTTTGGGTAATCGATATGAACGAGAAAAAAGTTTTGTTCAACTCGCTGGTTGCTCATGGTAAAAATACAGGAGAAGAATTTGCAATGAATTTTTCTAATACAGAAAGTTCTTACCAAAGTAGCCTTGGTTTCTATGTTACGGATGTAACATACGAAGGTGGTAACGGATATTCACTGAAACTTTTAGGTATGGACAAAGGTTTTAATGATGCGGCTTTACAAAGAGCGGTTGTAATGCATGGCGCAGATTATGTAAGTGAAGAATTTGCCGCAGCTCACAAAAGAATCGGAAGAAGCTGGGGTTGTCCTGCTGTTCCGAGAGCTTTGGCAGAACCGATTATCAATACAATCAAAGGGAAGAATGTTCTTTTTATTTATTATCCCGATCAGAATTATCTTTCATCTTCGGAATGGTTGAAAGAAGCATAAAACGAAAAGCAGTCTAATATGACTGCTTTTTTTATTTGTACTGAATTTTTTGAGAATTTCCATCTGGATTGTCATTCTGACGAAGGAAGAATCTATATTTTTCTCCCGCAGATTATGCTGATTTACCAGATGTTTGCGTATAAAATAAATCTGCGTTATCAGTTAAATCTGCGAGAGATTTATTTTAAATTTAAGAGATTAAGAAAACTTCTTAAAAACCAAAGTCGCATTATGACCTCCAAATCCGAAAGCATTACTTAAGGCAAAATTGATATTCTTTTGCTTTGCTTCCCCAAAAACAATATTGATATCTTTAGGAATATTTTCATCTATTTTATGAAGATTAATCGTTGGCGGAATAATTCCGTTTTCAATCGCTTTAATTGAAAGAATCGCTTCTGCAGCTCCAGCAGCACCTAATAAATGCCCGGTCATGGACTTTGTAGCACTGATGTCGAGATTTTTATTTCCTTTAAATAATTTCGTGATTCCGTTCAATTCAACCAAATCTCCCAATGGAGTAGAGGTTGCATGAGGATTGATGTAGTCAATGTCTTCTACATTAATTTCGGCTTCTTTTAAAGCCAATTGCATCGCTTTTATTGCTCCGACTCCGTCTGGATGAGGTGCAGTCATGTGATACGCATCGGCTGTCATCGCTGCTCCTACCAATTCTGCATAGATTTTTGCACCTCTTGCCTTTGCATGTTCGTATTCTTCCAAAATTAAAGAACCTGCTCCTTCACCCATAACAAAACCGTCTCTGTCAGCATCGTAAGGTCGGCTTGCCGTTCCAAAATCATCATTTCTTGTAGACATAGCCTTCATACTCGAGAAACCTCCGATAGAAGCTTCTGTAATCGCGGCTTCCGAACCTCCGCTGATAATTACTTTCGCTTTTCCAAGACGAATATAATTGAAGGCATCCATCAAAGCAGTATTTCCTGTTGCACAGGCAGAAATCGTAGTGTAATTAATTCCCTGAAGCCCATATTTCATGGAAATCATTCCTGAAGCCATATTTGCAATGAATTTAGGAACGAAAAACGGATTGAACCGTGGAGTTCCGTCTCCTTTTGCAAAATCATTCACTTCATTTTCGAAAGTGATCATTCCGCCCTGTCCTGTTCCCCAGATTACACCAATATCAAACGGATCCATAGTTTCCAGCTCCAGCCCCGAATCTTTCAAAGCTTCTGCTGTAGAATACATGGCATATTGTGAAAAAAGATCACTTCTTTTGATTTCATTATGCGTTAAATGAAGTTTCGGATCAAAATTTTTAACCTCACAGGCAAAATGCACTTTAAATTTTTCTGTATCGAAATGAGTTATTTTATTGGCACCACTCACTCCATTGATGCTGTTTTGCCAAAATTCTTCGACTGTATTTCCCAAAGGCGTCACTGCGCCAAGACCTGTAATGACAACTCTTTTCATTTAATTGTTGATTTTGAATAAATTAGAGGTTCCTCTAGCAATTAAGCGTGTTTTGTCTGCGTTCCAGATTTCGCATTGCGCGTTTACAAATTGCTTCCCTCTTTTGATGATTTTAGTTTCGGCTACAATATTATCATTTTCTTTTGCAGTTGAAAAATAATCGATGCTATTATTTACGGTTACGATGAAAGTTTTTTCATTTAAAGAAAACATGGTGGCTCCAATGACGTCGTCGAAAATCGCGGCAGTAACTCCGCCGTGAAGATTTCCCATGGGATTCAGCCATTCCGGCCTTACGGTATATTGAAATTCCAACTGACCTTCTTCCACAGAAACAACGATCGGGTTGAGCCATTTCATAAAAGGCGACGGAGACTCCGTAAATTCTTTCCCTATGAATTGCTTTAGTTGTGCTATTCTATCCATATTTTTATTTTTCTAAAATCATCGTTACCCCTTGTCCACGAGCGGCACAAATGGAAATGAATCCTTTTCCGCTTCCTTTTTCGTGTAAAATTTTCGCTAATGTTCCGATGATTCTTCCGCCAGTTGCTGCGAAAGGATGTGCAACGGCAAGACTTCCGCCTTTTATATTTAATTTATTTCTGTCGACTTTTCCTAATGCTTTTTCCAATCCGAATTTTTTAGCCAAATCATCATTTTCCCAGATTTTTAAAGTTGCTAAAACCTGTGCAGCAAAAGCTTCATGGATTTCATAATAATCAAAATCTTCCAAATTCATTCCTGCCTTTTTCAACATTCTGTCGGCTGCAAAAACGGGAGCAAGTAATAAATTTTGTTGATTTTCAACATATTCAATCCCTGCGATTTCCGAAAAGGTAATATAGGCTAAAATCGGTAAATTATTCGCTTTTGCCCATTCTTCACTTGCCAATAAAACTGCAGATGCCCCATCGGTAAATGGTGTTGAATTTCCGGCTGTCAATGTTCCGTTTTGTTTATCAAAAGCGGGTTTTAATGTGGCTAATTTCTCTAAACTTGTGTCTCGGCGAAGATTATTGTCTTTATCTAAACCAAAAGCGGGTGTAATCATATCATCAAAAAAACCTTCGTCATAAGCTTTTGCCATATTTTGATGACTTTTAAAAGCCAGTTCATCCTGTTCTTCTCGTGAAATCTGATAATATTTTGCCGTAATTTCTGTGTGTCCGCCCATGACCAGACCAGTTTTTGGTTCTTGTCCTTTATAGGGAATCGGCATCCAATCTTTTAATTTTGGACTTAATAATTGTTTTATTTTTCCAAAAACAGATTTTTCTTTATTGGCTTTTAATAAAGCTTTTCTTAATCTTGATGAAGTTTCAAAAGGGATATTGCTCATTGCTTCAACGCCACAAGCAATCCCGCTTTCAATTTGACCTAAAGCAATTTTATTTCCGATGTAAACGGCTGCTTCAATTCCTGTATCGCAAGCTTGTTGAAGGTCACACGCAGGAGTTCCAGGATCGAGAGAAGTGTTCATAACAGTTTCCCTGATGAGGTTGCTCTCGGATATGTGTTTGATCGTTGCTCCTCCTGCAACTTCGCCTAAAAGCTTTCCTTTAAGATTATAGTTGTTGATTAATCCATTGAGCGCGGAAAGCAGTAAATCCTGGTTTCCTTTGTCTGCGTAAGCGGTGTTCATTCTGGCAAACGGAATTCTGTTGTATCCTACAATTGCCACTTTTTTTGTTTCCATAATTGTGAAGTTTATGATGGAAGAATATTTAATTCATTATCAATCATCTGAGTGATTTTGTTTAAAGCAAGGTTTAAAAATTTCTCGTCTTCGGTTGTTTTGGATAATAGAATTCCGCCTTCGAGAAGCATAATGAAAATGGATGCGTATTCTTGTGCATTTGCTTTTTCATTTAATTCTCCATTTTTCTGACCTTGAATAATAACTGCAGAAACCTTTCCTGCCCATTCTTCAAAAGATTTTTTCACCTGATGTTGAAGATTTGGAAATGTATCATCGGATTCTGTCGCCGCATTCAATAACGGGCAACCTCCGTTTGAAAAAACTGAACGCCAGTTTTTTTTGTAGAAATCAACAAAAGCATGAAGTTTGTCTACAGTTTTCGGAAATTCATCACTGAAAGAACGTGACATATTTTTGCTTAATAAGCTCGAATTGTATTTATAAACTTCAATGGCTAATTCATCTTTATTGGCAAAATTGCCATAAATACTTCCCTTCGTCAAACCTGTTGCCTGAGAAATATCAGATAATGTCGTCGCAAGATAGCCTTTGCTGTTGAACAAAGTCGCTGTTTTCTCGATAATAAATTGTTTTGTCTTTTCTGCTTTTGACATTTTATCAATTAATTATGATGCAAATATACAAAAATATACCGTTCGGTATATTTTATTTTGCGATTAAGAATTATGTATTTAATCTATTGAAAATTAATTATCAGGATTTTAATTAAAAAGTCTTATTTGATTAAAATAAATCGGGTTGAGTTTAAGTTTTGGCTAAAGCCAATTGGTTGGTTTTAAATGAAAAAACGGGCTAAAGCCCGTTCCTATTGATGATTGCTTCATCATTATTTTATCCATTAGTTTTGTCATTCTGTAGGAATTTAGGAAGAATTATTAGAAATATAATTGTAAAGATCTTTGCTTAGATTTCTACCGGAATGACAAACTTTGTACTTTAAATTCTTAGTTAGCCAAAGTAGCTTCCAAAGTAATTTCAAAGTTGAATGCCGCACTTACAGGACAACCCTCTTCAGCGATTTTAGCATATTTTTGGAATTCTTCTTCTGAAATTCCAGGAACTTTTGCGGTTAATGTCAATTCAGACTTTGTAATTTTTCCGATGTTCGGATCTAAAGTGATTACCGATTTTGTAGTCAGTTCTTCAGGAGTATAACCAGCCTGGGAAAGTTCTGCGCTCAATTTCATGGTGAAACATCCTGCGTGAGCCGCTGCCAATAATTCTTCAGGATTTGTTCCTACACCATCTGCAAAACGGCTGTTGAAAGAATATTGAGTTTGGTTTAAAGTTGTACTTTGAGTAGTGATGTGTCCGTTTCCTTCTTTGATGTTACCGTTCCAAACGGCTGTTGCGTTGCGTTTCATAATTTTTTGTATTTAATTGTTTAATGTTGTTTTGTTTTGATGTTACAAATGTATGGCAGATATTATTCCAAAGCATTAGATAAAAAGGATTAAATATTGTACTTTTTTCCCGAAGTGTAATTTTTCTTGAAATTGGTGGGAGTGCTTCCGATTTTATTGGTAAAAAGGCGGTTAAAATAAGCCGGATCTTCATAACCTAAATCATAAGCAATCTCTTTCACAGGTTTATCGGTATAAAATAAAAGTCTTTTGGCTTCCAGTAGAATTCTGTTGATGATAAACTGATTTGGGGATTCAAGATTTAAACTTTTGAATTTATGGGTTAATGTTTTCGGAGCCATATGAAGCAGGTCTGCATAATCGGCTACATTATGTTTTTGTCTGAAATGAATTTCCAGATGTCGGCTGAAATCGCGGAAAACGTCGAGTTCATTGCTTGGAATTTTTATCTCGTCATTATCGAGATTTTGTTTTTTCCATTTTCTTGTGGCGCGGATGATGATTTGTTTCACGTAAGTTCGGATCATTTCTTCAGCGGAAGAATCTTTCCATTCCAGCTCGTCTCTGATACTTTGAAATAGACTTTTAATGATGAAACTTTCTTCTTCTTCGTCAAGCTCTACAAAAGGAATTTCAAAAACATTATGAAAAAGCAGTCCGTCACAAGCCACTTCCTTATCATGAATTTGAATACAATAAAAATCGCGGTTATAATATAAAAGTGTTGCATTTTCTTTTCCTGTTTCAATTTTTAAATGCTGATTGGTCAGGAAAAATAAAGTAGGTTTGGTTGTGGTAAAGTGATTGAAGTCTACAGAAAGTTCATAGTTTGCCGGAACAAAGAATACTTTAATATCATATTTAAATTTGTTTCCGTTAATTGTTTCCAAATTTTTTTCTGAAAAATTTTCCAAACCCAGTTTCTTATAATTGTCTTCGAAAATAAGCGGCTGTGACATTCATTTACTTTAGGTTAAAGATACAAAAAAGCACGATTCCCAATTATTAAATTATTGGAAACCATGCTTTTTAATTTGAAAATTCGAGAATGAGATCATTTGAAAATCACTCAAACCCTCAAACTTAAAATGTTACATCCAATCCAACATACAGATTAGCTTTCATAATCGGTGCATACACCATTCCGCCATCAAAATAATTTCCGAAAGGATTTTTAAAATCTACAATCGCATTTTTCTGATAGTAAGAAGTTAGGTTTTCCCCACCAAGATACGCTCTGATTTTTTGATTAAAATTCCTTGAAATCTGTGCATTCAACACAGCGTAAGACTCAGAATAGGTTGGTAATTGAAATTCTGCCGGATTGGTTGAAGTATTCGGAAGTCTTTGTTTTCCAACTAAATTCAAAGTCGTATCAAAGCTCCAGAATCCTCCTTTATTATTTTTGTTGGTAGAGTAGGCCAGATTTACAAAACCCCTGTTCTTCGCCATAAAAGGAACTTCACGTCTTCCATCCAGATAATCGGCCTGAACATCGTAATATTTATACGCTAATCTTACTTCAAAATTTTTGAAAGGCGTAAAATCCCACTGCGTTTGGAAAGAATTAGCGAAAGATTTTCCATCCAGATTATAGAAAGTCAGTTGCTGAGGTGAGCGATCTAAATCCACCAAGACTTGATCCTGGAAATCTGTTCTGAAAAAGTCAGCAACAATCGTAGATTTTCTTCCGAAAAGTTTGAATTCCTGTTGTAAACTTGCTCCATAATTCCAGGCAACTTCGGGTTTTAAACCATAAATATTACCACCATTTTGCAAAACCTGAATCGAGCGGTTCGATGCAAAATATTGCTGACTTTCCGCAAAAACATTGGCTGTTCTGAAACCTCTTCCTGCTGAAAGTCTCAAAATAGTCTGTGGTGTAAAATCATATTTAAAGTTCAACCTTGGTGTAAACTGAGTTCCTGCCAAATTGTGGAAATCAACTCTTGCTCCGGTAACCAAAGTATATTTTAAACCTGTTAAAGTATATTCTGCAAAAGCTCCGGGAACGATTTCGTTTCTTTTAAAATTATTGGTTAAATAATCTTCTTCATAACCGTCATACATGAAACTTGCTCCGGCTTTGTACTTATGATTAGTATTTCCTAAAATACTCTCAAAAATCAAGTTGGAATAATAAGTATGCTGTTTTCCTGCATAATTTCTTAAGCCGAAAAAGCTGTCCTGCTGATGATAAACATATTGGTTCATCCAGCCTAAACTCTGGTAAGGTTTTCCTTTGAAAACATATCCTGTTTTATTCCATACCTGAAACCTTGAAATATCAATTCCGACACCGTAAAGTGACTGCTCTTTCTGGCTTAAATTTTTATCAAATCCGATTTGCCCCGAAGTTCTTTCGTCTTTTACAAAGTTAATTCCAAAGTGAGAACCAAACCCGGAATGCTCCAAGTCATTAAAATTTAACAAGTAAGCAGCATTGATCTGAGTTCCTTTTGGTCTGTCAAGAAAAGTATCATCATTCATGTCTGTATCTCCGAAGGTTCCGTTACCGTGAAGCAGAAATGTTTGCGTCCAATGGTCATTAATAGGCTCTACGTGGGTAATATTGGCTTCGGCTCTACCATTAAAATCTGCAAAAAGATTTAATGAAGTTTCAGATTTTTCTGCATGCTTGATTAATTCGGTATTGATTTGCCCGGTAATACTTTCGTATCCGTTTGTCACTGTACTTCCACCTTTTGTTAATTGAATGCTTTCAATCCATCTTCCGGGAATAAAGTTTAATCCATATGCTGAAGCCAGTCCTCGGATTTCAGGTAACAATTCTTTGGTTAAGCTTGTATATTTTTGATCCAAACCTAACATTTTCAGTTGTTTTGTTCCGGTTACCGCATTGCTGAAAGATACATCAACGGTTGCGTTCGTTTCAAAACTTTCAGATAAATTACAGCATGCCGCTTTTAATAGCTCTTTTTTATCAATATTAAAAATCAGCCCTGCATCTTTCTTACTGATTGAAGTAGCCGCTTTTGAACCTATAATATTTACCTGCTCAATGCTTTTTTCTCCGGAATTTTCATTTGCTGAATGATCTTCTTCACTGTCATGATTGTGCTTGCTATGATCTTCCTTTTTTGTTTCTTCTTCGTAATGCACTTTTGTATTTTTTTCACCGAACCCAATTTCTCTGTCATAAAGACAACAGCCGGGTAAATTCTTGTAAACCGAATCCGGTGCTTTGAATTTTTCATTGTCATGCCCGACATCTGCAATTTTCTTTAAAATCTTGTTGGCAGAAGTTTTTACAGGATCAAATTTTAAAGTAACTGTTTGTTTTTCTGCATTCCATTCTGCAAAATCTGCTCCGGACTCTTTTGCTGCTTTTTCAATTCTGGCTTTACAAGAACCGCAGTTTCCTTTTACGTAAAATTCATTCTCATTTTTTTGATGTTGGTCATGATTTTCAATTGTTGAGACCGTTTTAGAATCTCTTTCATAATGACAACATCCGGGAAGTTTCTCGTACGTTTCGTCTGATGCTTTGAACTTTTCATTGTCATGCCCCGCTTCCGCTACTTTTTTAAGAATAATATCTGCTGATTTATCATCGACAGTTTCTATAGTCAGAGTTTGGGAATCAATAGAATAGTTTGCTGATTTCGCGCCTGCATTTTTGGCCGCAGTTTCTATTCTGTCTTTACACATCTCGCAGTTTCCTTTTACCTGAAACTGATTTTTGGAAAGGGTTTGAGCAGATATAAATGTATTTAACAGGAATAATGTTCCAAGAATAATCTTGGTAATATATAATTTCATTTTGTTTAAAAATTTAGATTAATTGAATTTAAAGTAACAAGCTAATCATGTAAAAGTTTAACAACCAATGGTAGATTGTTCAACTTATACATTGCTGCATTTTGTTTAATTAACCTAGTTTTGGCGGTTGCCAGATTTCTTTTAAACCGTCTGAAATGTAAGGATCAGAGTACTGAACCTGTATTTTTAGAATATTTTCGAAAGAGGAAATTTGCCAAAAGTTGTCTTTTGCAAAATGATTTTCAACAAAAGTATGGCAGGTCATACAGAACGAGCAACAGTCGTCATTGCATGATTTGTGGTCTGTTTTGCTGTCTTTAGAATTGTGATCGCTATGATCTTTTTCACAGCATGAATTGATATTTGATTCTGTTTTGCAGCAATTTTCCTGTGAAGCCTGGGCATAGAAATTATCCTTAGGAATCAGAAAAATTCCCAGACAAAAGATAATGACTAAAATTTGTATTGGCTTCACGAGGCAAATTTACAAAAAATATTTAAAGTGGAGCTCCAACTTGTTTAGCACAATCATGCCAAGGTTCACCATGAGCAGGATTAAGCTTTGGCTTCGGACCAGTATTGGCCACTGCTGGTTGCGGAGTAGGAGTCGGTTGTGGCGCTTGTACCTGAACATTTTGAGGGGTAGGTTGTGCTGCAGGTTTGCTATTTAAAGGCTGTCCGACAGGAATATCGCATCTGTGACCCGGCTGTCCGTGTGGAGGATTCATTCCGGGAGCTGTTTTTTGAGGAGTTGCAGTGCTTGTTGTGGTTACTGTTCCGGGACTCATAGAATTTGGATCGATCTGGATCGGAGCATTTCCGTTTACCTGAATGTTTTGTGTGTTTGCAGGAGCAGGAGCTCCATTCAAAGGTTGCCCTACAGGAATATCACATCGGTGGCCAGGTTGTCCGTGAGGCGGATTCATTCCCGATGAGGTAACCATCGTAGATCCTGCCTGAACGTTTGATGTTATTCCTGCCTGATCAATTAATGAAGCTTTGGGAGTGTTGATCGCAACGTTAGGCTGAGTTCCAGCATCGTCTTTTAAATATGTTGGTTTTTCGTCTCTTTTACATGAAACAGCAACAAGTGAAGTTGCAAGAAGTCCTAAAAGTAAATTTTTCATATTAATTTTCTTCATAAAAAACAAAATTAGCAAAACATTTTGTATTGTTTTGCTAATTTTTGAATTTTGTTTGAATGTATAATATTCTTTTTAGTTTTTCACTAAAAGTCTGAAACCTTCACCGTGAACATTGATGATCTCTAATCCTTCATCATCTTTAAGAAGTTTTCTAAGTTTTGCAATGTAAACATCCATACTTCTTGCAGTAAAATAGTTTTCTTTTTTCCAGATTTTTCTCAATGCTAAATCTCTAGGCATAAAATCATTTCTGTGAAGACAAAGCAATTTTAAAAGTTCATTTTCTTTTGGCGAAAGTTTGTATTCATTATCACCTACTCTCAACTGTCTCAACATAGAATCGAAGAAAATATTGCTGATTTTGAATTGCTCCTGCTCCTCATTTTCTAAAGTAGAGCTTCTCTGAAGAATTGCCTTGATTTTGTATAAAAGTAATTCTGTATCAAACGGTTTTGTAATATAATCGTCTGCTCCCAACTGATAACCTTTCAGGATGTCTTCTCTCATATTTCTTGCCGTAAGGAAAATAATCGGTGTGTTTTTATCGATTTTTTTCACGTCTTCTGCCAATGAAAATCCGTCTTTTTTCGGCATCATGACATCGAAAATACAGATGTCGAATTCGTTTTCTGTAAATTCTTTCAAACCCTGTTCTCCGTCTACCGCAAGCGTAACTTCAAAGTTGTTTATGGTAAGATAATCTTTCAGTACTGCACCGAAACTCTGATCATCTTCTACTAATAATATTCTGTTGCTCATATGTTTTATATTTATTATTTGCTTAAAATTTTATGCCATCGGAAGCTTGATAATGAATTTGCTTCCCTGATCTTTTTGCGATTCTACAATAATCTGTCCTTTGTGAAGTTCTACAATTTTCTTAACGTAAGAAAGCCCCAAGCCTTGTCCTTTCACATTGTGAATATTCCCGGTTTCTTCCCGGAAGAATTTTTCAAAAATCTTGGTTTTGTTCTGGGTTTCCATTCCCATTCCTTTATCTGCAATCTCCAATACGTACCAGTTTCCTTCATTTTTGGTCTTAATGCTGATTTCCGGTGTTTCCGGAGAATATTTATTGGCATTATCCAGAAGGTTGACAAGCATATTTGAAATATGGAATTCATCAATCTTAAAAATATAATGGGTTGCATTGAACTCCTCCGTCAATATTCCGTTTCGCTGCTGAATGATAAGGTTGAAAGATTCTGTTGTCTTTTTAATTAATTCCCTCACATTGGTTTCTTTAAGGAAGAGTTCTACCTCATTTCGTTCAAGTTTAGACATATTAAGAACATTCTCAACCTGTTTTTTCATCCTCAAGTTTTCCTGTTTGATGAGGTTTGAATAATATTTAACCTTATCAGGATTGGTCGCAATTTTATCATTTGCCAAAGAATCTGTAGCTACCGAAATGGTTGCTAAAGGTGTTTTGAACTCATGTGACATATTGTTGATGAAATCAGTTTTCACTTCCGCCAGTTTTTTCTGCCTCATCATATAATTAATGGAAATGATGTAAATTCCCAAAATCGTCAACAATGAAAGAAATGTTCCTAAAAGCATCGGCCAGTTGTTCATCGCTAAAGAATATTCTTTTTTAGGAAAAACTAAAGCGAGCGTATATAAAGTACGGTCTTTTGTGTCTGTGAATAAAGGATAAGAATAAGAATTGGTGTCTTTTTTCTCCTTGAAAACCTTATTGACAATGTTCGTCAGCTTATTGTTTTTGTCTGTTATTCCATATCCGAATTCTGCAGTAATGCCTTTCATTCTGAGTTCTTTGGTAATCACAGAATCAAGAACTGTAGGATCAACTCGCTTAGTTAAGGGTAAGTTATTTCCATTTACCTTTAGGAATTCTTTAAAATTATAATCACCACTTTCAATATCCTGATTGATTTCTGTCGTTAAAAGTTCACGTTGAGAAGTATCTCTTTTAATTTTGTATGCTGCATCATCAGTGTACATTTTCGTTAAAAGAAGAGAATCGCCTCTTTTTGAAATGGGAAGCTGGGTTGTCTCAATAATATTTCGATAATAAACGATAGATTTCTGAGTTCCGGAATCCTGAGTCTGCTGAATTGTTGTAAGAGATGGCTTATCTTTATTTGCTTTTACATTATCTCTTAAATTTGCGTAATTTTCATTAAAAAGTTTATCTACTTCAATTTCAGCAATGTTTTTTGAAGTATTTTCCAAAGCGGAATAAACTTTGTTGGAAAATTCCTGTTCCAATGCAACGTAATAATTTTTAAGCCAATAAAACTGCAGTGTGACAAAGACAATAAGCGAAATTGTCATAAAGACCGAGATTATCGGGATGAATTTGTTGTTCATTGAATAAGAAAATTAAAATTGTGAGTGTTAAAATTAAACATTTTAAGATTTGGTAAACAAAAAACACGCCAAAATATTGTATATTTTTTCTTAAAAATAGTCTTTTTAACATTTTATTATAAACTGTGACCACTTTTCTTAATGAAACTACGATATTTATTAACTAAAAACCATTTGTTATGAACTCAAAAATTGTATTTAATCAGGATTTCGAATCGAAAAGCATCTATGTAATGAAAATTTATAATGCTGATGTATCCAAAGTGTGGAATTATTTTACAAAACCAGAACTTTTAGACCTGTGGTGGGCTCCAAAACCCTGGAAATGTGAGACTGAAAATCTGAATTTTGAAGAAGGCGGAGTCTGGCTTTATTCAATGAACGGACCGGAAGGTGAGAAAGTTTTTTCTCTTGTAAAATACGGAGAAATCAATGAGCACAGAAGTTTTGATGGGATTGATGCTTTCTGCGATGAAAACGGGAATATCGATAAAAATTTTCCGCAAACCCAATGGCTTATTGGTTTTACAGGAGTAGAAGAAGGAACGAAAGTTTCTGTCAATATGCATTTTCAGTCAGAAGAAGATATGAAAAAACAGTTGGAGATGGGTTTTGAAGAAGGTTTTAAAATGGGTTTGAACCAACTGGAAGAAATTTTTAGTAATTTGAAAATTTGAGAGTATGCTAATTTGAAAGTTAAATTGCAAAAAGTATAAAGAAAAATGGAAAGTAAATGTACTCTCCATTTTTTTATAATTGATGAATTTTCAAATTATCTAATTCTCAAATTAGCTCTTCATCCTGAAAATACTGAATGATTGCTTTTTTCATCAGAATTTGCTGTTCATTGGGTCTTAGCTCGGGAAGTTCTTCCAGCTGATCAAAATGGGGATATCCGTCATCATCATAATGCGAAAATTTATAATATCCAAAAGGTTCTAACAGTCTGCACACTGCAATGTGAATCAGGTTTACTTTATCATCCTTTGTGTATTTCTGTTTCCCGCTTCCTAATTCCTGAAGACCAATAAGAAACAAATAGGTTTCTATCGGTGCATTTTTTTCAGTGTCAAAATTTTCAATGAAAAATTGTTCTACTTTTTGCCAATATTCTGTTTCGTTAATCATTTCTTTTTTTGTTGGATGATGGATGTTGGGTGATGGACGAAATAAATTGAAATTTAAATCAAGCTTCCTGCACCTAGCATCCAACACATTATTTTTCAAGTTTAAGTAAAAACGCAAATTCCAAAGCATCTTCTTTTAAAGATTCAAATCTTCCGCTTGCGCCGCCGTGTCCGGAACTCATATCGGTTTTGAAAATTAAAATATTATTATCTGTTTTTAATTCTCTCAATTTTGCCGTCCATTTTGCCGGTTCCCAATATTGCACCTGAGAATCGTGAAATCCTGTTGTGATCAGAATATTAGGATATTCTTTTGCTTCAACATTGTCATACGGTGAGTACTCTTTCATGTAATGGTAATATTCTTCATCATTCGGATTTCCCCATTCGTCATATTCTCCGGTTGTCAAAGGAATTGTTTCGTCCAACATTGTAGAAACTACATCTACAAAAGGAACTTGTGCTACAATTCCGTTGAATAGAGTAGGTTCGTAATTCATTACAGCTCCAACCAATAATCCTCCTGCACTTCCACCCATTGCATATAAATGTTTTGAAGAGGTGAAATTTTCTTTAATCAAATGTTTTCCGGCATCTATAAAATCGTAGAATGTATTTTTCTTGAACAGCATTTTTCCTTCTTCATACCATTCTCTTCCCAAATATTCTCCGCCACGAATGTGAGCAATTGCATAAATAAATCCTCTGTCGAGAATCGACAATCTCACATTCGAAAAACTCGCATCAACAGTGTGTCCGTAACTTCCGTAGCCATACAAAAGAACCGGGGTTTCCGCAGATTTTTTGGTGTCTTTATGATAAACCAGAGAAATAGGAATTTTTGCTTCCCCATCTCTCGAATCTGCCCAGATTCTTTCAGAAATATAATTTTCAACAAAGAATTTCCCACCCAAAACTTCCTGTTGTTTCAGGAGAGTGGTGGTTTTTTCTTTCATATTATACTCGTAGGTCGAGCTAGGCTGTGTCAAAGAGGTATAACCATAACGCAGAACTTCTGTGTCAAATTCAAGATTTACACCGATATAAGCCGTGTAAGTAGGATCCGAAAAAGGTAAATAATAAGATTCCTGCGTTTTTTCGTCAATGATTTTTATCTGGAGCAAACCTTCTTCTCTTTCTTCAAGAACCAGATAGTTTCTGAAAATTTCGAAACCTTCCAGTAACACTTTTTCTCGGTGCGGAATTACATCTACCCAGTTTTCCATTCCGCAATTCTCAATTTTTGTTTTTACAATTTTGAAATTGGTAGCGTCGTCTGCATTGGTAATGATGTAAAATTCATCTTCATAATGTTCTACCGAATATTCCAGATCATCAATTCTTGGCTGAATCACTTTCCATTCTGCAAAAACATTATCTGCAGGGATAAAATGATGCTCGTCTGAAATGGTGCTAGAACTCGCCATGAAAATATATTCCATCGATTTCGTTTTGAAAACATTCACGTCAAATGTTTCGTCTTTCTCATGGAAAATTAGAATATCTTCTGAAGTTTCAGTTCCGAGTTTGTGTCTGTAAACCTTGTAAGCGCGGAGACTTTCGTCTTTTCTGATGTAGAAAATATGTTCGTTATCGTTTGCCCAAACTGCTTTTCCGGTTGTATTTTCAATTTTGTCTTGAAGAATTTCTCCTGTTTTTAAATTTTTAAAATTTAAATTATAAATTCTTCTTCCTACGTTATCAGAAGAGAAAGAAGCTAATTCGTTATTAGGGCTTACTGCAACATTCGCCACCTCAAAAAAATCTTCTCCTTCTGCAAGAATGTTTACATCAAGAACAATTTCTTCTTTACTTTCAAGAGTTTTATACTTTCTGCAGAAAATGGGATATTCTTTTGCTTCTTCGTAACGTACATAGTACCAGAATTCGTTGAAAAAATAAGGCAAAGACTCGTCATCTTTTTTATATCTGGCCTTCATCTCCTCGAAAAGTTCTTCCTGAAGCTGCTCTGTGTCTTTCATCACAAATTCGCTGTACGCATTTTCTTCTTCAAGATATTTTATTACTTCGGGATTTTCTCTTTCATTCATCCAGAAATAATTGTCTGTCCTTCTGTCGCCGTGAATTTCGAGTGTTTTTTCTATTTTTTTTGCCTTGGGAGCTTCCATCTAATGTTAATTCTTGTTCAAATTTAATTAAAAAAAAACCATCTTTTCTTATTAATGAAAAGACGGCTATTTTTATAGATATACTTAAAGTCTATTTATGAAGAGCTTTGATATATTTTTCCAATGCCATAGTCATTGAAGGGGTTTCTTTTGTTGGTGCCATTAAATCTACTTTTAAGCCTGCGTCTTCTGCTGCTGCGGAAGTTGTAGGGCCAAAAACTCCGATTTTAGTTTCTTCCTGTTTGAAGTCGGGGAAGTTTTGCTGTAACGATTTAATTCCTTGCGGACTGAAGAAAATCAACATATCATAATCTTTGATGTTGATGTCTGTCAGATCACTGCAAACCGTTCTGTACATGATTGCTCTCGTCCATTCGATATTTGCTGCATCCAGAGTTTTCGGGATATCCGGACTCAAAACATCTGAAGAAGGTAGCAAGTATTTTTCGGAAGGAAATTTCTTGAAAAGCGGCAAAAGATCTGCGAAGTTTTTTTCGCCGAAGCTGATCTTTCTTTTTCTATACACAATATGCTTCTGAAGATAGTTGGCAATTGCCTCAGACTGACAAATGTATCTCATTGTGTCTGGTACAGAAAACCTCAGTTCTTCAGCAAGTCTGAAGTAATGATCAATCGCATTTTTACTGGTAAAAATTATACCTGTATATTGTGTGAGATCTATCTTTTGTGTTCTAAGTTCTTTGTTGTCTACTCCTTCGACGTGGATAAAAGGGCGGAAGTCAATCTTTATTTTTTCCTTCTTCGCAATTTCCAAATATGGAGAAGACTCACTAGGTGCTGGTTGAGAAACCAATATTGACTTTATTCTCATCATGTACTTTTATTAAATAAATAATAACTTCCAAAGCATCATCAGCGGTGCAATTTGGAGGGTGCAAATATACAAAAATTTATAATACCATTTTTGTGGTAAGATGTTGTTTCTGTGAAACAAATAGAAAAATACCTTGAAAATGAAGACAAAACAGAAAAAACACAAATAATAAATAAATGCACTATTTCTGTCTATCGGAAAATAGTAGTGGGTTACACACAAAATAATGAGTAAAACTGAAAGGATGAAGTGAAATTTGGTAGAGGTAAAATAAAAAATACTCCATTTTTTTCCGTCACCTATCGATTGGAAAAATAAAAATCCTAAAGCTGTTCTTACAAAATAAAAAAGCGAAATAATAACTATAGTATAGCCGATTTTATTCAGTTGATATCCGAAAGGCTGAAATTCGGCAATATATTTCGGGATGATCGGAACATATTGGGAGACCAAAACACTTAAGCTTAAAATAGTAACCACAGAAGTAATGATCCAGCTCGGAAGATTATTACTTGCATCATAATATTTTTGAAGAAGAAAATCTTTTAGATTGGCCTCGCGCTCCACGATATTCATCATAAAGATGTATAAAAAAAGACATCCTATAAGGATAAAAACTACCCAATCATTATTTTCAGGTATTCTTACTTCGTTTTTGAAAGATTGTAATAATGGCAAAGGAAATTTTTTGCAAAATTATAGATTATTTTGTATAAAATAAAAAACTTAAATAAACTATCTTTGCAAACTGAAATGAAAAAACTCGTCATAATTCCGACCTATAACGAAAAGGAAAATATAGAAGCTATAATTTCCGCTGTTTTTGCATTGGAAGAAGAGTTTCACATTCTGGTGGTAGACGATTCTTCGCCAGACAAAACAGCCGACATCGTAAAAGAACTTCAGAAAAAGTTTTCTCACAATCTTCATATTTCCATAAGACACATTAAAGACGGTTTAGGAAAGGCATATATTCATGGTTTTAAATGGGCACTTCAAAACAATTATGATTACATTTTTGAGATGGATGCCGATTTTTCACATGATCCAAAAGATTTGCCCAAACTTTTCGAAGCCTGCAAAAATGCAGACATGGCAGTAGGTTCACGTTATTCTAAAGGGGTAAACGTGGTGAACTGGCCAATGGGAAGAGTTTTGCTCTCCTATTTTGCTTCAAAATATGTAAGATTTATTTTGGGACTTCCTATTCACGATACAACTGCAGGTTTTGTATGTTTTTCGAGAAGAGTTTTAGAAGAAATAGGTTTAGAGAATGTTAAATTAAAAGGATACGGTTTCCAGATTGAGATGAAATTCAGAACTTTCAGGAAAGGCTTCAAAATTGTAGAAGTTCCTATTATTTTTACCAACAGAATTTTAGGTGAAAGTAAAATGAACGGCGGAATTATTCATGAAGCAGTGTTTGGAGTTTTAAATTTAAAATGGAAATCAATGATCAACAGGTTATGAAAAAGCTGATTTGTTTTTTGATCTTTTTGTTTTTTGTTTCCTGCAGCGAATATGTAGACAAACCAAAAAATCTGATCGATAAGACCAAAATGTCGGAAATTATTGCCGATATGGCGATTAATGATCAGGTTATTAATTTATATCCGGGAACAAATTTAGAAAGCGGAACAAGATTTATTCTGAAAACTCACAACGTAAAAACCGACGATTTTATAGTAAGTTACCGATATTATATCGTGAAACAGAAAATGGAGGGGATTGTGAATGATGCTCAGAAAATTATTATAGAAAAAGACCCGAAGTCTGAAAAGAAAATAAAAGGTAATACCGAAATTAAAACGACAGAATTACCCAAACTTGAAAGACGATAATGAAGTAATGCTTCTCGATCCTAAAGGAAGCTAAAATGTAAAAGAATGAATTTTTTTAATATAGAAAAAACCTCAGAAGGAAAAGCCAGAGCGGGAGTTTTATCCACCGATCACGGAACGGTTCAGACACCGATATTTATGCCTGTAGGAACTGTTGCAAGTGTGAAAACCGTTCACCAGAGAGAAATAAAAGATGATATTAAAGCTCAGATCATTTTGGGAAATACCTATCATCTTTATCTTCGTCCGGGAATGGAAGTGATGGAAGCAGCAGGAGGCTTACATAAATTTATGAATTGGGATCTTCCGATTCTTACCGATTCAGGAGGTTTTCAAGTGTTTTCGCTGTCAGGTAGCAGAAAAATGTCTGAAGAAGGAGTGAAATTCAAATCTCACATCGACGGAAGCTATCATTTATTTACTCCGGAGAAGTCTATGGAGATTCAACGACAGATCGGAGCCGATATTTTTATGGCTTTTGATGAATGTGTTGCATATCCTTGCGATTACAATCAGGTGAAACTTTCAATGGAAATGACGCATCGCTGGTTAAAAAGATGCATCGACTGGAATGCAGAAAACCCTGAATTATATGGTCATAAGCAAAGATTTTTCCCAATCGTTCAAGGTTCTACTTATTCAGATTTAAGAAAAATTTCGGCTGAAGTTATTGCTGAAGCAGGAGCTGAAGGAAATGCAATAGGCGGGCTTTCTGTAGGTGAGCCTGAAGAAGAAATGTACAGAATTACCGATGAGGTCACCGATATTTTACCAAAAGATAAACCGAGATATTTGATGGGAGTGGGAACTCCGTGGAATATTTTAGAATCTATCGGTCTCGGAATCGATATGATGGATTGTGTAATGCCGACGAGAAATGCGAGAAATGCAATGCTTTTCACTTGGCAAGGCGTGATGAATATGAAAAATGAAAAATGGAAGAAAGATTTTTCTCCGTTGGACGAATTTGGGACAAGTTTTGTTGATCATGAATATTCAAAAGCGTATCTGCGTCATTTATTTGTATCTAAAGAATATTTGGCAAAACAAATTGCATCAATCCATAATCTTGCATTTTACTTAGATTTGGTAAAAGTGGCGAGAGAACATATCTTAGCGGGAGATTTCTATCAGTGGAAAGAATCTGTTGTACCTGTACTAAGACAAAGACTGTAAAAAATATTTAAGACAAAATGCTTAAAATAGTAGACGGATATATCGTAAAAAAATACCTTGGAACTTTTAGTTTCATGTTGATATTGCTGTCTATTGTGGTTTTGGTTATTGATGTTCAGCAGAAAATTCCGCGTATCGAGAGAGCTACGGCAATCGATCCGAAATTAGATCTGAATTATTTCTTAGTTCATTTTTACCCATTTTGGATTATCAATCTTGTGGTGACATTTTTGTCGATTCTTGTTTTCATATCGGTAATTTATTTCACCTCGAGAATGGCAAATAATACCGAAATTGTCGCCATTATAAGCAGTGGAGCAAGCTTTCACAGGTTTGCGAGACCTTATTTTTTGACTTCTCTTTTTATTGCGGTTATTTCTTTGGTAGTCAATCATTTTGTTTTACCGTGGGCTAATATTAAGAAAAACCAGCTAGAAGCATATACTTATAATGCCACCAATAAAGAGAAAATTTTAGGAACGGCTCCTGTTGCGGCGCAATTGAGTAAAACAGAATATATTTTCATCAATTCCTGGAATAAGCAGGAAAAAAGAGGCTATGGTTTCCTGTATCAAAAATTTGATAAGAACCGAAAGCTTGTTTATGAGCTGAAATCCACAGACGTGTATTGGCAACAGGCTAAAAAAAGCTTTATGCTGAATAGCTATCTCGAAAAAACAATTAATAAAGACGACTCTGAAAAACTCGGGCAAGGTTTTGAACTGAAAAAAGATTACGGACAAGATCCTGAAGAACTTTTCCCAAACGAACTTTTAGGACAAAATAAAACAACGCCGGAGCTGATTAAATTCATAGAACGCGAAAAAGATAAAGGGAACAGTAACCTGAATTCTCACCTCAATGAGTTTCATCAACGTACTTCAATGCCGGTTTCTATTATAATTTTAACCTTTTTAGCGCTTTCGCTTTCGTCTCAGAAGAAAAGAGGCGGATTGGGGATCAACCTTGCAATTGGTATTTCCTTAGCCTTTGTTTTTGTATTTTCATTCGAAGCCCTAAAGGTTGTATCAGAAAATAAAGTTTTGCCACCTGCGCTCGCTATGTGGCTTCCCAATATTGTGTTTTTACCGATTACCTTATTTTTATACTTAAAACGAGCCAATCAGTAAAGGAGTTTTATTTCTTTGTGATAAAAAGATTTTAGACCTGATTTTTCCAGATCGATCCAAAGTCTGCCGTTTTCGTCAGCATTTTTAATGATGCCATTTTGTCTTGAATTTTCCAGTTCAAAAACAGAGATTTCATCTTTTCTGAATAAATTTAAATTAAATTGGTCTAAAATATCCTTTTCAGCCGGAATATTATTGAGTTTCTCAATTAAATAATCATGAAATTCTTCCGTGAATTTTTTGAGTTCAAATCGATTTCCCGTTTGGGTTAGAAGTGATCCTGCATTATTTATTTCATCAAATTTTTCCTGGAGAATATTAATTCCGATTCCGATGATGAAATAGTTTTCGTTGTTGATTCTCTTTTTTTCGATCAGGATTCCGACGACCTTTTTATTTTTCAGAATTATATCATTCGGCCATTTTATTTTCACTATCTTTTCAGTCAAATTGGCAAGATAGCTTTGTACTGCGATTGCGGTATAATAATTGAACATAAAATCGGAATGAGTAACCGACTCTGTTTTTACAGCCAATGTGTAAGCTAAATTTTGCCCGATAGCTGATTTCCAGGTGTTTCCGTACTGCCCTTTTCCTTTTGTCTGGTTAAAAGTATACAAACCTACAAAATTTGACTGCGGATAAAGTAAAAGCTGAGGTATTTCGTCATTAGTAGAAGAACACTCGGTGCGGTAAAACAGCTCACTCATTTAAGAAAACTTTAAGACTTTAAAAGGCTAAAAGTAAGGCTAAAGTAAAAGAAAAACAATAAATTTGCAGATTATAGTATTTTTTAATGAATAAAACAGCAGAAAAACAAGAATTATTAGATAAAATCGTTGAAGCCATACAGGATGTAAAGGGAGAAGATATTATGATCTTCGATCTTTCTAAAATTGAAAATTCTGTGGCAGAAACTTTCGTAATATGTAGCGGAAATTCTAATACACAGGTAAATGCATTGGCAGGAAGTGTAGAGAAAAAAGTGAGAAACGAACTAAAAGAAAGACCTTGGCACGTAGAAGGTACCGAAAACGCAATGTGGGTTTTGGTAGATTACGTTTCGGTGGTGGTGCATATTTTCCAGAAACAGACTCGTGAATATTACGATATCGAAGAACTTTGGGGAGATGCAAAAATTACCAAAATAGAAAATGAAATATAAATTTTAAAAGTAATAGATGAATAATAAAGGATTTAACTGGTTTTTCCCCATTATGATCATAGCTCTTTTGCTATTCTTTGTCACCACTTCTTTAGGTGACAGTGGGGCAAAATCTATTGATGAAGACAGCTTTTTCAAAGAAATGCAGGCTGGGAAAATCCAGAAAGTGCTAATAGACAAGCAAAAGCAGAATGCTGAGGTTTATTTAACACAAAATGCAAAAACAGAAACAGTAAAAACTCAAGATAAAAGTCCGGCTCTGTTTCCGTCACTGGGAATGACTCCAAAAGCAGATTTTACACTGAAATATGGTGATTTGCAGTTGTTCTTAGCAAAGTTTGAAACGCTAAAAGCTGAAAATCCTGCAATCAAAACAACTAAGGATTATGCGGAAGGTGAAAGTCCTTTGATGAGTATTCTTATTCAGGCATTAATCTGGATTGCAATCTTAGGATTGTTCTACTTCATTCTTTTCAGAAAAATGGGAAGTGGAGGCGGTCCTGGAGGACAGATTTTCTCAATTGGTAAGTCTAAAGCCAAACTTTTTGACGAAAAAGAAAGAATTCAGACAACATTTAAGGATGTTGCTGGTTTAGAAGGTGCTAAAGAGGAAGTTCAGGAAGTTGTAGATTTCTTGAAGAACTCAGAAAAATATACAAAACTGGGAGGTAAAATTCCTAAAGGTGTACTTTTAGTAGGTCCTCCGGGAACAGGTAAAACCTTGTTGGCAAAAGCTGTAGCAGGTGAAGCGAAAGTTCCTTTCTTCTCACTTTCCGGTTCAGATTTTGTTGAAATGTTTGTTGGAGTAGGTGCTTCAAGAGTGAGGGATCTTTTTGCTCAGGCTAAAGCTAAATCTCCTGCAATTATCTTTATTGATGAGATCGACGCCATTGGTAGAGCGAGAGGTAAAAATAATTTCTCAGGTGGAAACGACGAAAGAGAAAATACCCTGAACCAGCTTCTTACAGAAATGGATGGTTTCGGAACCGATACCAACGTGATTGTAATGGCCGCAACCAACAGAGCAGATATTTTAGATAAAGCTTTGATGAGAGCGGGTCGTTTTGACCGTTCGATTTATGTAGACCTTCCGGAGCTTCATGAAAGAAGACAGATTTTTGATGTTCATTTAAACAAAATCAAATTAGACGGAACGGTAGACAGAGAGTTTTTGGCAAAAC
Organism: Chryseobacterium sp. CBo1; assembly: GCF_001693475.1. NCBI lineage: Bacteria > Pseudomonadati > Bacteroidota > Flavobacteriia > Flavobacteriales > Weeksellaceae > Chryseobacterium > Chryseobacterium sp. CBo1. The sequence goes on from NZ_MAUH01000034.1 coordinate 118,567, forward strand.
AGACACCTGGTTTCAGTGGAGCAGATATTGCGAATGTTTGTAATGAAGCAGCTTTAATTGCGGCAAGAAACAATCATGAATCGGTAACAAAACAAGATTTCCTTGATGCTGTAGACAGAATTATTGGCGGTCTTGAGAAGAAGAATAAAGCAATCAAGCCTTCTGAAAAGAGAAGAGTAGCTTATCACGAAGCAGGGCATGCAACAATTTCATGGTTGGTAGAACACGCTTCGCCATTGTTGAAAGTAACAATTGTTCCGAGAGGACGTTCTTTAGGAGCGGCTTGGTATCTTCCGGAAGAAAGACAATTGACAACTACTGAACAGATGCTGGACGAAATGTGTGCAACTTTGGGAGGTAGAGCAGCAGAACAGGTGATTTTCAACAATATATCTACAGGAGCACTTTCTGATTTGGAAAGCGTAACGAAGAGAGCTCAGGCGATGGTTACAATCTATGGTTTGAGTCCGAATATTGGTAATATTTCTTACTATGACAGCTCAGGCCAGTCTGAATATTCATTCGGAAAACCTTATTCCGAAGAAACCGCTAAGAAAATTGATATTGAGATCAAAGGTATTATCGAAAATCAATACGACAGAGCGATTCAGATCCTGACTGATAATAAAGATAAGCTTGATGCTTTGGCAAGTAAGCTGTTAGAAAAAGAGGTAATCTTCCGTGAAGATCTTGAAGAAATCTTCGGGAAAAGAGCTTGGGATCCTGAGTTGACAGAAAAACCGGTAACCAATACAATTCCGGATAAAGAAGTTATAGGAGAACAGCCGTCTGAAGATGTTAAAGACAACGAAATTCAGGCTCCTGAAAGTTCTACACAAATCTAAATTTGCATCAGCATTTTCATATAAAACCCGACAAAGATTTATTTGTCGGGTTTTTTGTGATTTAAAACTATATTCTTAGACGAATTATAATTATATTTTCTATTTTTGTATAAAGTTGACTAAAATATACTAAGTTGAGTTTATTTAAAAAGATTGTAAGCAAACTTACCAACCAGCCCGAACCAGAAGAAAAACAAAGTCTGGAAAAGCTTGGAGATTCGCTGAAAAATGCAGATCTCGATTATAAGTTTGCACAATTATTTACGCATTCAGGTGGCTTTTTCAACTATTGTGCAGATGAGGCAGAAGCGCTGCAGACTTTAAATCAGATTTTGAAAATCGAAGGGATCAATTCTGTGTTTTGTTGTGATAAAGATTTGCAGGGATTTTTAAATGTTGTTAAAACAAATTATACTCCTGAATTAGAATCACGCAATGATGCTGCCTTTATCACCTGCGAATATCTTATTGCATATGACGGAAGAATCATGCTTTCGCACAATAATATTCTGCATTATCACTCTTCAAGACTTCCGGAGAAAATTATCATTATGGCAAACGTTTCTCAGATTGTCAATAATCTGAACGATGCAATGGGAAAGATAAAACGTACCGGAAATATCAAAAATCTTACTTCAATCAGTGGAAACCATTCTAAGCTGGATCCTGCTGCTAACAATAATACGAAGCTGTTCTTGCTATTGCTGGAAGATTAGCCTCGATTTCTAAACTATAAATTTTGGACAAAAATCTTATTCAGAGAACGCTTTCGGGGATTGTTTATGTGGCAGTTATTTTTCTTTGTACAACTCCTTTCGGGGCACAGCTTTTAGATACAGTTTCTCCCGGTCTTGTTCAGCAGCAATATCTTTATTATGGTTTAATCAGCCTGCTTTTATTGGTTGGAACCTGGGAATGCATGAAGATCATGAAGTTTGGCGACAGCTATGAAAAATGGGTTGTATTTCCCTTGGTCGTTTTTGTTTTTTATTTATTCTCCAAAAGATATTTTCAACACGGATTTTATTTTGATTTCAGATTATGGGAAATCTTGGCGCTTTCTTTAACGTTGATTGCCGTTGTTACTTTATTTAAATTTTCAAACGAACTTTATTTAGACAGCGGAAAGCTTATTTTTACAGTAATCTACGTTGCTTTACCATTTTCGTTTGCATTAGGTTTGCCTAAATATTCATCCTACGAAAATACATTTTCACTGGAAGTTATCTTCTTATTCTTACTGATTTGGAGCAGCGATACTTTTGCATATTTGGTTGGAAAGTTTTTAGGAAAGCATAAAATGGCTCCTAAAATTTCACCTAAGAAAACATGGGAAGGTTACATTGGAGGAGTTGTTTTAACTTTGGTTTTATCTTATTTCGTTGAGCAATATCAACCACAGCTTCGTGGAAACTGGATGATTGTCGGTTTTCTGATTGCTGCATTTGCTCCTTTGGGGGATTTGGTTGAAAGTCAATTGAAAAGAAATTTCGGGGTAAAAGACAGCGGAAACATCATTCCGGGGCACGGTGGCGTATTAGACAGGCTCGATAGTTTTTTAATCTGCGTTCCTGTCGTATATTTGTACTTTATTATAGAAAAATTTATTTAAACTCATGAAATTACATAAGGAATCGAAAGGAACGATTACGGTTGCAACAATACTTTTTGCTATTATTGCAGCGGTATCTATTTATTTCCTTGAAATGTGGTCGCTTCTGATCATTATCCCGTTATTGGTTATTTACAGCTTGGTATTCTGGTTCTTCAGAGTTCCAAATCGTGATATTCAGGATCATGTGGAGAATGTGATCGCTCCGGTTGACGGAAAAGTAGTAATGATTAAAGAAGTAGAGGAGGATGAATTTATCAAAGGAAAAGCCATTCAGGTTTCTATCTTTATGTCTCCCTTGAATGTTCACATCTGTAGATATCCGGTTTCCGGAAATGTGATTTACAAGAAATATCATCCGGGAAAATATTTGGTTGCATGGCATGAAAAATCTTCTACAGAGAATGAAAGAACAACGGTTGCTGTAGAAAGCTTAACTCATCATAAAGTGGTTTTCAGACAGATTGCAGGATATGTTGCCAGAAGAATTGTTTTCTATTGTAATGAAGGCGATGCAGCCAAAGCAGGACATGAGTTTGGTTTCATCAAATTCGGTTCAAGAATGGATATCTTCCTTCCTTTGGATACAGAAATTATCTGCAAAATTGGTGATAAAACGAAAGGGGGTGTTGATGTTATTGCTAAAATGAGAGATTAATACTTTAAAAAAAATATATCATAAGAGCTGTTTCGGAAGGAACGGCTTTTTTAATGATTAAAATGTAAAAACTCTATATACATCTGTTGTTTTGATTGTTGACAGATTGAAGCAGGTAATAGATTATCTTTAATAAAAATTTACTTTAAATTTAAATTCTTTGATGTTTTGATACTCATTTAATACTTTTACCTTTTTTATTATTCTTATTAGTCGTAGTTTTGCCTGAAATCGACAATTTAATATTTAAATGAAAAAAATTCTACTTCCTTTAATGATCTTGGCAGGTTTAAGCAAAACAGCTGCACAAACAACAATCAATGTATTTTCTCAAATTGTTTTTTATGACGGTTATGCTGCAAATGTTTCTAATCCCGTTCCTGCCAATACAATCCGGTTGGCAAATTACAGATATGCTAAAAAATTAACGGATGCAGAACTGAATTCATTTCAGAATAAAATTACCATGAATGTAACGATTGGTGCATTGTGTGATAATTATGACAGAATTGGAGGGGTACATATTGCGCTGGTTCCGAAAAATCAATTGACTTACACGCTAAGTGACACCGGAGTAAAAAGAATCGAAATCGGAAGGTATATTACTCCTTTCATGAATAAAAATATTTCTCCGACTTCTGTTCCTTATACTTATGAATTGGATAATCTATACGCTGTGTTTAGTAACACTGCCATTAGAAATACTTACGATATCTATGTAGAGCTTGATGTCTTTGGTGTTCCATATACTGCAAATACACAAGTTGTAGGTTGTGCGGGAAGAAATGATGTTTTCGAAGGTACGCTGGATTTTGTTACATCGAATGATCCAACTATCACAAATTCTTATAATAATCTGCTTCCTCTTTTAGATTCAAATGAGCTTAATAATTACAACAGTACGGATCAGCCGGGAGAAACGGTAAGACTTGTAAATTTTAGCCTAAATCAAAGTACAGATAATGCTAAGTTTTTTATTGTTTCAACTCCGCATGGAGCTAATTCTGGCGGTGAAGAATATGTGAGAAGGCAAAATTTTGTTTATTTGGATAACGCACAGGTTTTAACGTTTACTCCGGGAGGAAAATCTTGTGAGCCTTACAGAATGTACAATACGCAGGGAAATGGTATCTATGGAACAACTGTAAAAACCACACTTTGGTGGACATCGTGGAACAACTGGTGTCCAGGAGATTCTGTCCCTATCAGAAGCTTTACATCTACTTCACTTGCAGCGGGAAATCATACCATAAAATATGAAGTTCCTACTGCGGTATTTCAGGGGCAGGATGGTAGAATTGTGCTTTCGATGTATATGCAGAGTACGAATCAGATGTTGTCGGTAAAAGATCTTTCGACGGTTGATGTTTCTGTTTTTCCGAATCCTACTGCAGATTTTGTAAATATTAAATCTGATAAAAAGGTGAAAAATATTATCGTTTATTCTTTGGATGGGAAAAGATTGAATGAAGTAAAAGATTCGAGAGTCGATCTTACTGCTTATCCGAAAGGAGGCTATTTGCTTGATATTACTTTGGAAGGAGGCCTGCAGTTTAAACATAAAATAATCAAGAAATAATTTTCAACATTTCCATAAAAAGAAGAGAAGCCAATTTTGGTTTCTCTTTTTTATTTGATGTACTGTTTTACCTCTGTGATCAGATTTAAAATTAAATCAACCGGCAAATCCTCACTTTCGTCAATTAAAAGGATTTTAAACTTCTTTCTGCCTTCGCTGATGAGCAAAGGGTGATCTAATCGGTCGCCGTGATAGAAACTAATGTAATGTTTTTTGTGTTTCTTGCTGTAATATAGGTAACACAGCATTTTCTTTTTAAATTTAAAAAAGGGCAACCCAAAACTTAAAGTTTCGGTAATATTTTCGGTATCCGATTCTAAGATCTTTTTTCTCAAAAACAAAAGAGTACTTCTTTCAGGCTCATCGATTCTGTAGAAGTACTCTTGTATAGGATTCATTTTAAATTAGATTTAAAATATATTAGTCAAAATTCTGAAGTTCAACCAGTTTTCGGTAAGTTCCTCCGCGAGCAATCAAATCATGATGGCTTCCCTGTTCAACGATTTTCCCTTTTTCCATCACCACAATCCAATCTGCTTTCTGGATAGTTGAAAGTCGGTGTGCGATCACAAGTGAAGTACGGTTTTCCATCATTTTTTCCAAAGCTTCCTGCACGAATTTCTCTGATTCAGTATCCAAAGCAGAAGTTGCTTCATCTAAAATCATAATCGGCGGATTTTTAAGAACGGCTCTTGCAATGGAAATTCTCTGCTTCTGACCTCCTGAAAGTTTTCCTCCGGCCTCACCGATATTAGTATCGTACTGATCGGGAAGATCCATAATGAAATCATGGGCATTGGCAACTTTTGCGGCATTTTGAACCTGTTCTAAAGTTGCATTCGGTATTCCGAGCGAAATATTATTTCTGATGGAATCATTAAACAAAATATTGTCTTGGGTAACCAATCCAAACAGTTTTATGTAGTTGGATAGTTTTATATTTTTAATATTTTCTCCGTCTACAAGAATTTCTCCCTGGTCTACATCATAAAAACGGGTGATAAGATTGGCAATTGTACTTTTTCCGCTACCACTTTGTCCTACTAATGCCACAGTTTTACCTTTGGGAATCGTAAGTGAAAAGTCTTTCAGGACATCTCTTTCTTCATACCCAAAAGTGATGTTTTTAAACTCTACATTATGGTCGAAACCGTTGATTTCCTTTGCTCCTTCTATCTCCTTGATATGATAATCTGCATCTAGAATTTCAAAAATTCTTTTTGCTGAAACTTCACCTTTCTGAATATTCGAAATTGCAGACGAAAGCGCTTTTAAGGGTTGTAAAATGGTATAGAATAAGGCAATGTAAGTAATAAACTCACTTCCGGATAAACCTTTCCCCTGAATCGCTAATCTTCCGCCGAAATATACAATCATACCGATGGTGACTGCTCCCAAAAGCTCACTTACAGGCGAAGCTAAAGCTTTCTTCTTAAAAAGACGTAAAGAAAGAAATCTTATTCTATTCAGAACATCATCAAACCTTTTCTTGATTTGAGGGGATGCGTCAAAGATTTTAATAATTTTAAGGCCTACTAAAGTTTCATCTACAAAAGAGTACATTTTTCCCAATTCGTTTTGTGCTTCTCCTGTATCTCGTTTAAGGCTTTTCCCGATCATTGAAATGATGGTACCCATAATCGGAAAAACGATCAAGGTGAAAATAGTCAGCTCAAAGTTGGAATATAAAAGATAGCCCATTGTAATAATAATCACAATCGGGGAACGTATAATGTCGATTAAACTGTTGAGAATGTTGCCCTCGACTTCACCAACATCGGAGGTGATTCTCGCAAAAACGTCTCCTTTTCTGGAATTCGTAAAAAACGAAACCGGTAAATCTAAAATTTTATCATGAAGTTTAATTCTGAAATCCCTGGAAACACCTGTTCTTGAAAATGTAAGGTAAAACTCTGAAAAGTAGCTGAAGATATTTCTCAGGAAAAACATAGAGATAAACAGGATGCAGGTAATCAAAAGAATATATTCAGGACCTTTTTCTATCTGCAGTTGCTGAATGTAATAATTAAAACTATCTTTTAAAAATGATCCGGCTTTGGTGATACCTTCGTACACCGGCTGTGAACTGACTTTCTTTGCTTCTTTATCAAAAAGGATATTCAATACAGGCATGAAAAAAAGCATGGCAATAATATTGAACAGGGCATAAAGAATATTAAAGAAAATACCAATCGCAATAGATTTTTTGTACGGAAGTATGTTGTCTATCGCTCGTTTATAATAACTCATTAAATTTTAGATTAATCTTACAAAAATAAGGAAATTTAAAGATAAGACGTTCTTAATTGAATTTTACTTTATCACTATACTTAGGATTGAAATTTTCAGGGTTCAATTTCTCTAAAGTTTTGGCAAAATTGTTGATAATCTGCGTCATGTTTTCGGAATTTACGATGCTCATATCGTCATTTGCATGATGATAATGCTTTATTTTGCTCATATCTGCAGTAGAAATAGAATGTGCAATAATTTTTTTCTTCACAAAGCTTACGTTATCCGATCTGTAAAACAGTTGCTGCTTCGCATAAGGATCAGGATGGATTTTTAAACCGTTTACGGCATTTTGGTTAAACAGTTCATCAAGATCTGAAAATTCGTCACCTGTAATGAAAACGGTATTTTCGCCAAATTCTGCTTCTGTAGCCACCATTTCAAAATTAAACAAAGCAGAAAGGTTGTTATAAATGGGGTCTAATTTTTTATCTTCAGAAATAGCCTGTGAACCCAACATTCCTTTTTCTTCCCCATTGAATGCCATGAAAACCATAGAAAATTCAGGAGTTTTACTTTTAAAATAATCGGCAATTCCTACCAAAGTTGTGATTCCGCTTGCGTCGTCATCTGCACCGTTGTAAATGTTGTCTCCGGATTTTTTGCTCATTCCGATATGATCGAAGTGTCCTGAAAATCCTAAAAATTTCTCTGAATTTCCTTTTTTAATCCCACAAACATTGTAAGCTGTTTTTCCTTTGTAATTAAAAGGAACGAGGTAAGAATTTCCTGTGCAATATTCAAGATTGTTTTCTTTGAAAAGCTGTGCAATGTATTCTGCTGCCTTATCGTTTTCGGGAGTTCCTATTTCGCGGCCTTTCATTTCGTCTGAAGACAACGTTGAAATCACAGTTTTTACTCTTTCTTCGGAAACATCCTGTGCAAAAGCTGAAGCTGTAAAAAGTGATAGGGAAAGATAGATTAGCTTTTTCATATTTAAATTGTATTATTTCTTTGATTTAATATTTTGATTATCGACTATCGGTCACAGTGCTTATTTTAACGCAAAGTTCACAAAGTTTTTTTTAACTACGAACTGTTTTATGGGTTCGCAAAGGCGTTTCACTCAGCAAAGAAAACTAAATCCTTAGGTCATTAGGATTGTGGTTATTCAATAATTATTAATTGAATGTGTCGCAAGTTTGTGTGAAATGTTGCAGAACCGTTAAAATATTTAATTCCAAAAGATTTTGCGGGAATTCTTGAAAATAAAAATTGCCACGAATGCACGAATTATTTATTGTGATTTTTTAAATGTTATTCGTGGCAATTTAATTTGTTTGACCAAATTGTCACTGATCCAAATACTTAAAAAGATTTTTACGCAAAGCCATCTGTGAAAATCTGTGGGGAATAAAAAAACAGCTCCTAAAAAGAAGCTGTTCTCACTCAAAAAATCGTTGTAAGGTTATCGAAGTCTGTCTACAGATTTTACGAGCCTCTCATCTTTTTTGATATAAATGTTTGCCAAAAACAAACAGATTATCGCAATCAATGGGAAAACCGGCTCAATACCCTTCTCAGGAAAATCTATTCCTCCGGATAAGTTTTGTAACCAGTACGCCAATACACCAATCAACAAAGCGTTTATAATAATGCTGAAATTATTCAGCAAGATTTGTCTTTTTCTGTTGTTAAAGCTAAACAGACTGAATGCTCCTGCCAAAACCAAAACGACTGAGGTAGCTTGAATCACCGGAATGCCTCCGAAAACCTCCACATCCTGTCCTGTAATAAAAAGGAAAACTGCTGCTAAAACAGACAGTAAAATCCATATAGTCTGTATCCTTTGTAACATAGAATTTTAAATTCAGTAGCAAAAATAACATAAATTTTGCACAATTCAAAAATAAGTGTAGATTTGCAATATACAATGTACTTGAAAACAAAAGTCACCGGACTTACTTTTCTTACTCACAACTAATTACATTTTTACATTAAATATGTTTAACATAGAAACGTTAAGGTCAAAATCCGTAACGGAATTGACTAAAATCTTAAAGGATTTGGGCGTTAAGGTTGCAAGAAACAGCAATGAAAATGATAAGATTTTTGCTATTCTTGATTTTCAGGCATCCAACCCTAAAGTTACAAAAGATTATTTCAATACCACAGAAGTAACAGCAGCTGCAAGTGCGGATGAAAAGCCCGCTGAAAAGGTGACAAAGCCTGTTGCTAAAAAATCTGCTCCTAAAAAAACTACCAAACCAAAGGCTGAAACCGAAACGAAAGAAGATCAGCCAACTGCGGAGCCGGAACCTGCCAAAACAGAAGAAGCTCCGATTGAAGAAGTAAAAGCAGAAACAACTCAGGAAACTACCGAAGAAAAACCTGCCCCTTCAAACAACAAACAGAAAAGAAAAAGAATTTCACCTCCTGCAGCAGCCAGCGAAATTGAAGCAACAGGAACAATTGAACTTCCTACGAATACAGATTCTCAGCCAGTTCAGGCAAAAGAAGAAAGACCGAAAAGACCGCAAGGTCAACCACAACAAAATCAGAAAGGTCAAAACCATCCACAGCAAAACAGTGGAAATTCTCAAAACCAAAACCGAAATCAAAATAATAACCAGAATCCTAACCAAAATCAGAACAGACCGCAACATGCTGAAAGATCTGAAAGACAGGAAGAACCGCAGGAACAGAAAAAAGAATTCAGTTTCGACGGATTGGTTAGTATTGAAGGTGTTTTAGAAATATTACCAGATAATTACGGATTCTTACGTTCGTCAGATTTTAGTTATATTTCTTCACCGGATGACGTGTATGTTTCTACAGCTCAGATCCGAAATTTCGGATTAAAAACAGGTGATACTGTAAGAGGAATTGTAAGACTTCCGAAAGAAGGAGAAAAATATTTCTCATTATTAAAGCCAACTGAGGTGAACGGCCGCGATTTAGCTTATATCAAAGATCGTGTTGCTTTTGAATATCTTACTCCATTATTTCCTGAAGAGAAATTTAATTTATCAGGAGATAATTCTACAATGTCAACGAGAATTGTAGATTTATTTGCACCTATCGGGAAAGGACAAAGAGCGATGATTGTTGCACAACCAAAGACCGGTAAAACAATGTTGCTGAAAGATATTGCCAATTCTATTGCAGCCAATCATCCTGAAGTCTATATGATGGTTCTTTTGATCGACGAACGTCCGGAAGAAGTTACCGACATGGAAAGAAGCGTAAATGCAGAAGTTATTGCCTCTACTTTCGATGAAGCTGCCGATAAGCACGTGAAAGTTGCAAATCTGGTTTTGGCAAAAGCTCAGAGAATGGTAGAGTGTGGTCATGATGTAGTGATTCTTTTGGATTCTATTACAAGATTAGCCAGAGCTTACAATACAGTGACTCCTGCTTCCGGAAAAGTACTTTCGGGTGGTGTTGATGCCAATGCACTTCACAAACCGAAAAGATTCTTCGGTGCTGCCAGAAAAATTGAAGGTGGCGGATCTTTAACGATTATTGCAACCGCTTTAATTGACACGGGTTCTAAGATGGATGAAGTAATTTTTGAAGAATTCAAAGGTACCGGAAACATGGAGCTTCAATTGGACAGAAAAATTGCCAACAGAAGAATTTATCCTGCAATCGACTTGGTTTCTTCAAGTACCCGTCGTGATGATTTGTTGATGGATGAAGTTACTGCGCAGAGAATGTGGATTTTAAGAAAGTATCTTTCTGAAATGAATCCTATTGAAGCAATGGAATTTGTAAACAAAAATATCAGAGGAACTCTGAATAACGAAGAGTTTTTGATGTCGATGAATAAATAATCTTATTGATTTCAGATATAAAATACAAAGCAGTCATATTTTGGCTGCTTTTTGTTTGTTTAAAATTATAATTAGTAAAAATAAATTCAAACATGATATTAACTCTAAATTGATTTAAATTTAACTAAACAACGATCATAAATATGTTTTGCTGAAGTTTTTGTTATTATCAATGTTAAAGATTTATTAAAATAATCCGTAATTTTTGAAGTTGGCTTGAATATTGGCTAAATTTGAGTCATAACATTAAAAATAAAACTTATGTCATTCGAATTACCAAAATTAGGATATGCTTACGAAGCTTTAGAGCCGACAATTGATGCAAAAACAATGGAGATTCACCATTCAAAACATCACCAAGCATATGTTGATAATTTAAATAAAGCAATCGAAGGAACTGATCTTGACGGATTGTCGATTGAAGAAATCTGCAGAACAGGTGTTGAAAAACCCGCTGTAAGAAATAATGGTGGAGGTCACTTCAACCACACTTTATTCTGGGAAATTTTAACTCCTGGTGGAAGCAAAGAGCCTGTAGGAGGTGTAAAAACGGCTATCGACAACTATGGTGGTTTCGAAAAATTCAAAAATGATTTTTCTGATGCTGCAAAAACAAGATTCGGTTCAGGATGGGCTTGGTTGGTAAAAAATGAAGACGGATCGGTTTCTGTAACTTCTACTCCAAATCAGGACAACCCATTAATGCCTGTTGCTGATACAAAAGGAACTCCGGTTTTGGGATTGGATGTTTGGGAACACGCTTATTATTTAAACTACCAAAACAGAAGACCTGATTATGTAACGGCGTTCTTCGATGTTGTAAACTGGGATAAAGTAGAAGAATTATTCAACAAATAATCTTCACTTGTGATAAATAAAAAGGTTCAGAAATTTTCTGAACCTTTTTTATTGTCTGAAATTATCACTTGCTCCCAACCCGTTCATTCTCAGTTTGTATTTCCAGTTTACATAAGCGAAAACCTGATATAGTTTGTATTCGAATTTAATTCCATAATTCTCTCTCGGGTCATAGTCTATTGAAGACTCAATGATATTTCTATACCTTCCTGATGTAAAATAAGAATTCCATTCGGTAACCAACATTGTGTTCCTGCTTTTTAAATAAGCTTCGGAATATTGACTGATTGGTCGTGCTACAGCATTCAGAAAATAATCAAACTGAGTGTCGATTACGATCAGATCCCATTCGCCATCATCATTTTTCTCTGGTTTCATTACAGATTCTTCTTTTTGTTTCTTTGAATTATTCTGTGCCAATAAATTTAGAGGAAGAATGATTAAAATTAATATGATAAGTAAATTTTTCATAATGAATGTTTTATACGAAAAAAGCACTCCAATAGAGTGCCTTTGTTGTTATTTTTTAATGTATTCTTTCTGAAGAACCGAAACACCGGGAAAGTGATCGCTGTAACCTCCTGTGAATCGGTCGCCATCCCAAGAACGAAGAGGGTATCCTTTCCATTGTCCTTCTTTATTTACAAGATAAGAAGGCGCATAGATTTCTGCTTTAAAAATACTATAAGTAGGTGTAAGCTTTTCTTTTGAGTAGAGATTTTGAGAAACAATAATCTGATCAAACAAATTAGGTGCATCTCTATATGCTAAAGATGCAACACCTGCTTTATACAGTTTATACATCAAATTATAGTATGGTTTTTTATCTGATAAATCTTCAGGGCTTTCTACTGCGCCAAGATATTTTTTCAAACTTGGGCTTACAGGATCGTCATTATAGTCACCCATTGAAATTAGTTTTATACCAGGATTTTCTGCTGATAATTTATCCATTTCGTTTTTAAGTACCGTTGCAGCTGCATTTCTTCTTGGTTGGGAAGCTGCTTCACCACCACTTCTTGAAGGCCAGTGATTCATAAACACGGCAATTTTTTCTCCGTCTAAAAGGCCAATTGCCACCAAAATATCTCTTGTATATTGTCTTTTGCCATCTTCATTGTATACTTTGATTTCTTTGGTGTAAGAATTCTGTAAAACAAATCTGTTTTTCTGATATATAAGAGCAATATCGATTCCTCTTGCATCATAAGAGTTATAGTGTACAATACCATAATTGCTTTTTGCTAAAACAGGCTGCTTTATAAGATCTTCAATTACCTGTCTGTTTTCAACTTCTATAAGACCGCAGATTGCAGGATTATCATTCGTATATTGTCTGCCAAGCTCAGAAATTACTTTTGCTTCGTTCGCTAATTTCTGGTTGTAGTATTTTGTGCCCCATCTTTTTTTACTGTTTGCAGTAAAATCATCTGCTAAAATCTGATGACGGATAACTTTTTTTCCTACTAAAAGTTCGTTGCTCCATTCTCCTTTGTAATCTTCAGTAGTTTCTAAATATTTAAGAGAATCAATCGGAACACTTCTATGGAATTTAGGATTTGAGAACGGTACTGTTCCGTCAATATAATCTGCAGAAACAATAGTGTCCCAAAGGTTTTCTACATTTAAAAAAGCTACTGCCGCTCTTTTTACCTGTTTTTGCTGAGAAAAACCAAGTGTAAAGCAGAAAACTGCAATTATGAGTGCGAATTTTTTCATGTTATCGTAATATTCAAAAAATTGAGGGGGTAAAATTACACAATTTACATCAATAAAATATTAAATTAATCTTAATAACTGTTTTTTGATTTCAATCATAAAGAAGCTGTTTTTTTAGGATATCATTTACTTGTTAAGAATATTTAATAGAATAAAATGCAGAAAATGTTTGAGTTAATGAAAATAATCCTAAATTTGTTGCCCCTTAAATAAAGAAGGTGTAAAAAATAAGTTTATTATGATTAAAAAACTATCCCTAATCTCTTTGTTTACACTATTACCTGCATCCTATTACTATGCACAAACTACTGTTTATGCGTATGTTAAAGGTCAGGATGGTAAGCCTGTAGAGAGAGCAGAGGTTGATCTTGAACAATCTGTTGATGATGTAACTGCAGACAAAATCGGTTACTTCCAGTTTGTAGATTTAAAGCCAGGACATTATCTTATTACCGTTGCAAAACCGAACTTCGAATCTAAGATTGTAGAGTTTGATGTAACTGCTGATGAGAAAAGAAAAGACTTAGGTGTGATTGTTCTTAATAACAGTTTAGGAAGCGATGCCGGAGTTGTTGTGATTGATGATTCTGCAAACGATACAGAAGACGGAGGTTCTGCAATGCAACCTACAGTGGGGCTTTTGAGTTCAGGTAGAGATGCATTTCAAAATGTTTCTGCTTTTGAATTGGGAGCTTACTGGTTCAGACCGAGAGGGGTAGACAATCGTTTTGAAGATGTTTTATTCAACGGGGTTTCTATGTCTAAAAATGATGACGGAAGAATCGATTTCAGCAACTGGGGTGGTTTGAACGACGTGACAAGATATCCTTACGAAAATGTAGATAACATTACTCCTTCAGAATATACGTTTGGTAATTTGGGAGGTGTGGTTTATTATAATACAAGAGCATCTTCTTACAGAAAACAGACTTCATTAGCGTATTCATTCACCAACAGAAGCTATTTACATAGAGCAATGGCAACGTATTCTTCCGGAATGAGTAAAAATGGTTGGGCGTTTACTGTTTCAGGAAGCAGAAGATGGGGAGATCAGGCAATTATTGATGGAGTTTATCAGGATGCTTATGCATATTTTGCATCGGTTGAGAAAAAATTCAGCGAGAGACACTCTATTAACTTTACTGGTTTCGGTTCCCCCACATACAGAGCTTCAAATTCACCGAATACTCAGGAAGTTTACGACATCATGGGTAAAGACTACAATTCATATTGGGGATGGCAAGATGGTGAGAAAAGAAATTCAAGAATCAGAAAAGTATTTGAACCGATGTTTATGCTTACTGATTATTTAAAAATCGGAAAAAACTCAAACTGGACAAATACGGTTTCTTATCAAATCGGAAGCGATGCAAGAAGCAGATTAGACTGGTTCCGCGGAAAAGATCCGAACCCAACCTATTATAGGAATCTACCAAGTTATGGACTTGTAACAGCTGATGAATTTAGAGAGAAGTCTCAAATTGACTGGACGAGTTTATATTCTCAAAATAACAACATTCCTGTCGAAACTTATACAATTGGTATAAATCCGGATGGAACTCCAAAAACAATAAAAGGAAAAAGAGCTGTTTATACTTTGGTGGAGGACGTAAATAGAGATAAAACTTTCAATTTTGCATCTCACTTTGATACAAGACTAAAAGATAATTGGAAATTAAATATCAACTTTAATTATCAGAATTTGAAGTCTGATAACTTTAGAAGGATAAAAGATTTATTAGGTGCAGATTTTGCATTTAACCGAAATGCTTTTAACAATGATGTACAGTACAATGTAGATGATCCTAACTTTACTGTGAAAGTTGGTGACAGAACACAATATTCTTATGAGCTAACTAAAAATCATTACTCATTAAATATTTCATCAGAGGTAGATTTCAATAAATTTAATATCATAGCATCTATTTTCAGTTCTTATTCTGAATCTCAGAGAGAAGGAGATTACAAAAGCGGTATTTTAATTTTACAAAATAATTCTAAAGGCAAAAGTGCAATCTATGATGCTTTAGATGCAGGTCTAAAAGGGAAAGTGACTTACAAAATCAATGGTAAGAACTTTATTGTTTATAATGGGGCATTCTTTAGCTTAGCTCCGACTTTAAATGAATTATACATTAATCCTAGAGCTGTAGATTATTTAACTCCAGGAGTTAAAAATCAAATTATCAACTCTAATGATTTAAGCTATATCATGAGAGGTCAGATTCTTAAATTAAGATTATCAGGTTATTATACTACAGTAAGTAATTCTACAGAAATTTCAAGATATTATGCCGTAGTAGCTGATCAAACAGGGTCTATGAATACCTTAATTAATGAAGCGATGACAGGTGTTGATAAGAGATATATAGGCGCAGAACTTGGTTTTGATGTGAAAATTACCCCAACATTAAACGCAACAGGGGTTGCAAGTATTGGTGAATATAAATATACAAACCGTCCAGATGTGTACTCATTTGATGATTTAAATGATTTCAGAAGCTATGGTAAGGCAAACATCAAAGATTACAAAATAGCTGGAACTCCACAAAAAGCATTTTCATTTGGTTTAAAATACAATTCACCTAAATATTGGTGGGTAGGTGCATCTGCAAATTATTTAATGGATCAGTATCTTGATTTTTCAGCATTAAATAAAACAGCTTCAATGTATACAGATCCGGGAACAAATGATACATATGCAGGCGCAAGTCCTGAGTTGATTCAGCAATTGACGGCGCAAACTAAATTTGATGATCAGTTCATGTTAAATGCCAATGCCGGAAAATCATTCCTAATCGGCAAATACAGAATGGGAATCAGTGTATCTGTAAATAATATTCTGAATAATAGAAATTATGTAACGGGTGGTTTCGAACAAGGTAGAGCGGCTAATTTCCCGCAACTTCTTGAGGAGTCTCAAAGAGAAACACCTCATTTTGGACCAAAACTTTGGTATGACAGAGGAATTACGTTCTTTACAAATGTTTATTTAAGATTCTAAAACAAAGTAATAATGAAAAAATATAATTCAATTTTAAAATATATTTTCGCAATCTTTGCTGCACTTGTAATTACAGGTTGTGTGCATGATGATAAATATGATGAGCCAAACCTTGATGGTTATCAGTGTGCAGATCTTACTGCTACAATGACGCTTACTCAACTGAGAGCTAAATTTGCTCCTACTGCAACTGCAGCTTTTGTTTTTCCAGACAATTCCACTGATATTGTTGAAGGATATGTTTCTTCTACTGATGAAACGGGAAATATCTATAAGACAATTTATATTCAAGATAAGGCTGAAAATCCTACACAAGGTTTCGTAATTAGTGTAGATGCGGTAAGTAATTATACAAACTATCCTCAGGGATCTAAGATCTATATTAAATTGGCCGGTTTGGCTTTAGGAACTTATGGTGGAGTTGTTCAGTTAGGCGTAAAAACCGGAACTGAAACACCGGCAACTTCCGTATCAAGAATTCCTGAGAAACTTGTGCCGGCAAGAATTTTCAGATCATGTTCGATCAGAGAAAATATTGTTCCTAAGAAAATGACTTCTTTACAGATGGTTTCTGCAAACGATCAATATATCGGATGTTTGATTCAGATGGATAATGCAGAATTCGACAACAGAATCTTATGTACAAACTTTGCTCCCAATGGTGTTACTGTGGACAGAATCATCAGAGATAATACAACAACGACAACTAGAGTTGTAAGAAACAGTGGTTATGCATCATTTGCCAATCAGATTCTTCCTTCAGGAAACGGTAAATTTGTTGGTATTTACAGCAAATTCAATAGCACTTACCAAATGTACATCAACAAGGTTACTGATCTTGAGATGACTAAATTCCCGAGAATCGACGGTATTGCATCAAACCCTTGTGAGTACAGTGATAACGGATTAACTCAGAAAACAGTTGCTGAAGTTAAGCAATTGGCAACAAGTCCACTTACATTGATTACAGGTGATTTTGTTCTTAAAGCTAAAGTAACGGCAAACGATAAATCAGGTAACCTTTTCAAATATATCTATGTTGAAGATGCAACAGGAGGTATCAGAATTAATATCGATAAAGCTGATATGTTCAACGATCCTAGATTTGTTGTAGGTAAAGAAGTTTATGTAAAACTTAAAAACTTATATGTAGGAGCTGTTTCAGGCGAAATTCAGTTGGGAACTCCATTCAGTGGAGCAGTTGGTAGAATTGCAGAAGCTGATGTCTATAAATATTTCTTTGATTCTAAAAAACCAATTACTGCAGTTACTTCTACTGAGAAAATGATTAACCAATTTACTGCTGCAGATGTAGGTAGATGGATTAAAATTAAAAACCTTCAGTTTATCGCTGGAGATTTAGAAAAAGTGTACGCATCAGGAGCGGTTACCAACAGAACTTTAGAAGACTGTTCAGGTAACAAAGTTATATTGAGAACCAGTAATTTCGCAGATTTTGCAGGTCAGGTAATCGAAGGTGGAAAAGGAGATGTTTATGGTATTCTAAGTATTTTTAATGGTACTTATCAGCTATGGATTACTGATGTTTTGGGTGCAGATTTGGATGATCCAAGATGTGATGGTTCAGTTTACACACCACTTCCTGTATTATACAAAGATGATTTTGCTGCAGGTGGTTTCGGTACAGACTGGACAACCGTAAACGTTGCAGGTACTCAGATTTGGAATACTTCTAACCAAGGTAACGGAACCAATTACTATGCAGTAATGAGTGCTCCATTGGGAAGTGCAGCAAATGAAGATTGGCTGATCTCAAAAACAGTAAGTTTAGCAGGAAAAACAAAGGCTGCTGTAAGCTTCACAACTGACGTGAGATATGCAGGATCAGTTCTTCAGGTTTACGCTACAGAAAATTACACTGGAAACCCGGCTACAACAACTTGGGTTGCTTTACCTGCTGCGCTTGATACAAATACAGCAGCATTTGGAGATTGGGTAAGCTCAGGAAATGTAGACTTATCAGCGTTCTTAGGTAAAAATGTAAGAATAGCATTTAAATATACTTCAACATCTTCTGCAGCGGCAACATGGGAAGTTGATGATTTCAAAATTAAAGGTCAATAATAATTGATACTTGTAAAATAAAAAAGACGGACAGAAATGTTCGTCTTTTTGTTTGGTAGAAATGTAAATGCACAATTTGTTATTTTTGATTGTATATCAGTATAATGTTTTTGTTCAAGATCTATTTAATTGCTCCATCGGAGCAATATCTGTGTAGAAAAATTAAGAATGCATTTACATTGCGCTCCGTAGGAGCGCTACATTTAATTAAAAATATTAAAATTAAATCTATTCGGATATTAAAATAAAAAAACCACTGCAAAAGCAATGGTTATATAATTTAAATTAAAATTCTTTTAGAAAGAAACCTCATTTACCTCTTTTCCGCGCTGAAAATTCATCGTTTTCAGATTTCCTTTATAAGCAATATTCACAAGATTAATCTGCTTAGGAAATGCGCTTAAAAGTATCGTGTTCTTTATTTTTAGACTGTTGATGTCAGAAACACCTCCTGTTTCAAAATATACCCAAACTGTTTCTCCGCTTACCTGACTTCCGGTGAATGTTAAATTCTTGGGAGAAGCATTTACAAATACGTCAAAGTTGCTATTTACATATTTTTTTACTTCAGCTTCAAAACCGGCAGTATTTCTGTTGATCTTTATAGCATCAGAAATATGACTGGTATTCATCTTCGTTGTAAACTTCAGTGTTTTGCTTCCGTCGACATAGTCAACCTTCGTCATCGAAGAAAAGAAGTCAAAAACCGTGAAGCTCATCATTATTAAAAATGTAAAAATACTCGATACATATAAAATTTTTTTCATCTCAATTTATAAATTTACAGCATTTTGCTAAATAGATTGGGTCAAATTTAGTGCCAATTAAAAATTAACGTTTACAGAATATTTGTCATAAAAAGCCTTAATGTGTGCAACTGCTTCATCAGCGGTATCTACCACACGATAAAGATCAAGATCGTCTGAAGAAATCATTCCTTCATGAAGTAAAGTTTCTTTAAACCAGTCGAGTAAACCACTCCAGAATTCTGTACCAACCAGAACAATCGGAAAACGTCCTATTTTGTTGGTCTGAATTAGCGTAAGCGCTTCTGTAAACTCATCTAGGGTGCCAAACCCACCCGGCATCACGATAAAGCCCTGCGAATATTTTACGAACATTACCTTCCTTACAAAGAAATAATCAAAATTCAATGAGTACATCTTATTGATGTAAGGATTAAAGTGTTGTTCAAAAGGTAGGTCGATATTTAATCCGATTGATTTTCCCTGAGCGTTGAAAGCGCCTTTATTTCCGGCTTCCATAATTCCGGGACCGCCTCCTGTAATCACTCCGAAACCAATTTTAGTAATTTTTTCGGCAATCTCTACCGCCATCTGGTAATATTTGCTTTCAGGCTTTAGTCTTGCTGAACCGAAAATAGAAACACAAGGTCCTATTCTTGCCATCTTTTCGTAGCCGTCTACAAATTCCGCCATTACTTTGAAAACCATCCAGCTATCTTTGGTAATGGTTTCGTCCCAGGTTTTTTCTCTTAAACTGTTATGCAGCTTTGTTTCGTTGATATCCGGTTCTGTATTTTCTATACTTTCGTCTCGTATTCCTTCAATGCTCATCCTAAATTATTTAAAATATTTCTCTGCTTCAATCACAGATTCCGGTCTTCCTACATCTACCAAAATGCTTTCATGCACAAAGCCATGAATTTTTTCGGTCTGCATCAGATCCAGATATTCTTCCATCACAGAAAATTTTCCCGTTCTTTTAATCTTATCAAAAATCACAGGATTGATGCAGTGCACTCCGCTAAAAGCAAGAGGTCTGAATCCCTTGTTGAATTCTGCAAGACGCTGTTCGCCGGTTTGTACATTGAGCCATCCACGTAAAACCAAATCATCATTAAACAGCAGTTTTCTCGAACTTTCTCTGTCTGAAACCGCTAAGGTAACAAAATCTTTAATTTCTTTATGGTATTTCACAAAATCATTGATGTTGATATTCGTCAGAATATCAGCGTTCATGATCAGGAAATCTTCTCCATGATTGAGGAATTCTTTAGCAAAAATCAGGCCGCCTCCGGTTTCCAGAAGTTCATTCGATTCATCGGAGATTTCAATCTTACAGCCGAAGTTATTGTTTTCTTTCAAAAAACGAACAATCTGATCTCCAAAATGATGAATGTTGATCACGAAATCAGTGATTCCGAAAGCTTTAAGATAATTGATATTCCTCTCTAAAAGCGGAATTCCGTTTACTTTGGCCAAAGCTTTAGGATGATGGTCTGTAAAAGGTTTCAGACGGGTTCCTTTTCCGGCTGCAAAAATTAATGCCTTCATAATTATAGGTAATGGGTAATTGATAATGAGTAATTCATGAGAATAAATATTAATAACGATATTAAAAATATCACTTATTACACATTACTTATTGCTTATTATTAAGTTGGTGCTGTTCATCGTGATGAAGGCTGATTTCTACTTTATCACCATATTTTTCTTCAATAAAATGAGCAATTTTTATGGCCGAATATACCGATCTGTGTTGTCCACCCGTACAACCGAAATTGATCTGAAGGTTCTCAAAGCCTCTTCCCAGATAATTATCAATATTAATAGAAACTAGACTTTTAATTAATTCTAAAAACTTGGGCATATCGGTTTTCGTTTCCAGATATTCCTGCACGCCGATGTCGTTTCCGGTCTGGATTTTATATTCTTCCACTCTTCCCGGATTTAAAATTCCACGGCAGTCGAATGTGAAACCGCCGCCGTTTCCGGTTTCATCTTTAGGAATTCCTCCTTTTTTATATGAAAAACTGTGGATGTCTATGTGTAGCATGTTTTTTATTTACTTTTTTTGAATATTTAAATTTTCACAGTTTTGTCATTCCGTAGGAATCTAAATATTTTTATTCCATTTAAAGGGTTGAGATTCCTACGGAATGACAAAGTGTGTTTTAAAATTAATTGTTTAATATTTCCTCAATTTTCAATTTTGTTTTCTCCAAATTCAATTGCCCAATCACTTTTTTCAGCTCAGGGAAGTTCATGATTTCTTCCCAATTTTCAGCAAAATCTGTAATATTCTGAATGCCTTTTTCGATGCTTGAAATAAAATGTTGCTTCCTTTGAATCAGTCCGCGGAAACCATAAGCTCCCAAAACCTGCAGAAATCTCATCATCTGAACTGGTTTCACCGAATTTTTTAGTTGATTTTGAATCTCTGTATTTTCAAACTGGTGAATATAAAATTCAAGCATTTCATTTTTAAAATCTTCCGGGAAATTGGCTTTAGCCTGAAACAGAAAAGAAATTACATCGTACATCAGAGGACCTTTCATTGCCGACTGATAATCGATAAATGAAACTTCATCGTTATCATTTACCATAATATTCCGAGCCTGAAAATCACGGATCATGATTCCCTTCGGTTCGAGATTTTCGATGAGGTCAGCGATTTTTTTGAACTCTTTCAGCAAGGTAGATTTGTGATATTCCAATTCCAGAACATCAGCCACAAAATTTTTGAAATAATAAAGATCATGGATAATGGGAAGTTCGTCGTAACTTTCATATTCGAAAGTTTTTTTGAAATCTATTTTACCTTCGGTTTTTGTCTGAAGTTCAAAAAGTTTTCTGAGTGTCTCTTTTACCAATAGTTTTACCCTATCCGACAATCCTTCTTCAGCAATAATTTCTGAGAGTGTCTTTTTACCTAAATATTCCTGAATATACATTTTTCGGTCATCAGAAATATAATAAATGACCGGAGTATTGAGTTGTAAATCAGAAAATACATTCGAATAATAGAGAAAACTTTCGTTTTCCTGAATATTGTCGTTACAGGTAATGATGTATTTTGCGTTGCGGTTTTCAGCCAGAAAATTTACTCTTGCAGAACCGCTTTGAGCTAAAGTGATAAATTCAACAGATTTTTCACCAAAATAATTTTCAAAAAATATTTTTACGTCTTCTGAAGTCATAATATGCCAACAAATATAGTGATTTACATACGAATTGTTATATTTGCAACATGTTAAAAGACTTTAAGCCTGTTTTAGGAATATTGTTGCGCTTCATCATCATTTACCTGGTGTTGCTGTTTGCGTATCAGTTTTATCTTAACAGTTTTAAAGAATCTGGTTTGGATCCTTTTTCCAGAATGATTGCAAATCAGGTGATGTTTTTGCAAAACTCAATGGGTTTTCCTTCAGCTCTTTATGACGATATACCTAAACAACAGATATGGTTTCATGTAAAAACGGGCTTTGTTACCAGAATGGTAGAAGGTTGCAATGCTATTTCTGTAATGATTCTCTTTGTCTCTTTTGTTTTTGCTTTTTATAAAGGAACTAAAACTTTCGTTTTTGTAGCGATTGGTCTCTTGATACTATATATTATGAATGTTTTGAGAATTGCAGGACTTAATATTGTGTACAGTGATTATCCGAAATACGGTAAAATGACCCATGACTATGTGTTTCCTGCTGTGATTTACGGCACAGTGGTTGTACTTTGGCTGATCTGGATTAAATTTTTTGCATTAAAAAAATGAAAGTCTTAAGCTGGATATTAGTGCTTTTGGGTGTTGCAGGTCTAGTCTCGGTGAGAATTTTTGAAGACCGTATCTTTTATGATCCGTTCCTGAATTACTTTCACGAAGCAGATAAACAGGCAGCATATCCTGATTTTGAATTGGGACGTTTGATTATAAGTCATTTGTTCCGGTTTATCTTGAATCTTTTATTTTCTTGCGTAATCATTCATTTTATTTTTAAAAATAAAAACTGGACTTTACAGGGAGCTGCATTGATCTGTATTGTTTTTGCCATTACTTTTCCTATTTATCTTTATTGTGTTTCCACAAAATTCGAGATCGGGTTTCTTTTTTCTTTTTATATGAGAAGGTTTGTGATACAGCCTTTGATATTGCTTCTCATTGTTCCGTTGTTCTATTATCGAAAGCAAATGTTGGTAAGAAATATTGAAGACTAATCCAAAAATTTTTTTTAAGCTCATAAAAGCGCTGCTAACTTTTATAGAAGTTTTGCATTTCCTGTATAATCTTTGTGTTTTTGATTAGCCTGGATTGAGCGGCATGTCTGAGCTCTTTTCTTTGGATTTCAGCGCGGCGGCTTTGCCGCCGCGCTGAAATCCAAAGAAAAAGCGAGTAGCGAAAGCCGGAAATAGCTCCTGAAAACTCTCAGACTGTATGTTTATCTATGCTTGTTACGTTTGCGGGAGTCCATTTTACCCGTTTTACAAATGGGAGTTCGCGGACGGGACAATTCATGATCTGGCAAACAGGACATGAAATGGTTTTACAATCATCCATATGGAAATTGAATTCTACGGTTCTTTTTGTGTTTTTTGCCAGTAAAATAATGACGTTTTCCATTTCCTGATGGGCCTCACGAAGGCTGTAATAATAGGGTAGGGTAATGTGCGCATCAATGTGAAGGGAAGAGCCAAACTGCTGGATTTTCATGTTGTGAATGTCTATCCATTCTGTTTTTCTGTTTTTTTCTAAAAGGTCTATGATGTTGTTTAAAAGTTCCGGATCCTGTTCGTCCATAATTCCGCGAAGCGATTTTCGAACAATTTTATAACCGATAAAAATGATATAGAATCCGAATAATAGGGCTACGACAGAATCGATCCAGTAGATCTTGGTAAAGTAGACAATTACTAAACTGATAACGACTCCCAATGTTGTAATGGTGTCGGATTGTAAGTGTTTTCCGGAAGAAATTAATACTAAAGAATTTTCTTTTTCACCTTTTTTAATGGAGATATAGCCTAAAATATAATTGATAATGGCTGTTGCGGCAATGATGGCAATTCCCCAGTCTAATTCGCTCAGAACTTTTCCTGTAACCAAACTGTTGATGCCTTCGTAGATGATCATAATTCCGGCGATGGCGATGAGTGCACCTTCTATTCCGGAGGTTACAAATTCTACCTTTCCGTGACCGTAAGGATGGTCTTCGTCTTTTGGTTTTGAGGCTAAATGCAATGAATATAAACCCATAAAAGCACTGATCACATTCACAATACTTTCCATGGCATCAGAAAATACGGCATCGGAATCGGTGAGTTTCCAGGCGATAATTTTTCCGACAAAAAGAATGATTCCGAAAACTGCAATGAGCTTCTGGAAACCTACTTTGTCTTTATTTATTTTCTTTGTAATCATTACTTTGTTTGAAAAATTTTTGAACCATTAAGGTCTTTTAAGGTTTAAGAATTTTTAAGGCAAATATCTGAGATATTTTTTCAGTTGATAGGATTTTATCCTATCCTTTAGTAAGCCGTCGCTTCGGGACTTGTTTTAGCCATCAACTACCAACCAAATTCTACCAACTAAAATAATTATTCGATAAAAAAAAGAATCTCTTTTGGAGACTCTTTTTCTTTTTGTTAGTTTATACTAAGTCGTTTTCTACCAAGTATTCTGCGATCTGTACTGCGTTTGTTGCAGCGCCTTTTCGCAGATTGTCTGCTACAATCCAAAGGTTAAGTGTTTTTGGCTGTGAGAGATCTCTTCGGATTCTTCCCACAAAAACTTCGTCTTTTCCTTCTGAATATAAAGGCATCGGATATTCGTTATTTTTTACGTTATCCATTACCACAACTCCCGGAGTTTCGGATAAGATTTTTCTTACTTCATCAAGCTCAAATTCGTTTTCAAATTCGATATTCACACTTTCAGAATGTCCTCCCTGAACCGGAACTCGTACTGCAGTTGCCGTTAAATTGAATGTATCATCGCCTAAAATTTTCTTAGGCTCTTTCATTAATTTAATTTCTTCTTTCGTGTAATCGTCGTCTGCAAAAACATCACAGTGTGGCAATGCATTTTTGAAGATCTGATATGGATAAACCTTTTCAGCATCCTCACCTTTGATTTCTGCATTAAGCTGATCAACTGCCGCTTTACCCGTTCCTGTTACAGATTGGTAAGTAGAAACAATTACTCTTTTCAGGTCATATTTTTTATTCAACGGACCTAAAACCATGACCAACTGAATAGTAGAACAGTTTGGGTTGGCAATAATCTTGTCTTCTTTCGTTAATACGTGAGCATTGATTTCCGGTACTACCAGTTTTTTAGTTGGATCCATTCTCCATGCGGAAGAATTGTCGATTACCGTAGTTCCAGCTTCAGCGAAAAGAGGTGCGAATTCTAAAGACGTTCCGCCTCCTGCTGAGAAAATTGCGATATCAGGTTTGGCAGCTATAGCGTCGTCGATGCTTACGATAGTATAATCTACCTGTTTATACTTCACCTGTTTACCAATAGATCTTTCCGATGCTACCGGAATTAATTCTGTTACAGGGAAGTTTCTCTCTTCGAGAACTTTAAGCATAACCTGTCCAACCATTCCTGTTGAACCTACTACAGCTACTTTCATTTGAATAATAAAATTATTAAGTTAATATAAATTAAGCTCCGAAGACTCTTGCCCACGGAAATGCATATCCGAATAATGCTACCGCGATCAATCCCATGAATACGATTCCTAAAGAAATGGTATCATTAGATTTTACTTTTTTATTGATGATGGTCATCAAAACTGCTGCAATAAGCATTGAAGCCGGATGTTCTACATATTGAAATCTTGAATAAGCGTTGCTCATCAGTGTTCCAGAATCTAAAGCCGCTTTTACAGCCGGAGAGGTAAACCACAGTACAATCCCCACCAAAAACTGAATATGAAAGAAGATCATGGTGAACAGGGTTGTTTTCTTTAGGAATTTATTTACTTTCCCACTGAAACCAAACATGGTTGCCAAAAGTGCAATAATGAATAAGGCCACCAAAAGGAGTTCAAGATAAGCAAACCCTTTATGAGCATTGATTAAAATTTTGTAAAAATCCATACTTCTATTTTTTCTATTTTTAAAGTATACAAATATAAAAAATCCCAGCGATAAAGCCGGGATTTGATATGTAATAAGTTGTAAATTATTAGAATTTAAATGCAACAGAAGCTGCCCAAGTTCTACCGAATCCGAAGTAAACAGTATTACTTGTGTCTAAACCTTTGTAGAAGTTAGCTGGGTTGTTAATATATGCACTATATGCTGCTTGTGCTTGTGCATCTGTATTAGAAGACGTTTTGAAGTCTGCTAAATCTTTTACATGGTTTGAAGTTTTACCATCAGATATATAAGTAGTATCAAGTAAGTTATAAACATTACCTGTAAATACTAATCGCTGATTTTTACCAAGGTTTACAGTGTAAGAAAGACCTAAATCAAATAAGTTGTAGCTTGGATATTCTAAAGCTCCTTTTTTACCATTATTGTTAATGGATCCATTAGGTTGAACGTAAATATCACTGAAGTTAATTAAACCGTAATAGTTGTTATAGTAATTCCAATTTCCAAACACACTAAGTTGTTTTACAGGTTTTACAGTAAATCCTAAAGCAGCAGTAGTTTGAGCAGCATCTGAAATTTTTATTTTATCTAATGCAAATTCTACTTCATTTTTACCATTTAATGAAATAGGTGTTCCGTTTTCATCATAAAGAGTTCCGACAGCATTACCTTTATATTTCCAATCTCCGATAGAGAACATTGCGTTGAAAGATAAGTAATCTGTAGCTTTTACTGTTCCTTCAAATTCGATTCCCATGTGGATTTCGTGAATACCGGTTAGGTTTGCGTAAGGTCTGTTGTATAAGTTTGTTCCTGTTGCAGGTAAGCTTGGATTAATCGGAACAACAAGTCCTGTAAATCTGTTATATCTGTCTTTCCAAGAAGTATAGTAAAGGTTAACATTAGCATTGAAAATTCCGCTTCTGAAACCATATCCTAATTCCGCTGAAGCAATTTTTTCGTTAGTTAACAATGGATTGACAATTTGTTGATTTCCATTTGCTCTTCCGTCTGTTAGAGGAGAGTTATATACCGAATTGAACAAAGGTTGTTTAGCATAATAACCAATATTTGCAAAAACATTGTGATGGTCATCGATATTATAGTTTGCTCCAGCCTTTGCATTAAATCCAAAAAGGAATTTTGTATCTGTTTTTTGATTAACAGATTGACCTTGTTGGATAGTACCATCTTTTAACCAATTGTCAATTCTCTTGTATCCTTGTTCTGAAACCGATCCCTGAACGAATGCTGAGAATTGGTCTTTAGAGTATTCAAGTTGCCCAAATAAACCACCCCAAAGAACTTCTCCGTCATAGTTTCTATAAACAATCTGATTTTTATCTTTTACTGCTTTTGCAAAAGGGTTTGCTGATGGTGTTGGATTTTGTACAAGAGTGACATCATATCCTCCAGGATTGTTCATGTCATCTTTTTCAATATACTTGTTATTCCCCCAAAGATCTGTTAAGACACCTGGGTGATATCCGTAGTAGTATCTTAAATCAACTCCTCCTGAGAAACTCCAGTTTTCATTGAATTTATGTTGGAAGTTTGATAATATACCGTACCAGTCGTGTGAGTTGATACTTGCTCTTCTGGTTAAACCATTCGTTCTTGTTGCCGTTCCGGGAGTTGCATTAATTGCTGTGTAATTAGAACCTCCATTTGACCAGTTAAAAGTAGTAGTTCCTTGATTCCATGCTGCGATATCATCAAAACGAATTAATCCATTTTCATCCTTGAAAAAAGCATCATTTATACCTTTTGAGTTGGTTGCAGGACCTGTTCCGCTGGTTCTATTTCCTACGATACTACCCATAACACCTGTTCCGCCTCCTCTTCCCCAAGATGCATATAGAACAGTAGATAATTTTGATTTTTCGGATATTTTCCAATCCCAGTTAAATGATGCAACCGGTTTGCTGTAGAAATTGATTGATTGAGACATGATTTCTCCGTTCAAATATCCCCAGTTTGAATTGTATCTTCTGTTAGGTTCATCTACGCCATTTCCGTATTTAATAAATGTTGAAATTGAACTTTGGAAGTTCTGCATGTGCCATTGTGGTGCTCCAGTAAATGTAAATTGGAAATCATGCTTTTCGTTTGGCTGATAACCTAAAGCAAAATAATAGTTGTAAGCTTCGAAATCTGAACCATCAATATAAGTTGCTCCTGCAGTTCTAGCCATTAAGAATGAAGTTGACCAACCTTTTGCAGATTTACCTGTATTATAAGAAAATAGAGTCTTTAAGTAGCCATCATTACCAACTCCTAAGAATACGTTTCCTTCTTTTTTCTTGTCTGCTGCTCTTGTAATGATATTTGTCGTTCCTCCTACAGAAGCAATGGCTAATTTTGAAGATCCCAAACCTCTCTGTACCTGCATTGCAGAAGTTACGTCTGATAATCCTAACCAGTTACTCCAATAAACTGCACCATCTTCCATTCCGTTTACAGGAACACCATTAATCATTACAGCTTGGTTGTTGGTATCAAAACCACGGATATTCATACGACCATCACCGAAACCTCCTCCGCCTTTTGCAGCGTAGATTGAAGGCGTGGATTTCAAAATTTCAGGGAATTCCTGATTCCCTAATCTTTCAACGATTTGTGCTTCTTTAATTGTAGAAACTGCAACCGGTGTTTTTCTATCTTTCGCGATATCGGCAACACCTGTAAGAACAACAGCTTCAATATCTTTTGACCTGGTGTCAGCTGTATCCTGAACCTGTTGTGCATAATAAACACTAGCTGTTGATAATGTAATTATCGCAGTTAGCATCGATTTGTTGATTAATTTCATAATCGTAAGTAATAGTTAGAATTAAATTTTATGCAAAATTCGACAAATAAACTTTAACTATTATTAACTTAATGTTAATTTTTATTGATTACAAATAACATGTAACTATTTGAAAATCAATAATAATTGATAATTATCAATTTTACAGTGAAAAAAATCATATTATTTAATTTTTAATAAAATACATATGTTTTTATTAAAAATATAATGTATTACATAGCAGCTTTTAAGCTTAAATCTATATTTTCTGCAGAATGAGTCAATGCTCCAGCAGAAATATATGTGACTCCGGTAGCAGCAATATCCTTCAATTGATCTCTTGTAATTCCACCAGACGCCTCACTTTCGCAAGAACCATTAATTAGTTTAACGGCTTTAGCCATTGTAGCAACATCCATATTGTCAAGCATGATTCTGTCGACCTTTGCATTGATGGCTTCCTGTACTTCTTCGAGATTTCTTGTTTCGACTTCGATTTTGAGTTTTTTCTTCGATTTCTTCACATAATCTTTTGCCATTTTTACAGCATTGGTAATGCTTCCGTTATAATCAATATGGTTGTCTTTCAGCATAATCATATCGTAAAGTCCGTATCGGTGATTGGTTCCGCCGCCGATTGCGACCGCCCATTTTTCGCAAACCCTGAAATTCGGAGTCGTTTTTCTGGTGTCTAAAAGTTTTGTTTTTGAACCAATTAATCTCGAATCCCAATCATGTGTTAAAGTTGCAATACCGCTCATTCTTTGCATGCAATTAAGAACCAGCCTTTCTGTTGAAAGAATTGATCTTGCACTTCCTGTAACGATAAAAGCAATGTCGCCAACTTTTGCCATTTCACCGTCTTTGATGAAATTCTCTATTTTCAGATTTTTATCGAAGGTTTTGAAAATGATTTCCGCCAGTTCAACTCCTGCCAAAATGCAGTTTTCTTTTACTAAAAGCTTTGCACTTTGCTGTAAATCTTTAGGAATTGTAGACAATGTAGAATGATCGCCATCCTGAATGTCTTCTTCCAAAGCATTTTTGATGAATTGTTTTAAAACTTTATCTGTGGCGTAGCTTGGTCTTTTCATATGTGGAGATTTTTTTAAGGTCATGTGTAATCGCAGCTTTTTAATTGCTTTTGTGTTTATGAATCACGATGATTACATTATTGTAATTTTTTTAATTCGTTTTCGACTTCTTCTATTGACGGAAGATGAGATTTAAGGTTTTCGGGTAATACTTTTTTCAGCTCATAGGAAGAAATTCCTAATGGTTTGTGAAGATCAGTTAGAGAATATTCTGCAATAATTTCATTTTTGTCTTTACAGATGATCATCCCAACTGTTGCATTGTCGTTTTCATCTCGCAATTGTTTATCAACAGCAGTCACATAGAAATTAAGCTTTCCGGCAAATTCAGGTTCAAAATGCCCGGTTTTCAGTTCTATTACTACATATCTTTTTAGTTTAATATGATAAAATAGTAGATCAATAAAAAAAGATTGATTGCCAATAGAAATTTCAACCTGTTTTCCTACAAATGCAAAGCCGTTTCCCAATTCTATCAGGAACTTAGAGATATTTTCTGTCAGAGCATTTTCTAATTCCCTTTCTTTATAGTTCTCTGTAATATTGATGAAATCAAAAATATATGGGTCTTTCAGTGTTTCACGGATCAGATCGCTTTCATAATCAGGTAATGTCTTTGAAAAATTATTAATTGCTTTTCCTTGGCTTTCAATAAGATTACTGGAGATCATATTCAATAAAACTGCTCTGCTCCAACCATTTTCTATGGTTTTTTTGATGTAAAAATAAGCTTCTTCTGGGGTTTTGCATTTTGTTATTAATGCGAGATGGTGTCCCCATGGAATCAGAAAAATAGTATTGTTTAAATCGTCAACAACTTGTTGACGATTTTCATTGTCTTGATTATAAAACAGATAGAATCGTTTGCAGTATTTTAAATTGCTTTCAGAAAAACCTTTTATTTCGGGAAATTCTGTACGTAAATCTTTACTTAATTGTGAAAAGAAGCCGGAGCCATACGTATTCTCAAAATTTCGTTCGGAAATTTCCTTTCCCAAATCCCAATACATTTCTATCAGAGCAGAATTCACCTGAATGGCGGCTTTGATCTGGCTTTGCTGAATTTTTTGTTTTAAATCTAAAATCCAACGGATATATTGTTCATTGCTTTTTTGTAGCATATTCAAATTTAATATAAATTCTAAATCTGACGTTTTTAGGATTTTTTAATAATAATCAATTATGCCTGAACTAAATCTTTGTTGTAAAATGCACCTTTATTTTGAGTCATTTCCATTGATTGGGTAATAATCAGATGCGCAACGGTTGTTAAATTTCTTAATTCTGAAAGTTGGGGTGAAAGAATAGAGTAGTGGTAAATTTCATCAACGGCAGCTGCAATTTCTGCATGTTTCTGAAGTGCCATTTTCAGTCTTCGTTTGCTTCTCACAATTCCTACAAGATCGCTCATCATTTCCTGAAGCTGTTTTCTGAGGTAAGAAACGATGACCATTTCATCGATGATTTTCATTCCTTCTTCATTCCATTCCGGAACAGCTTTTAGATCATCAAAATTGAAATTGTTTTCTTTTAATAATTCTACCGTTTTCATTGCAGCGTTGTGACCGAAAACAAGACCTTCCAATAATGAGTTGGAGGCCAATCTGTTCGCTCCGTGTAATCCTGAGTTTGTACATTCACCAACGGCAAATAGATTATTGATAGAAGATTGTCCGTCTTTATCGGTTTCAATTCCGCCCATCAGATAATGGCAAGCCGGAACTACAGGAATCAGTTGGGTAAAAGGATCAACTCCTTCATCTTTACATTTTTTATAAATATTCGGAAAATGCTCTAAAAACTTTTCATGATCCATTTCTCTGCAATCCAAGCCTACATATTCATCTCCTGTGATTTTCATTTCGGCATCAATGGCTCTTGCAACGATGTCTCTTGAAGCTAATTCTTCTCTTTCATCGTATTTATGCATGAATTTTTCGCCTCTTTTGGTTCTTAATTTTGCGCCGTCGCCACGAACTGCTTCGGAAATTAAAAACAACATTCCATCGATTTTGCTGTATAAAGCTGTCGGATGGAATTGATAATACTGCATATTGGTTACTTTACCTTTTGCACGGGCTACGAAAGCAATTCCGTCTCCGGTTGCAATGGTCGGATTGGTAGTGTTTTTATAAACGTGTCCCGCACCTCCTGTTGCTGCTAAAGTAATTTTGGAAGTAATTTTTTTGATAGATTTGGATTTTTCATCTAAGATATAAGCTCCGTAACAATTGATTTCGCCTTCATTCAGTTCTTTTCCCGGAACATGGTGTTGTGTTATAATGTCGATCACGTAGTGATGATCGAGAATTTCAATATTGGGGCTGCTTTTTGCGGTTTCGAGTAAGGCTCTTTCGATTTCAAAACCGGTGATGTCTTTGTGATGTACAATTCTGTTTTCGGTATGACCTCCTTCTCTTCCTAAGGCAAATTTTCCGTTTTTCATGTCGAAATTTGCGCCCCATTCAACGATTTCGTTAAATCTTGCAGGTGCTTCTTTCACAACCATTTCAACAACATCAAGCTTGCTTTCGCCGTCTCCGGCTCTCATCGTATCGTCGATGTGCTTCTGAAAATTATCATTTTTCAAATCGGTAACGACAGCTAAACCGCCTTGTGCATATTTGGTATTGCTTTCGTCTTCGTCAGATTTTGTTACAATGATTATTTTGGCATCGGGAAACTGTTCAGAAACTTTTATGGCATAAGATAATCCGGAAATCCCGGAACCAATCACTAATACATCCGCTTTTATCATAGTTTTGCTTTAAGACAATTGTCTAAATATTAAATAAATTTAAACAATTTTTCGTTTGGTTTTCTTACTTTTTTCATGTGTTGGAAATGATCTTCTTCAGAACGATAACCTAAAGCCAAGGTAACGGTCACTTTTTCTCTATCAGGATCAATATCCAAAATCTCTTCAATTAAATCCTGTCTGAAACCTTCCATCGGGCAAGTGTCGATATTTTCTATAGCTGCAGCATACATCAGATTGGCTAAAACAATGTAAGATTGTTTTTCTGCCCAGTTGAAAAGTTCGTCCTCGGTTTTCTGGCTGACGTGCTGATTGATGCTGTTTTTAAAAAGATCAAGCTTCCCGAGTTCAATATTTCGTACTTCGGAAATGTGATTGAAATAGCCATTGATATAATTTTCTTCAATCAGTTTTTTTGAAACAATGACTACCAAATGTGAACAGGTGGAAATCTGCGATGGATTGTAAAATGCCGGAATCAGTTTTTCTTTCATCTCTTTGCTTTCTACCACCAATATTTTGTAAGGTTGCAATCCCAAAGAGCTTGCCGCCAGTTTTCCAGACTCTAAAATGCTGAGAAGAGCTTCCTGAGGAATAATAAAATCAGGATTAAATTTTTTTACAGAATATCTTCTGCTTAAAGCTTCCAAATAATTCATAAGACAAATTTAAGAATTGATGCCGAATAAAGGTTGTTTTAAGTAAAATATCTATTTGTAAATTTTCTAAATAAAAAATCACTCCCCGAAGGAAGTGATTCAAAAAATTAAGTATAGTATGAAAAAAAATTATTCTCTGTTTTTTACCATAATCCAACCTGTAAGTTTTACAGGAGTTTTGGTTTTGTTGTTTTCATTCCAGGTTACAGAATACCAGTAGCTTCCTGTAGGAACTTTTCTTCCGTTTGCGGTTCCGTCCCATTTATACTGATTGGTTTTGTCTCCTTGATGAAGTTTTGCTCCGTAACGATCATAAATGTTAAAGACTAAATTAAGCTTATTGCCTAAAGCAGAATAGTCTACGACATCATTGCGACCATCGCCGTTTGGTGTAATTACATTGATGATGTTTGGTACCGTTACATCTACTACCATAGGTTCGCAATCGTAAGCATCTTTTACAAAAACCTTATGAATTCCTCTTGAGATATTGGTAAACACATTAGAGTCCTGCCAGTTTACATTATCCAAAGAATATAGGTAAGCTGGTGTTCCGCCGTTTGCATACACTGTAATTGTTGTAGCAGATACGTCAACTGATGTAATTACTGGCTGTTCTGATGCAAATATTTTTACATCTTGCTTCACGGTACAATCTCCTGTTTTCAGCTTTACCCAATATGTTCCTACACCAACATTCGAAATTGTCTGTGTGGTTTCTCCCGTGCTCCATTCGTAAGCATCGAATCCTGTACCTGCATCCAATGTGGTTTTATCTTCGATGCAAATAATCTTATCTTTTAAGATTTCTGAATAAACCGGTGGGATGACAGTCAGTGTCACTTTAGCAATTGCATAACATCCGTTTGCATCGGTTACTTTGATGTAAACAACACCGCTTGGAGCAGTGTATGGTTGCGGAGGTGTAATCTCATTGGTTCCATTAATGGCATCCTGTAAAGACGGATAGTAATTTTTTGTAACCCCTGTCTGCGTTGTTACAGGTGCATTGGTAAGATTGAATGTCCCCATCGAAACATTGTTTTCAAGGAAGCAGCTTCTTAAAGTTGCATCATTTACCGTAACTACAGGATAGTGGTTTAATGTAATAACTGCATTATCCGTACATCCTTGTGAGGTAGTAACTTTCACGTGTACGGTACCTCCGGCTGCTGAAGGGTAATTTGACCAGTTCAGAATTTCTCCCGTACCTGCATTTAAATTTGCCAAAGTAGGGTAATACTTTTTCGTTACCCCGGGTTGTGTGGTGACTGCGGCGGTGCTAAGGTCGAAGTAAGCCAGCCCTTCATTATTGTTATTACAAGCGGTTATTGTAGGATCATCTGCAGCAAAAGGGCTCGGATTTAACACAATTCTTCCGTCACCATTATCACAAAGTGTAGAAGTCGGATCTTTTACCACCACTGTAATTGTTGTATTTCCTGAATATTGAAAATTGTTCGGGAAAGCAATTGGAGTAGGATTTCCTAATACATAATAAGTGATGATGTAATTTGAAGGATTATTTACAAACTGATTTGCATAAGATGTTAAATCAATAAACCCATTTCCGGTTGCCGGGTTTGTACAAACAAAAGGTGTAATTGTAGACTGTAGAATTGGAACTTTATCGATGAAAATCTTCGCATTTTTTATTGAATGTCTTGCGCTCGCAGCTCCTGTACCAGCAGAAAAGCCGAAGTATCCCTGTGTCATACCGATTGCACCGCCCGATGGAGCAAAAGAATTGTCTACAATTAAAACACCGTCTATTCTTATCTGAATTTTCCAATTATTAATATTAGCAGGATCTACTTCTCCATTTACTTCCACATGTTTGTAAGTCGCTCCCACGAAAGGTTGTGTGGGGTTCAGATCCGGTGAATGAAAGGTGCTGTTTGCGGTCATGTTATATTCGATGTTCGGACTTCCGGCAGGAACATTATTTGTCCCATACAGAAGGTGAACCTTACTCATTTGTCCTTCCGTACTGTTATTGAATATATCAAATGCCACCATTAATCCGTTTGCGTTGGCAGGAATTCCAAGTCCGCCACCGGTAGTAAATCCTGTAGGAGGATTGGATAGATACCAGAATGTAAGACCATCACCTCTTCCGTAAGAGGTTGTTCCGTTTCCGTCAATTCTGAAATCAAATTCAACTTTCCATTTATCGCAATATTTTAGGTTGATCGGGTTGGACAGTTTAATAGCACCAAACTGGCTGGTCTGGTCTGCTGTAAGCTGTACAAAATCACTTGTTGCAGAAGCTGACGGAACAATATCCCATCCTGTGGTATTAATAACAGGGGTTCCGGTAAGCTGGTAAGTTTGTGCTGTAAAATCTGAGTTGATGATTGATAAAACGAACAAAAAACTGAGGAGTAAAACTTTCTTCATTTTTAACTTAGAGATTTATTGTTTGGTAAAATTATCGGTTTTTTTATTTTAAATAGTGAGATCTAAAGCTTAGAAGTAGCAATAGAGTACATCATGAGTCATTATTAAAAGCTATGTTTTTAATAATAGGGTTGAGAAATTCAAAATTTAAAAAGCACCACATAGATATAGTGGTGCTTAGTATAAATTATTCTCTGTTTTTTACCAATACCCAGCCATTGTATTTGGTCTGTGTATTGTCGCTTTCAGTCCATGTGATGGTGTACCAGTAAGTACTTGTTGACAATTTTTTACCTCCGGAAGTTCCGTCCCAGGTGTAATTTCTAAATTTGTCAGCCTGATATTTCATGTTTCCGTATCTGTCATATACTGTAAAGACAAGATTTTTCTTATAAGCAAGAGCGCTGTAATCGATGAAGTCATTTACATTATCTCCGTTTGGCGTGATTGCGTTAATAAGATTCGGTACTGTAATCTGAACTTCGGTAGGTTGGCAATTGTAATAATCTTTTACAAAAACTTTTACTTCGCCTCTTGGAAGCCCGGTAAATACATTAGAGTCCTGCCAGTTGAGACCGTCTAATGAAAACTTATAAGGTGCTGTTCCTCCTGAAACATTTACAGTGATTGTATTGTTAGCAATATCGATAGTAGAAATCACAGGAGTATTTGCTTTTTTTACATTTACATTCTGTAAAGTATAGCATTTTCCTGTTTTTAAAAGAACCCAATAGTTTCCTACTGCAACATTTGTAATAGATGATGTTGTAGCTCCCGTGCTCCATTCATATCCGTCAAATCCAGGACCTGCATCCAACGTTGTTCTTTCATCAATACAAATGATTTTATCTTTTAAAATAGATGATTTAACGGGAGGTAATACCTTTAGTGTAATTTTTTTAATAATAAAACATCCGTTTGTTCCTGTGATCCTTACAAAAACTTCTGTTGATCCTGAAATATGTGTTGTTGCAGGAATAATTTCATTCGTTCCGCTTAATGCGTTGGATAATGAGGTGTAAAACTTCTTAGTAATGCCTGTTTCATTTGAAACATTTGCCGTTGTAAGATCAAACAAAGCTGTTGAGGTGGCATTTTCTATAAAACAAGATTCTAGTACGGCATCAGTAGATACTGGCAACGGATGGAAAATCAGTGTGATCTCAGCGTTTCCGGTACAACCTTGTGGTGTTGTAACCTTTACATATACTTTTCCGGGTCCAGAAGTGTAGGAAGTGTAGTTGGTGATCTCATTTGTATTTGCGTTAAGATCAGCAAGAGTTTTATAATATTTTTTAGTAACTCCGGGAACAGCTGTCACATTAGCTGCTGAAAGATCATAAGTTGCGGTTGTAGCTCCATTATTGTTGCAAGCATAGAGATTGACATTATTTGCCGTAAATGGAGATAGCGTCAATAAAATCTTTCCATCCGGGTTGTCGCAAAGAATCGATGCATTATCCCTAATAATTACATTTACAGTAGTATTTGCATTAAACTGAAAATTTGTTGCATTAGAAACGGGTACGCCTCCCACCATATAGGTAAATGTATAGTTTGCAGGGTTTGCAACAAACTGAGAATTAAAAGAGGTTAAATTAACTGTTCCGTATCCTGTAGTAGGATTTGGGCAATAACTCTGTGTGGCAGTCGGATTTAGTAGACTTACTTTATCAGTATAAATTTTAACATTTTTAATAGAATGTCTGGATCTGTTTCCTCCGGTAGAAGCTGAGAAGCCAAAATATCCGTTAGTCATTGCTGCGGCTGTTCCTGATGCAGTAAAAGGCTGATCGCAGATAAGGTTTCCGTCTATTGTGATTTTTATATTCCAGGTATTTGGTATCGAAGTGTTTACCTGAGCTGTAAC
The DNA here is from genome assembly GCF_001693475.1 of Chryseobacterium sp. CBo1. Classification (NCBI taxonomy): domain Bacteria; kingdom Pseudomonadati; phylum Bacteroidota; class Flavobacteriia; order Flavobacteriales; family Weeksellaceae; genus Chryseobacterium; species Chryseobacterium sp. CBo1. The sequence goes on from NZ_MAUH01000034.1 coordinate 156,414, forward strand.
TTCAACGTGCTTATAATTGGTTCCCTGAAAAGGCAGGGTCGTATTCATATCCGGGGAATGAAAAGAACTTCCCGCAGTATTAAAGAACTCTACGTTATTGTTGTCGGTTGTGTTTTGTACCTGTCCGTAAGCAACGTGTACCTTGCTCATTACTGCCGTGGTTGTGTTGTTATACGTGTCAAATCCTACAATGAGACCGATTGCATTCTGAGAAACTCCAAGACCAGAACCCAAAACACTTGCTACAGGAGGATTTGCTAAATACCAAAAAGCAATACCATCTCCGTTGGCGGTTTGGTTAGAATCCATTCTGAAATCGAATTCAACCCTCCATTTGTCGCAATATTTCAGGTTGATGGGATCATTAAGTCTGATCGACCCAGATTGATTATTTGTATCGGGAGTTAACTGAATAAAATCACCTCCGGTTCCTACAATTGTTGGAGAAACCATTGTCCAGCCAGTTGTGTTAATTGGCACTCCTGTGAGTTGATAAGTTTGGGAAGATAATTTCCCGGAAATACAAAGTACAAAAAGGGTAAAATAAAACAGTAGTTTTTTATTCATTTATTAGCATACTTTAATTAGACGCGTAAAGATATTAAATCTCAACCAATAAATATATAAATGCTGTTAATTTTGTAAAAAAGTTTGATTATTTTGTAATAAAAAATATCAATGATAACGAAAAGTTGAATATGATAACTGAGATTTTAGTCTTATTCAAAATAAAGAATTGTTTTCAGTACCTTCGAAATAAGTGTCTATTTCGAGGTTTTCTGAATTTGCAGCAGCAACTGCAAGCTTATCGCAAAGCTCGTTTTCAAAATGTCCTGCATGGCCTTTTATCCAGTGCATTTTGGGATTGTGCAGATTGTATAATGTTACAAATCTTTTCCAGAGATCGGGATTTTTTACGTTTTTCCAGCCTCGTTTTATCCAACCGGAGATCCAGTTTTGGTTAATGGCATCAGAAACATATTTGCTGTCGGTAAAAACATGAATGTCATTCTCCGTAGATTTCAGTTTTTCCAAAGCAGTAATCACAGCCAAAAGTTCCATTCGGTTGTTGGTTGTTTTTCTGAATCCTTTAGAGAATGTTTTCTGATAATTTTTTTCGGGAACACGCATTAGGATTCCATAACCTCCTTTTCCGGGGTTTCCGCTGCAGGCTCCATCTGTGTATATTTCTATTCGCATTGAGGTTGAGGCTAAGGCTTAGGTTAATTATTATTTAGATTAAATTTTACCTTAACCTAAATATTAAAAAGGAAAATCTTCTTCATCGTCAAAATCATTCATCGAAGATCCTGAAAGTTTAGAACTGTCCGGAAGATCGAATGCTGCTCCCGGTTGAATGGTTGTTTTAATTTTTTCGAAACCACTTGGCTCTCCAAAAGAAGAATTGTACCCCATTCCGTTGGTTGCCTCTTCAATATTCCCAAATTTTGCAAAATGCTTCAGGAAAGATAATCTTACATCTGCAGTTGCACCATTTCTGTGTTTTGCAATGATCAATTCTGCCTGGTTTTCTGTAGAGGTTTCTGCTCCGTCTTCATCATTATCCCAAACCGTAATTTTATAATATTCGGGTCTGAAAATAAATGATACAATATCCGCATCCTGCTCAATCGCTCCCGATTCCCTTAGATCTGAAAGTTGAGGTCTTTTTCCGGGACGCGTTTCCACACTTCTTGACAGCTGCGAAAGTGCAATTACAGGAACGTTCAATTCTTTTGCAATGGCTTTTAATGAACGGGAAATCATCGAAATTTCCTGTTCACGGTTTCCACTTCCTTTTCCGCCTCCTCCTGCGGTCATTAGCTGAAGATAATCGACCATGATCAGTCTTACGCCATGCTGCATGACCAGTCTTCGGCATTTTGCTCTGAAGTCGAAGATGGAAAGTGAAGGGGTTTCGTCAATATATAGAGGTGCATTTTCAAGTTCAGATACATTGGAGAATAATCTCTGCCATTCTTCGTCATCCAGCGTTCCTTTTCTTAATTTTTCTGAAGAAATTCTTGTCTCGGAGGCAATCATTCTGGTAATCAACTGTACCGATGCCATCTCGAGAGAGAACAATGCCATCGGGATTTTGTACTCAACGGCAATATTTCTGGCCATTGAAAGGATAAATGCTGTTTTCCCCATCGCAGGACGTGCAGCAATAATGATGAGATCGGAATTTTGCCAGCCACCGGTTTCTTTGTCTACATCTCGGAATCCTGACGGAACTCCGGAAAGTCCTTCCTTATCTTTTAAAGATTTAATCGTATCAATTGCTTGTTTTACCAATGAATTGGCGGTATCGAATCCTTTTTTAATGGTTCCGTTGGTAATTTCAAAAAAAGACTGTTCGGCTTTATCTAAAAGTTCAAAAACATCTGTTGACTCTTTGTATGAAGAATCGATAACGTTGGCTGAAACATTAATCAAGCTTCTCAAAATATATTTTTCAAGAATGACACGAACGTGATATTCGATGTGGGCTGATGAACTTACACCCATTGTAAGCTCAATAATATAATGGTCACCACCTGCCTGATTGAGTTTATCAGTCTTTTTTAAATCCTGAATGATCGTCATGATGTCAACAGGCTGATTGGCTTCGTATAATTTTAATATGGTAGAAAAAATTACAGAATGTCTCGGATCATAAAAAACTTCCGGAGTAAGCAGGTCGATAGAATGGTCGAGCCCTTTTTTATCAATTAAAAAAGTACCGATTACCAATCGTTCGAAATCTACTGCATTGGGAGGCATTTTTCCATCTGCAATCGACAATTCTCTTGCAAAGTTTCCTTGTGTAAGAGATGATAGTGTTTCTTTCTGCGCCATATTGCAAAGATAGTTTTTTTAGAAAATAATCTGAAAAGAGTAATTAAGAATTATTGTTGATAACTCTTAAAATACGAGTAATGAAGGCAGTTATTTTATGTTAATAAAAAAATCACCCCATTTCTGAGGTGATCTTATTATTATGAAAAATGTGCTATTCTCTGTTTTTTACAAGTACCCAACCGTCGTATTTAGTAGGTGTACTGTTTTTGTCATTTTCATTCCATGTAATGGTATACCAGTAAGTTCCTGTAGGGATTTTTTTACCTCCTGAAGTACCGTTCCATTTGAAATTTCTTATTTTATCAGCTTCATAGATCTTATTTCCGTATCTGTTGTAAACTGTAAATACAAGATTCTTTTTATAAGCTAAAGCTGAATAATCAACTTCGTCATTTACGTTATCTCCGTTCGGAGTAATTGCATTCACTAGATTAGGTACAGTAATCTGGATTTCGGTCGGATTACAATCATAAGAATCTTTTAAGAAAATTTTATTTTCCCCTCTTGGTAAACCTGTAAATACATTTGAATCCTGCCAGTTTGTTCCATCTAAAGAATATTGGTAAGGAGCAGAACCTCCTGATGCATTTACTGTAATTGTATTATTGTTGATATCAAGACTTGCAATGACAGGTTGTTGCGAAGGATATACATTTACTTGCTGAAGCGTGAAACATTTTCCTGTTTTTAATTTAACCCAATAAGCTCCTACGCCAACTCCAGTAATAGATTGTGTTGTAGCTCCGGTGCTCCATTCGTATCCGTCAAAACCTCCTCCTGCATCTAAAGTTGTTTTATCTTCAAAACAGATCGTTTTATCTTTAAGAATTGAAGATTTTACCGGTGGTGAAACTTTTAAATTAATTTTTGTAATGGCAAAACATCCGTTTTCGTTTGTTACTCTTACGTATACGTCTGTATTTGATGTAATGTAATTGTTAGCGGGAATAATTTCATTTGTTCCGGCTAAAGCATTAGCCTCAGATGTAAAGAATCTTTTTGTAATTCCTGTCTGAGAAGTTACATTAGCCTGAGTAAGGTCAAATGATGCTTTTGTAATGTCTCCCTCAATAAAGCAAGATTCTAAAAACGCAGGTGTAAGAACAACAACGGGGTGGAAACTTAATGTAATCGTAGAATCATCCGTACATCCTTCAACAGAAGTAACTTTTACATAAATTGTTTTTGGAGCAGACACGTATGCTGTGAAATTCGTAATCTCATTCGTACCTGCATTCAGATCTGCCAGTGTAGGATAATATTTCTTGATAGCAGTAGCATCAGCGAATACATCTGCTGTCGTAAGATTAAATGTACCTGTACCGGCGCCATTGTTGTTACAAGCCTTTAATGTAGCATCTTTAGCTACGATATTTCCTTGTTTGAATTTAAATTTTCCGGTTACAAAACATCCGTTAATAGGATTCGTCGGACTTGTGGGATCAGTATATTTTAATCGGTAATAGTAAATAGTTGTCCCGTCTACAACTGCGGTTGTTAGAGGGTTGTTTCCGGTAACGGCATCATTTGTCTCATCGTGATAAGTCACTGAAAAGTTTGGATTTCCATTAAGAATTCCTGCCGAAAGAGTGGTGAAATCAAATGACATTGGAAGTGCACATTTTAAAATTTCATTAGGCTGCGCCGGATTAGTGGCATTTGGAACTCCCGGAGTAATGAATGGATTTGGAGTCAAAGTCGGATCATTGAAAGCTGAGGTTAAAGTGGCTGTACCTCCCCAAGTAAGAGAGAATCCGTTTGTTGAACCATCCCAGTTATCAATAACCAGATAGTAGGTTTCTCCTGCGATTACATCCATATAAGGACTCATGGTGTCAACAGCACTAGGTCCGGTCGGAGATAGGGTAAGTGACAATCCTGTTGGGCCATCACTACCGTCGTAGTTACAACGTATTGGAGGGCTTAATGCGCCACAGGTTTGGTTTGGTCCATACACTCCGAAGTCGTAATCTGTCGCAAATACATTAGGATTTATTACAAAAGTCAATGTTCCGGAGGTTGCGACTGTAAAGGTGTACCAAGTTGAGTGATTCTCATCAGAGGATAAACAACCCATCAAGTCTTCATCAACAAGACCCGGCCCATCCGAGGTATAAGAAATGTCAGAATTACCACAGACTGGCATTGCTGAAACACAGTCAGATTGTGAGTAGTATAATTGTGATGTTATTAAAATAAAAAAGAGTAATAATTTTCTCATTTTCTAAATGATTTTAAATACAAATTTAACAAAAATATGCTTAAACAGATTAATTATTATGTAAAATCAAAAAAAAGCCACTGAAGAGTGGCTTTTATAATTGTATTATTTATTTTATTCTCTGTTTTTTACTAAAACCCATCCTGAGAATTTTATTGGGGTTTTGTTTTTATTATTTTCGTTCCATGTTACAGAATACCAGTAGTTTCCTGTAGGAGCTTTCTTGCCTCCATTAGCAGAGCCGTCCCACTTGTAACCATTGGATTTATCGGCTTGGAAAATTTTCGTTCCGTATCGGTCGAAAATACTCAACACTAAATTCTGCTTATTAGATAAAGCCGAATAATCGATGAAGTCATTTACTCCATCTCCGTTTGGAGTTATTACATTCGTAATGTTAGGAACAACAACAGTAATTTCAATCGGGTTACAATCATAACTGTCTTTTACATAAATCGTGTGATCTCCTCTTGTAATATTTGTGAAAACATTAGAATCTTGCCAGTTAACATTGTCAATCGAATATTTGTAAGCAGGAGCTCCGCCAATTACCTGTACCGTGATTGTGCTGTTAGAAACTTCAATATTTGATACAACAGGCTGTTCAGATGCAAATACTTTTACTTCTTGTTTAGCAGTACAGTCACCTGTTTTTAGCTTAACCCAATACGTACCCAGTCCTACATTTGAAATTGTTTGCGTCGTTTCACCGTTGCTCCATTCATAAGCATCAAATCCGGGACCTGCATCCAGTGTTGTTGTGTCTTCTGCGCAGATGATTTTATCTTCAAGCACAGTTGAATAAACCGGAGGAATTACGATTATATTAATTTTAGCAATATTGTAACATCCTTCTGCATTTGATACTCTCACATAAACAACACCATTCGGAGCAATATAAGGTTGCGGTGGTGTTATTTCATTGGTTTGATCAATAGCGTCCTGTACAGAAGGGTAATATTTTTTAGTCATTCCCGACTGATTGTTTACGATGGCTTCATTTAGATTAAATTCTCCCATTGTAGGAGTTCCCTCTATAAAACATGCTCTCAGAGTAGCTTCTGTTACGATAATTTCAGGATAAAAATTCAGCTTAATCTCAGCAATATCAGTACATCCGTATGGTGAAGTTACCAAAACAAAAACAGAGCCTACAGCAGATACGTATTGATAAGGGTTTGTAATTTCGTTCGTGTTATTATTCAAATCTGCTAATGACGGATAGTATTTTTTTACAACAGTAGGATCGTTAATTACATTTGCTGTGGTTAGATCAAACATTGCTGTTCCTGCATTATTGTTGTTACAAGATGTTAAAGTAGCATCCACAACATTGATGGCACGCTGAACAAATTTGAATGTTCCCGGAAGTCTGCATTTGCTTATCGCTCCACCAGGTGCACTAGGATCAGAATAAGTGATTACATAGTAATAAACATCGGTTGTGTTTACAGGCAATACTCCTAAGATCGGATTGTTTCCGTTAAGTGCATCATTAGAATTTTTATAATAACTCACTACGAAATTCGGGTTGTTATTAAGAATACCTGCTGATAATGTGTTAAAATCAAAAGTCGGTGGTTCATTACAAACAATTACTTCATTTGGTGAAGTAGGAGTAGGCCCTGCATCTCCCGGCGGAATAAACGGATAAGGCTGAAATGCAGAATTAAAAGGTGATACCAATGTTGCTGTTCCTCCCCAGACTAGTTGAAATCCGTTAGCACTTGATAAGAAGTTATCAATAACCAAATGATAAGTCTGACCTGCGATTACATCCAGATATTGACAGAAAAGCGGACCTCCTCCGTCTGCAGTGGTATTTGTACTGGTCATATTCAGACCTGTTGGTCCGTCGGCGCCGGAATAATTACATCTAATGGGTGTCCCTAAATTATTACATGCTTTATCCGGGCCATATACAGCCCAATCATAATCATCTGTAAAAACATTAGGATTAATTACAAATGTTAAGGTTCCTGATGTTGCAGCTGTGAAAGTGTACCATACTGAGAAATTCTCATCATCGCTAAGGCAGCCTCCCAGGTCTTCTAATATATCTCCCGGTCCTGTTGGGGTAAAGGAAATAGGTGAATTTCCACAAACCTGTATCGTTCCTCCACAGTCTGAGCTCGATTGACTGAAAACAGCTTGGGAAATAATCATCAAAAAAATGAGTAGAAATTTTTTCATTCTTGAAATATTTTTAATACAAATGTAAAGAAATTATTAATCTTAAATTAATTTTCATTGCATATTCTTACATAACGTTTGGGAACGATTAATATTGCATTCTTCTTAATTTAGGATTGGTGGTTCCTACAATAAGGGCGATCAAAACAGTCATGCTGCCGCCAAAAACGACCGATCTCACGACTCCTAAAAGCTTGGCCATCAGTCCGCTTTCAAATTGCCCCATCTCGTTGCTCGACATGATGAAAATTGAATTGACACTTAAAACTCTTCCCCGAATATGATCCGGAGTCTTCAGTTGAACAATTGTTCCTCGAATAACCACAGAAATTCCATCCAGCATTCCGCTTAAAACCAAGAACATGAATGAAAGCCAATAATAATGCGACAGTCCGAAACCGATAATGCACAATCCGAAACCGGCAACCACAGTCAATAAGATCTTTCCCTGATTTTTTCTTAACGGTACTAATGATAAGGTGGTGATGATGATCATCGAGCCAATATCTGAAGCCGCATTGAGAAAACCGAAACCTTCTGCTCCCGATTTTAAAATATCGGTGGCGAAAACAGGAATCATGGCAACTGCTCCTCCGAAAAGCACCGCAAACATATCCAGACAAAGCGCTCCGAGAATTTCTTTGGTTTTAAAAATATAAGAAATTCCTTCACGCATACTTTCCATTACTTTGATTTCTTCTTTTTTGTACTCCGAAAACTGAGGTTTAAGCTGCCAGAAAAATACTGAAGCGACAACTAAAAGTGAAATGACCACCATTAATGTCCATTTAACGCCAAAAAAACCAATCAAAAATCCTCCAACAGCATGACCGCAAACGGATGAAACCAAAAATGTTGCCTGATTTAATGTAATAGCGCTCGGAAGATTTATTTTTTCAACAATTTTAGGAATCATGGAAGGAACAATTGGTCCGATAAAAGCTCGTGCAATTCCCGTAAAGAAAATGACTCCGTAAATAAAATAAGTAATTTCGTGCCCTGTGAAATGAAGTTCCACATCAAAAAATGCAGGAATCATCAATAAACTGATCAGAAAAACATACACGTAATTGCAGATCAGAAGTAGTCTTTTCTTTTCATTCATATCAATCACATGACCTGCATACAAAGCACAGCTTACCGCCGGAATTACTTCAGAAAGGCCGATAAGACCGATCGAAAAAGGATCTTTTGTCAACTGATACACCCACCATCCGAGTAAAGTAGCAAGCATTCTGAAGGCTAAAACAATAAAAAATCTTCCCGTAAGAAGATTTCTGAATTCAACATTTTGTAATGTTTTGAGCGGCAATAAAGAAATCATGCACAAAAATAGCCTTAAATATTCATTTAAGGCTATCTGTATTTTTAATTTTCAAATGATAAATAAAATACCACCTGAAAGATTTTGTCTATTTTAGTCTGCTCTCAAAGAACTGATTACAATCGCAGCAGCACCTGCAGCTCCAATCAAAACGGCACCTCCTGCAACTCTTGCTTTTGATCTGTCTTTTACAGAAGCTACATTAGATTTTGGGATAATTACTTCTGTACTGTCTTTTTTTCCTGCAGTTCCGATCAGGTTATCACCATCTACATTACGGAAAAGGAATTTTTGTTTTTTTGAACCATCTCTCGGAGTTACCACATAGATTTTTCCTGCCTGAAGAGTTGAGTAATTATTCTGCGCAATATCTTCGCTGTACTTTGTTGTTGCACAAGATGAAATTACAAATAAAGACGTTAATAATGATGTTTTTAAAAGTACAGATGCTTTCATTATATTTTTTTAGTTTTCCAAATTTATAATTTTTTTTGAATATACGTTTTCATTAAAAAGAAAATCTCATATTTTTTTATAAGATTTTAATCTAAAATGAGACAATTTTATATTTAAAAGATAATTTAGCTTAATTAATTTGCGCCACTTCCAAATGCAGCAGCGGTATCGGCTACAACATCTGTAGCTTTTATCATTACGACAACCAAAGTAGTTAAAGCGGCAATTCCTCCGCCGGTTGCAACAACTGCAATTGCTGTTTTGTCTTTTCTTATCTCTGTAATATTGTTTTTTGCAATGAAGATTCTTTCATTTTTTCTGGTTCCAATAATGCTGTCTTTAGAAATGGAAGTAATGACCATCGGAATTTTACTTCCGTCAGTCTGAAGAAACGTATATTTATTTCCGGCTTTTATATTTTTATAATTATCAGGATTTTTAGCAGCACTATATTTCAAAGAACTACAGGAAGTAACTAAGATGATGATTAAGACAGATAAAATACTTTTCATGATAAATGATTTTTGGTGTTTATTTTTTATAGGCTTTCAATAAATCTGCAATTTTTCTGTCGTTTGCGAGTCTTGGGATTTTATTTTGTCCACCCAGTTTTCCTTCAGATTTTGCATATTCCTGAAAAGCATTCTTTTGAAGCTTGGTAATATGAAGTTTCTGCAAAATACTTCCTGAAATCAGATCATCATAATAAGTATTGCGTTTTCTAAGCTGATTATCTAATTCATTTTTAAATAAATCTAAATTCTCAGGCTCTTTTTCAAACTCAATAAACCACTCGTGATAAGGCAAACCTTCTTCAGGATTCACTTCCGGAGCCAAATGGAATTCAGTAATCTGAGCCGGAAACTTTTCGACAGTCGATTTTATAGCTTCTTCCACTTCAAAAGCAATCACGTGCTCACCAAAAGCCGATGTGAAATGTTTCGTTCTTCCACTTACCAGAATTCTGTGCGGATTTTTATCAATAAAACGTACAACATCACCAATTGAATATGCCCATAAACCTGAATTGGTTGTGAGAATTAATGCATAATCTTTATTAAGCTCAACATCTTTTAAAGTTAATCTTTGAGCATTCGGTTTTCCGTATTGTTCTAAAGGGATAAATTCATAGAAAATTCCGTGATTCGTTAAAAGCAGCAAACCTTCTTTGGTATAATCGTCCTGAAACGCAAAAAAACCCTCCGAAGCCGGAAATGTCTGTACAATGTCTACTTTTCCGCCTAAAAGTTCTTCCATTTTATCGCGATAAGGTTCATAATTTACACCACCTGTAACGATGAGTTGAAGATTTGGGAAAATCTGCTTGATTTTTTTATCGTTTTTTTCGATCAGCTTTTCAAAATACATGATCAGCCAGGGCGGAATTCCTGAAATCAGCGTCATGTTTTCTCTCTCAGTTTCTTCTACGATTTTATCGACTTTAGTTTCCCAGTCTTCAATCATATTGGTTTCCCAGCTTGGCAAACGGTTTTTCTGAAGATAATTTGGGATGTGATGGGCTACAATTCCTGAAAGTCTGCCGGTTTTTACACCAAAAACTTCTTCAAGCTCAGGACTTCCCTGTAGAAAGATCATTTTCCCGCCAACAAAATCGGCATTGTTTTTTTTAGCAATATAATGGAAAAGTGCGCTCTGTGCTCCCTTTATCTGAAATGGCATTCCTTCTTTAGAAATAGGAATGTATTTTGAACCGGAAGTTGTGCCGGAAGTTTTGGCAAAATATTCGGGAGTTTCTGTCCACAAAATATCTCTCTGTCCACGCTTTGCTTTTTCGATAAAAGGTTTCAGATCTTCATAATCTGCAACAGGAACTTTTCCCTGAAAATCTTTTACAGACTGTATGTTTTCAAAATCGTACGTTCTTCCAAAAAGAGTTTTTTTAGCCGTATCAACAAGAGATAACAATAGTTCGTCCTGATTTTTTTCTGCATTTTTCTTGAATTCTTCTGCTTTTTGAACATGTTTTTTTGCCCAAATCAACGCCGCATTTTTCTTTAGAAAGTTTAACATGGTTCAAATTTATAAATAAGTATAGAATCCAGAGAAAATATTTGAATAAAAAAACCGATGATCCTAGGCATCGGTTTATTGAAATTTGATTATGAATGACAACTATATGTTGTTATTTGTTTTGTTTATACCTTTTGTCTGGAGTTCCGTCTTTCTTCAGCATTTTATTTTCTTTATATCTTTTGTCGGGAGTTCCGTCTTTTTTCAGTTTTTGTGCTGGTTTTACTGCTTTTGTTTCGACCGCTTTCATTGGTTTCGTTGTTGTTGCAGTTTTTGCTGCTGAGCTTTTTGTAGCCGGAACAGCTTGTTGAGCAGTTGCAAATCCCAATCCTAAAATGATGGACATTGCCGTAAGAAATTTTTTCATTTGTCTTATTTTAATTAAGTAAATGTAAGGAAAAACTCATTACAAAAATTCGTTTATCAAAACTTAACTAAATTTTATAAATTATTAAATTCCAATTAATTCCAAATAAAAACCCGCCTCCAAAAAAGGAAACGGGCAACATATGAATGAGTTATTATTATATTATCTTGTACAGTTTGCTCTCCAGGTTTTACCATCTGCGGTATAGAGCATTTTCAATTCATTATTGTCGATTCTCACATATACCAATGCATTAGAATTTACCATAACCAAAGTGTTATCACCTTGTTTTTCAAATTCAAGACCATTCAGATCGGGAATTCCGTTTGAGAATCTGAAGTTGTACTTAGTTCCACTTGCGATTTTTGTGACAAAAACTTCCCCGTTATCCGTAGAAATATCATTGTCATTATCAGTATAAGCGATACTTCCTTTGTAAGTTCCTGCAAAGAAGTCGTTGTCTGCAGGATCATCATCGTTATTACATGATGATAGTGAGAAGGCCGTGAAAAGAAGTACGAATACCCCTAGAATTTTGAATACATTTTTCATAATATTATTTTTTGGTTTGTGACAATTGAATTTCCAAAGATTGTGCCCAAATTGAAATTGCGAATAATTTTAACTTTTTTTAAACAAATTTTTCTAAAAATTAAGAGAATTGCATTTTTGGGTTGAAATTTGATTGATTTGACCTAAAAGGTTAAAAATAAAAAATAACGTATCTTTGGCATAGTTAAACGGTTTCGGAATTATCCCGAAATCGCTTTTGTCGTTTATATCTACACTATTTATGCAGTTAAAAAATATCAGCGAAAATTTTCTTCCCGATTTGCTTAAAAATGAATTTGGAAAAGAAATTTTCTCACAAATTGATACTCAGCCGCATCTTTCTGTAAGAGGAAGTGCGGGTTCTTCAGCTTCGGTTTTCACAGCCGAACTTTTTCTTAGTTATAAAAAAAACCTGCTTTTTCTTGTTGATGACAAAGAAGAAGCATTGTATGCAAACAGCGAATTGGAAGATCTTCTTGGAAAAGAAAATGTACTTTATTTTCCGGCAACCCATATGGAGCCTTATCAGGTTGAAAAAACGCAGAATGCAAATCTGGTATTGCGAACGGAAGTTTTAAACAAAATAAATTCAGAAAAATCTCCGAAAGTAATTGTTGCTTACATCGGGGCACTGTCTGAAAAAGTTCTGAAAAAGGAAGATTTTAAAGCAATTTCTCATCATATAAAAACCGGAGATCAGCTCGATTTTGATTTTGTAGATGAACTGCTGAATCATTATCAGTTTCATCAGACCGATTTTGTTTCCGAACCGGGAGAATTTTCTGTACGTGGCGGAATTGTTGACGTGTTTTCTTATTCTAATGAAAAGCCTTACCGCATTACTTTCTTCGGGAATGAAGTTGAAAATATTAAAACTTTTGATATTGAAACTCAACTTTCGGTGGACAAAGTAGACGAATTTCAGCTGGTTTCGAATATGAATTTTTCAGTTTCGGGTACCAAGGTTTCGTTGCTCGAAATCTTACCTGAAGACAGCATGATCGTTTCAAAAAACGGAATTGTCGGTTTGCAGAAGCTTCGTGCTTTTTATGAAAAGGCATTAGAAAAGTACGATGGTTTAAACAAAAATATTGCGCATAGAACACCGCAGGAATTATTTATTTCTGATCAGGAATTTTTATTTGATTATAAAAAGTTCAAAACTATTGATTTCAGCGCTGTCGGAATTGAAGAAATCAAGTCGGTGGAAATTAAGCTTAACCAGACAACTCAGCCTTCTTTCCATAAAAATTTTCAGTTATTGATTGAAGATTTGCAGGAGAAAAAAGAAGAAGGTTTTGATCTGTGGATTTCTTTTTCTACCGATAAGCAAAAAGACAGATTAGAATCTATTTTTGAAGAGCTTGGTCATCAGACTGCTTTTAAAAGTTTTAAATCTGAACTTCATGAAGGTTTTGTAGATCCGGATCATAAAATTTTGGTGTATACCGATCATCAGATTTTTGACCGTTACCAAAGATATAAAGCCAAAAACGCTTTTGCAAAATCTGAGCAGTTGACTTTGAAAGATCTGATGTCTCTGAAAGTGGGCGATTACATTGCTCATATCGATCACGGGATTGGTAAATTCATGGGATTGGTAAAAGTAAATAATGACGGGAAAATCCAGGAATGTTTTAAACTGACTTATAAAAATGGTGATTTGTTGTATGTAAGTATTCATTCGCTTCATAAAATCTCGAAATATAATGGTCCCGACGGAAAAGAAATTGTTCTGAGCAAGCTTGGTTCACCAACCTGGAAATCTTTAAAACAGAAAACCAAAGCAAAAGTTAAGCAGATTGCTTTTGACTTAATTAAATTATATGCCGAAAGAAAAACGGCAAAAGGCTTTGCTTTCACGCCGGATTCTTATTTACAAAATGAGTTGGAAGCGAGTTTCGTCTATGAAGATACGCCGGATCAGGAAAAAGCTACGATTGACGTGAAAACCGATATGGAAGCCGAAACGGTGATGGATCGACTGGTTTGCGGAGACGTTGGTTTCGGTAAAACCGAAGTTGCGATACGCGCTGCATTTAAAGCGGCTACGGACGGAAAGCAGGTTGCTGTTTTGGTTCCTACCACGATTTTGGCATTTCAGCATTTCAGAAGTTTTAAAGACAGGCTTAAAGACTTTCCTGTAACGATTTCTTACCTAAACCGTTTCAGAACCGCAAAACAAAAGATTGAAACCATTGAAGGTTTAAAAACCGGAAAAGTTGATATTGTAATCGGAACCCATCAATTAGCTTCAGATAAAATTAAATTTAAAGATTTAGGTTTATTGATTATTGATGAAGAACATAAATTCGGAGTATCGGTAAAAGACAAGCTGAAAACCTTAAAAACCAATATTGATACCCTTACTTTGACCGCAACGCCAATTCCGAGAACATTGCAGTTTTCTTTGATGGCAGCAAGAGATTTGTCGGTAATCAAAACACCACCGCCAAACAGACAGCCTGTAGAAACCCAGATTGTTGGCTTTAATGAAGAGCTCATTCGTGATGCTGTTTCTTATGAATTACAGCGAGACGGACAGGTTTATTTTATCAACAACAGGGTTGAAAATCTGAAAGATATTGCAGGCTTGATTCAGAGGCTGGTTCCTGATGCAAAAGTGATTACAGGTCATGGGCAAATGGATGGAAAACAGCTTGAAAAGAACGTTTTGGATTTCATGGAAGGAAAATATGATGTTTTGGTTTCCACAACGATTGTAGAAAGTGGAGTCGACGTTCCGAATGCGAATACGATTTTCATTAATGATGCGCAACGTTTCGGAATGGCAGATCTTCACCAGATGAGAGGAAGAGTAGGGCGAAGCAACAGAAAAGCATTCTGTTATCTGATTACACCACCGTTTGATATGATGACTGCCGATGCAAGAAAAAGGCTGGAAGCCATCGAACAGTTTTCAGATCTTGGAAGCGGTTTCCAGATCGCCATGAAAGATTTGGAGATTCGTGGCGCAGGAGATCTATTGGGTGGTGAGCAAAGCGGATTTATCAATGAAATGGGTTTTGAAACCTATCAGAAACTGATGCAGGAAGCATTGGAAGAATTAAAAGATGACGAAAACTTCGAAAATCTTTTTGAAAATGAAGAAGACCGTCAGAAATTATTCAAATCTGTGAAAGAAGTGAATATTGATACCGATTTGGAATTAATGTTACCTGACTCTTATGTTTCCAGTACGGAAGAAAGATTGTTGCTTTATCAGAAATTAGCGGAGATTGATAATGAAAAAGAGCTGCAGAAATTTGAAGCTGAATTAAAAGACCGTTTCGGAACTTTGCCTGAAGAAGCGATTAACTTACTAAAAAGTGTCGCCTTAAAATGGCTTGCTGCAGCCATTGGTTTTGAGAAAATTGTCATGAAAAACGGGATTTTCTTAGGTTATTTCCCAGGCAATCCACAGGATAAGTTTTACCAGACAGAGAAATTCAGGCATATTATTACCTATTTAACCCAAAATCCTGCACAGGCTCAGCTTAAAGAAAAAGCTGGAAAAGAAGGAAATAATCTCATGATGCGGAAGGACAAAGTGAAGAATGTAGATGAGGTGAATGTGTTGCTGAAATCTATTTTAGGAGTTTAATTTTTTATCAAATAAATTTATAAAGTCAGCTTGAATATACTTCAAGCTGACTTTTTTGTTAAAACTTCAGAAAAAGCTCTATAATGTTGAAAATAATTTATATTTGCCAAGAAATAATTAAAAATGCTATGACCAGAAACAAATTTTTAACAGGAATATCTGCTATACTTCTTGGCTTTATGCTTTCTTGCGATAATACTACGGCTGATCCTATCAATAATACTTTAAACAATCCCAATAATCCGGGCGGAAGCGGTGGAGGAGGAAGTGCTCCTTCAATTACAGGACCACGAATTTTACATAAAATAAATGTGAATAGTGTGACAAATCAGGAATTTGTAACCAATGGAAATGTTCTTGAAAAAGCAATTTTCAAGGAAGCGAGTGGTCCTACTTCATTCTTAGTCGGAACAGTTACCTATACTTCGGGAAAAGTTACAAGAGTAAAGTTTGCGCAAGAAGTTAACGGTGCTCCGGCGAATACTTTATCATATGATTTCAATATTACTTATGATTCAGGAGGAAAAATCAATTACACGACTTGTCAAACAATGTTGGGAACAATGCCGAGTTTCAACAGTGAATACACTTATACATACGATGGTTCTGGAAAGATAACGAAAATTGTAGAGAAGAAAAAATCTGGAAGCACTTACACTCATTTCATCAATTATAATCTTACAAATAGCGGAGATAATATAACAAAAATGGTTAGTGAGTCGGGAATTACGAATGCGGCTGGTGTTCCGGATTTATCTGCTACGGTATTAACTACAACATATGATTACACTTCTTATGACGATAAAATTAATCCTTATACAACACTGCCAAAAACATTTTTTGTAATGTGGAGTTTGCTACATCCAATTAATTTTCCTTCATTATCTGCTAATAATCTTAAAAGTTTTAATATCGTATATCCTTCTCCTGTTCCGGGTATACCAGGTCAGGTAATTCCTGGTGCTTATACTTATTTGTACGATACTCAAAATTATCCTGTTTCGGATCAGACACAGGCACAGAAGTATATCTATAAGGCGTTATAACCAGAATTTTGTTATTAGTTTTATGGGAATATTAATAAAAACATGATTTTTATACAAAAAAAAATTATATTTGTGGAAAAATAAATAATCCCCCTTTAGAAATGAAACGATTTTTCTATTTTATTTTAATCATCGCAGGGTTTTCTTCAGTGAACTCTTGTAAAGATATGACCAATGAAGAAGGAGATCCGCTTTTGGATCTTAATGACAATACAGGTTTAATTGGTCCGAGAGCTCTTTCAAGAGAGATTACCGACTTCGGAACAATTGCTGAGTACCAGTACAGCGGTCTGCTTCTTACGAAAGTTCTTACAGAAAAAGGTTCTGTAACCAATGTAGAGTGGAGTGGTGATAAAATCAGTAAAATAACATTTAACGGTTTTCTTGATCTTGATAATGACGGTGTATTAGATACAGACAGTATTTCTTATACTCAACAATATACTTACGGAAATTTAGGAAGACTTACATTGATCTCTGAGAACAGATCTGTTTACAGAAGATTAGCACCTGTTCCTCCTGCAACAGTAGGACCTTATGCTCTTTACGAAAAGACAAAAGCAATATATAATCTTACGTACAGTGCTACAACGGCAAAATTAGCATCAATTGTAATGAAAAGAGGGAAAGATATTGTACCTTTTGAATACACAGATTATACAAAAGCTGCTTATTCTTACTTAGGAGATAATGTTTCTACAGTTTCAAAAGAAGTGGGTAAACTGATTACAAACGGAACAGTATTTGAGCCGGCTGTAGAAAAATATGATTTCGGATTTACAAACTACGATTCTCAGATCAATGGTTATACACTTTTACCGTTTGAATACAAGGTTTCAGTGCTTATCTCAACCAATATCAATGATGACAGAAGTTTGATGTTGTCACCAAACAGCCCAAGAAGAGTTTCTGTTACTGATATGACAGACCCGGTTCCTACACCAATCGTAATCTCTACGAATTATAAATATGATCCGCAGACATATATGATTCAGGGATTCGGAGTGAATTACTTCTACAAACCATTATAATTAAAAATTAGTTTTTTAAAATATTTTAAAACTCAATCCTTATCGGGTTGAGTTTTTCATTTCAGAACCCTTAATTTTGCAAAAAATTTCTCATGAAATATTTAATTGTAGGTCTTGGCAACAAAGGTCCGGAATATGAAAATACACGTCACAATATAGGTTTTAAAGTCGCTGAAAAAATTGCAGAAACTTTAGAATCATCATTCAATACAACAAATTTCGGCTGGATGGCTGAAGGGAAATATAAAGGAAGAAAAGTATTGGTTCTGAAGCCTGATACGTATATGAATCTTTCTGGAAATGCCGTAAAATACTGGATGCAGAAAGAAAATATTCCTTTAGAAAATATAATGATCGTTACGGATGATCTTGCATTGCCGTTCGGAACTTTAAGGATGAAAATGAAAGGTTCTGATGCCGGTCACAATGGTCTTAAAAATATTCAGGAAGTGTTACAGACTCAAAACTACGCAAGACTGCGTTTTGGGATCTCTGCTGAATTTTCTGAAGGAAAACAAGTAGATTACGTCTTAGGAACCTGGAATGAAGAAGAAACTGAAAAGCTGCCAGAAAGGATCGAGAAATTTTCGAAAGCTTGTTTGTCCTTCGTTTTTGCAGGAATTAACAATACGATGTCTGCTTTTAACGGTAAATAAAAATAAGTTGGGGCGGAAGCTTTGCTTCCGCCCCAACTGTTATGAAAGATAAATGTTTGTTTTATAGCCAGGTTACAACGCCGGTTTCAACGTCATAGTTTGCTCCGACAATCTTGATCTTACCTTCTTCTTCAAGTCTTTTCAAAGTAGAGCTTTGCTTACGGATATCGTCAATTGCATTTTTTACATTGTGCTGATTCAGTCTTTCAAGAAGATCTGCATTTGCAGAAGTACGCTCTTCTCCATCTTTTATAATGGTTTTAATGATGGGATCAAAATGATCAATTAAATGGTTCAAGTTATCCATACCCATTCCTTCGATTTTAGCCGCATCTAATCCGCCTTTTAAAGCTCCGCATTTTGTGTGACCTAAAACAACAACCAATTTAGAACCTGCTACATTACAGCCAAATTCCATTGATCCTAAAATATCCTGATTTACAAAGTTTCCTGCAATTCTGATACTGAAAACATCTCCCAATCCCTGATCAAAAATAAGTTCTGCAGAAGTACGGCTGTCGATACAGCTTAAAACTACTGCAAATGGCCACTGACCTTCACGGGTAGCATTTACCTGCTCCAAAAGATCTCTGTTTGCCTTCAAATTATTTACAAATCTCTGATTTCCTTCTTTTAAAAAGTCTAATGCTTTTTCCGGTGTAATCGTCGACTGGGTTTCTGATGTATGTGCTTTCATATGAATTTATTATTTTGAATTATTATTTAAAATTAAAGTTATAAAAAATTATTTGAGCTTACATTGCTCTTTTATGGGTAATGACGATGTGAGAGTCTTCATCGGTTTCGTAATCTTTATACGAAGTTTTGAAGCCTAATAGTTCCACATTAATGTCTTCTTCTTTCGCACGGATGTTGGCAAAATCCTGGATCATTTCTAGTACATCTGTTGCGATATATGATGTTCCTCTCGCATCAATCGTTACCGTAGAGTTAGATTTGATGTTTTTCAATGTCTTTTTAATCGCTGCCTTGTTAAGGAAAGAAACTTCTTCTGCCAATTTCATTGTAATTCCGTCTGCATCGCTCAGCTTTTCACGGCTTAAATAATAAGCACGCTTCATATTTCCCTGTAAGATATAGAACACTGATATTGCTAAACCAATTCCTACTCCTTTCAGCAAATCGGTTGCTACAATTGCAACAACGGTTGCCACAAACGGAATGAACTGGAATTTCCCCAAATGCCAGAAATGCTTGAATGTTGCCGGTTTTGCCAGTTTATATCCTACCAAAAGTAAAACCGCTGCAAGGGTTGCCAAAGGAATTAAATTCAGAATCACAGGAATTGTCAACACACAAATCAACAATAGAAATCCATGAATCATCGCTGAAATCTTTGAAGTCGCTCCCGCATTTGCATTAGCAGAACTTCTTACTACAACTGATGTCATTGGTAATCCACCGATAAATGAGCTTACAAGATTCCCGATTCCCTGAGCTTTTAATTCTAAATTGGTATCGGTAATTCTTCTCTGAACATCCAGTCGATCTGAAGCTTCAATACAAAGTAATGTTTCAATGGATGCGACAATGGCAATCGTTGCACCCGCAATCCAGACTTTCACATTGGTAAAACCATTAAAATCGGGTAGGGTAACAAGATTTTTAAAATCATCAAGACTCTGCGGAACCGGTAAGGAAACCAAATGCTCTTTACCGATTGCTAATGAACTTCCTGATAATTTGAATAATTCATTCAGTAAAATTCCGACAACAACGGCCACTAAAGCTCCGGGAAGCATTTTCATTCTTTTTAGGAATAAAACTTTATCCCAGGCTAAAAGTAAAGCAATTGATACAACGGTTACAATTATTGCTCCCGGATGAATCGCTCCAAAAAGTTCTGAAAAATAATTAAAATTTAAACCGTTATCAAAAATAGATTCATGGCCTTCATAATCTTTGTCAAAACCTAAAGCATGCGGAATTTGTTTTAAAATAATAATGATTCCGATCGCCGCAAGCATTCCTTCAATCACATTATTTGGAAAATAATTAGAAATGCTTCCTGCTCTTACAAAGCCTAAAATCAGCTGGATAACACCAGCAATAATACCTGCGCAAAGAAAGAGCTCAAAAGCCCCCAAATCGGTAATTGCTGTTAAAACAATGGCCGTAAGACCTGCAGCAGGTCCCGAAACCGAAATATTTGAGTTACTGATCGAGCCGATAACCAAACCACCTACAATACCTGCGATAATGCCGGATAACGGTGGTGCACCGGATGCTAAAGCAATTCCTAAACATAAAGGAAGAGCTACTAAAAATACAACGAGGCCTGAAGGGAAATTCTCCTTGATTCCTTCAAATAATGAATTTGTTTTTTTCATGACAGCGAAAAATACTTAGTGTAACCGATTGAGCTTAATTAAAATATTAATTAAAATCACCAGTAATAAAATTGGAAATTAATTTAAAAAGACATCTATTCAACATCAGAATCTGATATGAATATTTATTTTGGTCTGTGAAAAAATTAAGCTTCCGGAGGTGGAGAAAATATGGTGAGAAATGGCGAAAGATGACCAGAGTCATCAATCAATACAAAGGATCTGCGCTCGAGATCTGGTTCGAAAAACTTCAGAAAATCATGTACGTTCAGAGTTTTGGGTAAAGTCTTCTCGTAAACGGTAAATGATGAATAATGAGAGTGTGTTTCTTCTTCGTTCAGAATTACATTAGTTCTCTGTAATTTCCATCCACAAATCGCAGCGATGCTTGGCAAAGCTGTAAAGTTGATGATAAACAGTAATGTAATGATACTCCAGAATTTCATTTCACTCAAATTTTTTAGAAAGATTATTTCGTCTTTCTGCTCATAACCCAATCTGAACTTGTAAGATTATAGATCTTTTGAATGTCTTTTAAAATCTCTTCAAAGTCGATCTCCAGATCAATAATTTTACCCGTTCTAAGGTCGAAAACCCAGCCGTGAACTATAGGATATTCTTCTAAAATATATCGTTCCTGTACACAGGCCATTTTAATAACGTTGATGCATTGCTCCTGAACATTCAGTTCCACAAGCCTGTCATAACGTTTGCTTTCATCATCGATAGAATCTAATTCAGCCTGATGCAGTCTGTACACATCACGAATGTTTCTCAGCCACGGATTTAAAAGTCCTAAATCCTGAGACGTCATCGCTGCTTTCACACCACCGCAGTTGTAATGCCCGCAAACAATAATGTGTTTCACTTTCAGATGCTCTACTGCGTATTGTATCACCGCAGTGGAACTCATATCCAAAGTGTTGACAACATTGGCAATGTTTCTGTGAACAAAAACTTCACCCGGTTTGGCTCCCATCAGTTCTTCTGCCGTGGCCCTGCTGTCTGAACATCCGATGTAAAGATACTCAGGATGCTGAGTTTTGGCAAGATCCTCAAAAAAATGTGGATTGTCTGCTAATTTAGATTCTACCCATTTTCTGTTGTTTTCGAAAATAACTTCGTACGAATTCTTCATTAATTAAATTTTAAAGATTATAATTATTTATTTCGTTTAAATTATTTTCAAATTCAATAGACTGAATCAATAATTATACAAAAATATTAATTTTACTGAATTATCAAGCATTTTTAACAAAGTTTAATAAAGATAAAGATATGATAAAATTCAGCTTTAAATCTTATTATTTATATAACCATCTGTGGCATTTTCGTTAGGGAATATGTTTGCAGGATTTCCGGCTACAATCGAATTTTCAGGAACATCAAAATTGACGTACGCATTCGGAGCGACCAGAACGTTGTTTCCGATAGTTATTTTTCCTACAATTACGGCGTTCGGGCCGATCCACACTTCATCTCCGATTACCGGATAGCCTACATTTTTGCCACGGTTTTGTTGTCCTATTGTAACTCCTTGGGCAATATTGCAGTTTTTACCAATTTTTGCTTTGGGGTTAATCACCAAACTCCCCCAATGTCCGAGATAAAAACCTTCCCCGATTTCTGTTTCAGGATAAATCTGAAAGCCGTATTTGATCTGGAAATGTCTCAAAACAATTCTCCAATACAAGCCTAAAAACGGCGTCTTATTATATTTTTGGGTTTTTCTGAAAATATAAATAAAATGAAGATTCGGATTAAGGCATTTCTTCCAAATCTGAAATGTTGAAAGCCATTTTCCGCTTTCCCGATAAAAATCTTTCTGAATAATTGTATAACTCATTTCACTGCTTTTAAAGGTTATCAATAATTTCCTGAAGATGTGCGACAGATTTCTGCAGCACGAAAGGAAGTTCAGCTGAAGCTATTTCTTTTCTGTAGTGATCTGCAAGTTCTTGATTGTTCAAAATCTTTTTCATGCCTTCGTAAATTCCGGTTTCAGAGTTTGGCGTGATAATTCCCAGCTTTCCATCCTGGAGAAGATCTTTTATTCCTGAAACATCGGTAGATACAATAGGTTTATTTAAAATTAAAGCTTCAGCAATTATTGTTGGAAAGCCCTCATGTCTTGAAGACATGATATAAAAATCTGCTTTTTTAAGATAAGGGTAGGGGTTATCTCTGAAACCGAGCATTTTAACAGTTTCCGTGAGGTTCAGATTGTTCAGCTTTATCCGGATGTTTTCAAAATCAAAACCATCACCAATGATAATGATCTGATGTTTTAATCCTTCATCTATCAGTTTTTTATGTACATCCAGAAGCCTGTCGTAACCTTTTTGGGGGTAAACTGTTCCGATCGTAATAAAAGTTGGAGTAGTGTCGGAAAAGGGATAATCATCAATTATTGCATTCGCTTTCTTTAAGGTATCATCCTTATCTATTGGATTAAAAATCTTAATAACTGCTTGTTTCTCCTTTTCACTTGGAGCAATTTTCTGCATTTCCTCTTTCAGTTTATTGGAAATGACCAATATTTTATCAAATTTGAAAAACTGCCTGATTGCATCCGGAGTATATTCCTTTAGATTAAAGATGTCGTTCTGTATCCAAATGATCTTTTTAGAATCTTTTTGGGGACTTGAAAGAAGCTCTCTGTACATTCCGTGAATAGCAGCTATTTCTACATCATATTTTTTATTTTTCAGCACAAATCGATAAAGAAGCCACGGAAACCACAAAAACATTTTCTGATAAAGTACCCTGAATGCTTTCATTGGAATTTCATTAGGTTTGTTTGTGGTGATCATTTCCCCTTTAAGCAGGTAATGTAGATTGACCCATGACGGAACTTCCTTGATGTACATACCTGTGTATAGATTAATCAGTAGGTCTATTTCGTATTTGTTTTCGGGGAGATTTTTGAGAAAGTTAATCAGAACTTTTTCTGCACCACCGTGACGAAGAGAACCAATACGGATGAGGATTTTCTTTTTTTGTGACATTAATTTAAAATTTATACTCTTTTAATTTAATTTATCTTTAATAGGCGGCAGATTAATGTTCTGAAAATAAAAAAATATTTTTCATTAAATTAATTTTGACACAGGATAGAGCAGAGTAGCTAACACTTTTACAGGAAAAGATTTGAGTTCAGAAATTGTTTTTCTGAAACCTCTTTGATCAGTTGCCGAAAACTTTAAATATCCTCCAAGATTTCTAAAGATGGGTACAGGATGAGCCCATAATTTTGAACTATAGGTATTCAAAAAAGCTTTGTAATTTTCTGCAAGTCCAAATGCATTTTTTTTATCATAAAACTGGTTGGCGAGAGATTGCTCGTCGTTTTCATCTCTGTAATAGATACGGCTTATTTTATTGATACAATAATGAAATCCCAGAGTGTCAAACTGAAATTGAAAAACGCCTTCAGGGATAAACCCTTTACCGCTAAGTTTTTCAAGATTAAGTTCCATTTTTTTATAAATTTCGACCTTTCCCATTCCCCATTTATCTCCCTTTACATTGTATTTGTAACGCATATCAAATATACTGCAAATAAGAGGTTCTTCAGGGAATTTATCCCCGACAATTTTTCCATTTTGATCCTGACAAAGAGAAGAGACAAAAACAATATTTTGTTTATCATTGATTTCTTTCCATTTTTCTACAAGCACTTCTAAGGCATCATCTAATAATGCATCGTCTGAATCGAGAGGTGAAAAATAGGTTCCTTCAGAAAGTTCAATTCCTCTGAAAAATGTTATAAACTTGTGCTGGTTTTCCTGATGATAATACCGGATTCGGAAATCTGCTTTTTCCTGAAATTGTTTTACCAATAGATCGGTGCCATCTGTAGACCCATCATCTATAATAAGCCATTCAAAATCCTTGAAAGTCTGTCTCTGTAAAGAGTCGAAAACCCGAGGTAGCGTATGAGCACGGTTATAAGTAGGGGTGAGGATTGTAACTAAAGGCTTCATTATTGTTTCAGCTTGTATTGTTTTTCGAAAACGGATGTTACTTGACGATAGATTTGATCGTTATCAAATTTTGATACAGAAACTGTAGCGTTACGTTTGATTTTCTCAACAAGCTCATTATTGGTAAGAAAAGATTTCATCCCCTGATATATGGATTCTTCGTTCGGTTCTACAAGTAAACCATCATAGTTGTGTTCAATCATCTCAGGTATACCGCCCACATTTGTGCTGATTGTTGGGATCTCAAGACCCATAACCTCTCCGATGGTTAACGGATAAGATTCAGATTCAGAAGGAAATATAAAATAGTCTGAATTTTTTATATAGGGATAAGGGTTAATTTGTGAGTCCAAAAGAAGGTATGATTTTTCTACACCAAGATCTTTTGCCTGATTTTTCAGATTTTCCATTTCTGTACCACCGCCAATTACTGCAATAGAATGATTATATCCTTCATCTAAAAGTCTTTTGTGAACTTTCATAAGGGTATGATAGTTTTTCCGAACATGCAACCTTCCCATCGAAGAAAAAACAGGTCTTTGATTGTAAGATACAGGAAACTCTAAAGATTTTTTTCTTGCTTCTTCAATTTTTATAGCATTGTAAATGACAGAACTGTTTGGATATTCTATATTGTATAATTCTTTGATGATGTCTCTTGTCTGCCGGGATCCGAAAATTACCCAATCGAATTTTTTAAGACTGGTAATCCGATGCATGACGCGTTTCTGATCGGGGTCATAAGAGACATCGGTGTGAAACCAAGCTACTTTTCTTGCTTTCATCGGGCTATTCAAAACAGAATCAAAATCGGTATATCCTGATGCAACTTCTATGTCAAAATCTGTTTTGATATACTTATTATAAAGTGCTTTAGGATTTTTTCTGTAATACCACAATATAATGGCTCTTTTTACCAATTGAAAGAATCTGATCGGCTTTTTGGCACTCATGTCTTCTCTGCCTTTCTGAACACTGGTCACTTTAATGTGAGGGGGGATTTCATTCCTGAGCTCACCCTGAAAAGTATTGAGAAGCAACGTTATATCGAATAATTCTTGTGGTAAATTTTGAAAAAGATCCAGAATTACTCGCTCTACACCTCCCATTTCCATGGAACGGTGATAGAATAGAACTTTTATTTTTTGGGACATTTGTGTATTTTAAAATTAATCTTTAAAAGACAAATATAAGTATTGTTAATCTTTTTCTTTTGTGTTTTACAAAAAGATATTCTTTATAACTAATAAATTTCGATATCTTCAAGAACATACTTGTAGCGATGAAGTAATCTTAAGTAATATAAATATTCTAATCTACAGACTAGTCTATATATTTTCTGTTATTGGCTTTTAGTTATGAAAATTTTCTAAGAATTTTAGTTAAAAAGTTATTCTGTTTTTCTTTAAGAAAATTGGGTAGATTGTCAATATCTTTTATTTTTCTGTGAAAAATACTTTCAAGATTTCTTCTTTTGGCAGCATCTAAAATGACTTGATGCCAATTGTTATTTAGTTTCTCTTTCTTTGAAGATTCCTGAGATACGCCTTTATCATGCAATCGATAATAATAAAGAGGAGTGTTAATGAACGTTATGTGTCCGACTTCATAGAGCTTTAAGTACAAATCCTGATCAACAGCAGAAGTGAGCTCGGTATTAATACCTTCAGTTTTGTTATAGGCGGCTTTTTTAAATGTAAAAAAGTGGTTTACCTCCAGAAAAATATTAAAAAAAGATTTTCTACCATTTTTTACGGCACGTGAATGTTGGAATATCCGGATAGGCTTTAGCTCATTATTGCATAAATAAAATTTCGAATAGGTTGCAATATTGTCTTTATGGTGATTTTCTATGCTGAGTTGAAGCGCATTTTCAGCAAGTGCATCATCAGGATCTAAAAATCCACAAATTTCTCCGGAAGCTAGTTCTATACAACGTCTTTTAGTAAAACCAACCCCTTTATTATTTTCATTTTGAAAAAGCTTTACTTTATCATCGTCTTTCGTAAGCTGCATGACTTTTTCGTAAGAACCATCCGTAGAGCAATCGTCAACGATAATAATTTCAAAATTATGATAGCTCTGATTGAGAATGCTTTTATAGCACTCTTTAAAGTATTCGTAATGATTGTAATGGGCTATGAGAATTGAAAAGAGCATTCTGTGATATATTAGTTGTTTAGAGAAATGTTTTTTTGATCTTGTTTATTAATGATGATTGAATTGCTTGGCACATCTTTGTGAATCACACATCCTGCTCCTAAAATAACATTGTCACCTATGGTTACATCTTTTAAAATGATAACATTGGTGCCTGTCCACACGTTGTTTCCTATTTTTACCTTTCCGATATTGAAATCTGTTTTCGAAACCGAAAAGGGCTCTTTTGTATATTGATGATTGTGGTCGAAAATTTTCATGCCCTCACCTAAAATACAGTTTTCCCCGATTTCAATTTCTCCAAGACATGAAATTGTAGCTCGGGTAATGTAGGTTCCATCACCAATGGAAAATTTAGCATTATTTTTAACAGTAATAAAATTAGAATGATTGATCGTTACATTCTTTCCGAACCGGAATTCTGCATCATCGGAAATATCTAGAAAATTATTCGAACCCAGTTTGAAGGAAGAATCTACTGTGCTTTTATCAGTAAAAAAAAGCTCTCGATTTTGGGCATCAATGCAACTATTTGCGAAATTTCTTAATTTTATGAAAAATCGACCTAAAACCTTTCTCATCCAAATTGTTTTTTCAAAAGTATTAAATATTCTTTATAGTTTTGCAATAATTAAAAGCAAAAACAACTTGATGATACCCAACCAACCATTAGTCAGTATTAATATTCCTGTTTTTAAATGTGAGAAATACATTCTTCGATGTCTGGAATCTGTTAAAAATCAAACGTATAAAAACCTTGAAATTATTCTGGTAAATGATTGTACTCCTGATAACAGTATGGCTGTCATCAACAAATTTGTACATGAAAATCCCAATCTGAATATTAAAATTCATGAGCATCAAAAAAACTCTGGACTTTCTGTAGTTAGAAATACCGGGATCAAAGCATCTGTAGGAAAATATATTTATTTCTTGGATAGTGATGACGAGATCACTGAAGATTGCATTGCGCTGCTTGTTCATAATGCTTTGAAAACAGATGCACAAATCACGATTTCGCAAAACCGATGGATCAATACTTTTGATAATACAACGAAAGATTTCGGTTTTCCTACAACGGCAGATAAAAAATATTATAATAACAGACTTGAGATTTTTTCTGTTTACAGTAATGGCGGTTTTCCTTCATCCTCCTGGAATAAACTGATTAAGAGAGATTTTATCATCGATAATGAAGTATATTTTGTACCGGGATTATTTGCACAAGATGAATTGTGGTTTTTTGATCTTCTTCTCAAAACAGATACTTTATCAATCATTGATGACATTACTTATCTTTATTATCTGCATGGAGAATCTGTAATTTTCAACAGAACAAAGAAGAATTTTGAGAACTTCTTAACCATTTTGGAGTACTTCACCAAAGCTTATGAAAACGAACCAAACGTAGCGTTGAAAAAAATGATTAAAAAGAAAATTATTCTTTTCAAAGAAATGGTTCTCATCATGCAGTGGAAAGCATTGAAAGATAAAGGTTATTTAACCGTAAATATTTCAAGAATGCAGAAACTTACTAGATTGACAATAGCAGATTACTTCGATTCTGATTTTAATGCTGACATCAAAAAGAAAAATTTCTTTCAAAACATTCCTGCAGATCTTTCTGCAAAATTATTTGTCTGGAGGTTTGAACGATAATTTTAGTTTTTAAATTTATAAAAAGCAGAGATCAGAGAAAAGCTGGAAATCAGGATTGAATTGTACATTTTTGTAACACCTGAAAACTGAGATAGAACATTTTTTTTATCAAGCTCAGAATAGGATTGAAGCAGTCTTTGCTTCTGAAATGATTGTTGCTCCGCAGTCATGCTTTAAAAAAAATAATGATATGTCTTAAGGCCGTTTACAAAGTTCCGGTATGCAGTAAGCTCAAAGATAGATTTTCTTTCTTCGTAAATCTTTTTCTCTATAAAAATGTTTCTCAATAAAACATCGGTTCTTACAATATCTATTTTTTTTACAGATGGCATTTTAGCAGAAGAATCCGGGTGTATGTAATGCGTATATACAGCATCACAACTGCCGATAAACTTTGCGTTTTCGAAAATCATTCTTTCTACTATTTCATCTGCATTTAGAAGAGGTTCTGTAAACCTGAATGAATGAGATTTGAAAACTTCCTTGCGGTATAATCCTCTGATGTGAATATCATATTTGCCAACCGTTTTTTTTATTGCTTCTTCACCAGAGATTTTTCTAGAAATAAATTGAGTGTGATTCTCAAAACGAATGTCGAGATTAATCATATATTTCAGTTCCCCGGATGTAAATCTTGTGTCGACAATCGGAGTAACAATATCTAAATCGGGCGATTGGGAGAAAGTATTAAAACATTTTTCAATAGTATCCAGTTCAATGAGATCATCATGATCAAACAAAAAAATAAACTCTCCGGATGCCCTATCTTGCCCATAGGCTTTAGAATATTGTGCATACTTTTGATTTTCTTTTGTATAGACTTTTACCCTGGAATCCTGCTTTTCGAAATAAAGCAGCTCTTCTAAAGTAGAATCTAAAGAGCCATCATTTACACAGATGAATTCTATGTTCGGATAAGTCTGATTCAAAAGGCAATTCATGGAAGATTTTACAAAATCACCCAGTTGTACTGAATTGTAATAGGTTGTAATGACCGATATTAGAGGAAAGTCTTGCATAATTTGCAAATATCTGAAAAATATTTTTTCAGATATTTTTGATTAAACAACAAAATATTAATGTTTTAGCAAAGAATAGCGAATAGATTTTCATAAAATAATGTTAGATTTGTTTCTTAATATAAATACATGTGTGGCATTGCAGGAATTGCAAAAAAAAATATTCTTGAGGAGGATTTCTACAAAGAAACTCTTAAAAATATGACCAGTTCTATTATTCATCGGGGACCCGATGATGAAGGACACGAATATTTTAATAACTGCTTTTTAGGCTTCAGAAGACTGGCAATTGTAGATTTGTCAGAAGATGGGCATCAACCGATGTATTCCGATACAAAAAATGAATGCATAGTTTTTAACGGTGAGATTTACGGTTACCGCGAATTAAAAAAGGATTTAAAAGATTATCCTTTTCAGAGCAATACCGACACAGAAGTTATATTATCCCTTTTTAAAAAATATCAAACCAGACTGCCGGAATATCTCAACGGAATGTTTGCATTTGCAATTTGGGACGAAGATCAGCAGCAGTTGTTTTGTGCAAGAGACCGTTTTGGTGAAAAGCCTTTCTATTATGCTATCGGTAAGAATGGTGAGTTTATTTTTGCTTCTGAGATCAAAGCGATCTTAGCAACAGGTCTTGTTGATGAAGAATTGAATGATGAGGCGATTTATCATTTTCTAAGACATATGTATGTTGGAAGTCAACAGAGTATTTATAAAAATATTAATGTTTTACCGCCTGCTCATAAGCTGATTTACAAAAATGGCAAAATTGAAATCTCTCAATACTGGAATTTCCCTCAGAATAAATTACAAATCTCCGAAGAGGAAGCTGTATCTGAATTTAAAAATTTAGTTGAAAAATCTGTTAAAAAACAATTGGTTGCAGATGTGAAAGTGGGTGCTTTTCTCAGTGGCGGACTAGATTCAGGAACATTAGTTGCACTTTCTTCGCAGAAAAATGAAAATTTAACGACATTGGGATTTCGGTATGAAGGAGATTGGGACGAGATGCCCGATGCAAGAAGTATTGCTGAAAAATATAAAACTGACCATAAAGAAGTAGCGTTGGAAACCTCAGAAATTTCTAAAACTCTCGTTGAAGTTTTGAAAAAAATGGATGAACCGCTTGCAGATACAGCCATCCTTGCAACATACACCATCTGTAAAGAAGCAGCTAAAAACATGACGGTTGTGATCACAGGAAATGCGGGTGACGAATTGTTTGGCGGTTACAAATGGTATCAGAAAGAGAAAGAAATTCTTGAAAAGGGTAGTGCAAATTTTTCGCTTTTACCTTTTTATAAAGCAGGTTCTGTAATCACCGAAAAGCTGGGATTTGAAAAATCAAGACAATATTTTCTAGATAAGGTTTTCAGAGCCAAGTTTCCGGATATTGTTTCTTATCAGAAAGGGAAAGTCCATAATAATTTTTCTCATGGGGAAACTTCACAACTGTTAAATTCCATTTCAAAATATGAACATTCTTATGCATTCGATTTAGATAAAAACGACCTGAATACCTGCATGAGGATGGATCTCACCAACATTATTCCAGGAGATTATATGGTGAAAGACGACCGTATTGCCATGATGCACTCTATTGAACTGAGAACCCCATTTTTAGACAAAAATCTGGTGGAATTTTGCTCTGCGCTTCCTGCTGAATATAAGGTGAATGCCAATCAAACCAAAGTCATTCTGAGAGAGGCTTTTGGAGACCTGCTTACCTCAAATATTCTGAACAAGAAAAAACAGGGTTTCGGTGCTCCTATTGCAGATTGGCTGAGAATTCCTGAAATGGAAAAACTGACGAAAGATATTTTACAAAATCCGTCTTCTAAAATCTTTACAAAACTGAATTTTGGTGAAGTTCAGAAGCAGCTCAACTACAATTATAAGCATTGGTCGCTATTGGTTCTCGGAATCTGGATGGAGGGGCACTAATTATATTACAGGTAATATTTTTCTAGTATTTTTTTAAGATAGTTTTCCTTATTATTTAGATTATTTTCAATAAAATATTGTTCAATATCCGGAATATTAATGTCATATCCCGAACCGCTTCTAAGGAGATTTATATCTACTTTTTTGCTGTAAAACTGTTCTATGATTTCAAGGATTTCAATAATCGAATAATTTTTGATGTAAGCAACATTTACAACTCTGTTTAATTTCTGGCTATCAATGAGAGCAAAAGTAATATTTTTAATATCATCAACATCGATGAGGTTGCGGGTTGCTTTTGTGTGAACATTTATGGTTTCGTTGTTGTGGACGGCCCGTATAATGTAATTGATCAGTAAATTGGGATTTCCTCCTTTGCCCACTGCATTGCTTACTCTTAAAATAAGAAATTTTGGGCATAGTTTTTTTATGAGCTGCTCCATTTTCAATTTGTGGAGTACATAGTCACTGCCTGTTTTTGAAGAATCATAAATGCTGCAGGTAGAGAAATAAACAAATGTCTTTTCCTTATTTTCTGCAATTGTATTTTTTATCAGATTTTCTTCTCGTAAAAACTCCTCAGCTCTTGTTTCTAATGAATTTGATACTCCGGATGCAAAGAAAACAATATTTTCTCTGTCGTTATTTGTAAATAGTGACGCAATAAGTCCTTTTCCGATAATCATAGTGTTGTAATTGAGAATAGTATTTTTGTGGCATAATTAAATATCATCAAGTACCCATTTGTAAATAGATAATCTATATTTCCTAATTTCAAATGCGGAACAAACAATACTGTTGATACAAAGATAGTTAAAGCTTCATTTCTTGGTGCTATATATTTTGCAATAAAACTGTCCATTTTAAAATGAAACTTTTTTATGTAACCAATTTCTCCACCCAATTCATAAGTATATATAAAGCTGCTGATCAAAGCAAAAAATATGAATCTTTGCCAATCCATAGCAATGAAATAGAGTGGTATTGCACAAAAAAGTTGTAGTAAAAAAGTTGTGGCAAGAAAGGAACTGCTCAAAGAGCCATTGTCTTTCTTGAAAATAAAAACATTTATATTTCTAAAGTCATTGTATCTTATAATCACAAAGATAAGCGAAGCAAGATATTGAAGATATAATATCCCACGAGAGAATCCTTGACTGTACGCAGAAAAGTTGATGAAAATAATATTTTTCGCACTAGAATTAATGTAAAATAGTGGTGTTGGTAAGTCTTTTGTATAACTATTTTCAGGAAGATAGCTTTTAATATTTTCAAAAATAATATCTCCTGCTCCAACAAATCCATGACTAAAAATCACAATTAAAAAAGTAAGAACAGGAATGATGAAAAGGAAGTTCCATACATTTTTCAGAGGTGTTTTTTTTATTGAATA
Source organism: Chryseobacterium sp. CBo1 (assembly GCF_001693475.1). Taxonomy (NCBI): domain Bacteria; kingdom Pseudomonadati; phylum Bacteroidota; class Flavobacteriia; order Flavobacteriales; family Weeksellaceae; genus Chryseobacterium; species Chryseobacterium sp. CBo1. Next base: position 189,257 of record NZ_MAUH01000034.1, read on the forward strand.
CAAGTAAATTAATAAAAACGGAACCGTATAAAAAAATATCATTTCATGCAATAAGATCCCTACAGATAAAACTAAACTTAAAAGCAGCAGCTTAGTGAAGATATTGTTTTTTGCCAGCTTAATTATTTTACAGCAAACGATAATGAGTAATAAAAGCAAGCTGTCTTTTAGTCTTATTCTGTTATCTAAAAGTAAAAAAAACAAGCCTGAAGGCAGAAGCAGAAAAAAAAGGGAGATGTTTTTTTTAGTAAAATTATAAATAAAATATGCTATCAAAAGAGCATAAGTTATAATACTGAAATATTTCGTGATCGCAAGCAGATTCATACCTGTGATTTCATGTAGCCAGATGAAGATTTCTCCCAATAATCCTCTTCTGATAAAACCTGCGGAATAATTAATCAGTAATTCTGCATCAAAATAATCGAGTTTATTTGGTATGTAAAGCAGATATTGTATTCCCTGAATAAGGTATATTAATATCAGAAGGAAAATAAAAATAAATTTCAAATTAATTTTCATGCGTTTCATGTTTATCTGAGCACAATGATCATGTAAAGGCCAGAATCAGAGTGAGGTAAATTTACTTTTTATAAAACTCCTTTATCTTCTTGTGCCCTACATGCAATATTACCTCTTCTCCCAAACCTTCATTACCTTCACAGAGGCACCATTGTTTTGGCAGGATGTATGGGTAAATTCCTGTTTTCCATGCAGTTTTCCACATGACTAGAGAAGATCTCGAAGGATCGTTTTTCATAGTTTCGGCACAGGTTTTATAGAAAATATTGCCTCTTTCATCATTTTTCCAGAGTGTCATTGGGCTTTGGTTGTAAGAATGCCCAAGTCCTAAGCTCTCATCTTCTATTGGTTTTGCATCTTTAGACCAAATCATATCCTGTCTTAGTAACTGTCTGTCATTATCAGGAACACAAAATCCAAATTTTCTGGTAAGATAAATCAGTGCTATAATGTCGCTGGAAACGACTTCCATATCAGAATCCAATACACATTTGAAGTCTGCATCTGACTGCGTAAGAGACAGAAATTTAAAGTAGTCTGCAGTTCTGTATCCGTATCTTTCATGTTCAGAATTGATAACAGGAGAATTGGTTTTGATAAGGTTTACCCCATCAATTTTCAGATCAAAGTCAGAATACACGGTATATTTTGCATTTGGAAAGTATTCTTTCAAAGTTCTGAGAGATGGGTCTAATCTGGATTCGTTATTTTGAAAATCTGCGCCACCGCCGTTTACTCTTTGTTCTCCAAATTCAGAAAATAAAAATTCTATACTTAGGGAATTGATAAATTCATTATCCGTATCTGAGAATGGAATATTTCTAAAAGGTTTTCTCTTTTTTTTGTTGACGGCAAAAGCATCTCCTTTCAGAATTGCCCACGCACGTCCCAGTCTATACAGCAAAGTTCCAATCATTTTTTATCTAATAGAAAAGTTTATTTTTTTTATTTTTTCACGGAGTGGTTTTTCTATAAACAGATAGCTGAGAGCAGAAAAAAACAACAATGCTGTCACGCCACATAAAAATAGTTTCAAATCTCCAAAAATCCTTAGCCTTTGTAAGGCATATTCTGTGAAACCAAACACAGGTATCTGCAATATATAAATTCCATAACTTATCTCTCCTAAAAATACGAAAATTTTCTTGCTGAAAATTTTTGTGATTATCCCGGTATTTAACGATATGAAAATAATCAATGGTATAAAAATCAAAGCTAATAAGCCATCATGGTAGTTCAAATATTCGGGACGGAAAATAAGCGCTAATGGAATAAGGCAAAATAACAATGTAATTATCAAGTCATAATTGCCGGATCTGTTCTTTAAATGTTGTATGAAAAACAGTCCTGCAAGGTTTCCTGCAAGAAACTGATTAATATGCATAAGCGGAAAATATAGGAGGAATTTTTTTGTAATAGATTCGTTGACGATTACCCAATGACCATTTATTGCACAAATGAGAAAGATCTGTGTAAAAAGCCAAATCAAAAAAACGGGTATTACCAACTGTTTCAATTTATATTTTTGGTAAAAAAAATTGAACATTAATGGAAATATTGCATAGAATAAAAATTCTACGGATAATGACCATCCTGTAAGATTGACCGTGAAAACTTTTTCCGGAAACCAGGCCTGCAACATTAAAACATTTAAAAGCAAATCGGAAAAAACAAAATCTTCTTTTGCATCAAAAGTCTGCAAAATAAGCATAAGGAGTATTGCAAACAGGTACAGAGGATAGATTCTTGAGAATCTGTTTTTGAGGTAAGAATAAGAATCAATATTTTTTTTGCTCCCATAAGCAATAATCATAACGAATCCGGATAAAATAAAAAAAAAGCTTACCCCAATATTTGCCTGTGTGAGAATTTTGCTGACCAAAGGATGAGAAAAAATATTAAGTGGTCTTCCAAAGTGATAAGCAACAATAGCAATCGCTGCTACAAATCGGGTGAAAGTAAGTTGGTCAATCTTCATTCGGAGATTTTTTGGGAAATAAAGTTTTTCATCAAAGCTCCAGAGTTGCCGTGCTTTTAAATGATTTTAAACACCTCTGTCGCAAAATACATTTTCTGAAACCGAAAAATGATTTTGGCAAATATAGTAAGATTAATTTTATAATGAATTTCTTCCTATTTTTGTTAAAAATTTAAATGATGAATTTCCTTCCCATTGTATTCACCTGCGATGATTTTTATTTTAAATATACCAGTGTGGTTATTGCTTCCCTGCTTGTAAATCAAAATAAAAACTGCCAATATGAAATTAATATTATCAGTGAATTCATCAGTGATGAAAACAAGGCATTAGCCGAAAAACAAATTTCAAAATTCAGCAATTTTTCTATAAAATTCATCATTTTAGAAGATTTCGATGCAGGAAAATTTTATCTGAATTCTTATATGACTGTAAGTACTTATTACAGGTTTTATATTCCCCAATTGTTTAAAAATTACGAAAGAATTTTGTATCTGGATAGTGATCTGATCGTAGATGCAGATATTTCTGAATTGGCGGTCATGGATTTTGATGATAAGCTTGCGATCTGCAGCCCAAGTCCGTTCATTGTAGATAAAGTGAAAGCGGGGAACGATGAGGTTTTTACAAGAGAATATTTTCAGGAATATCTGAAAATGCCCGATCCTACGTTATATTTTAATGCAGGAGTTATGCTTTATAACCTCAAGAAAATGCACGAAATCGAAATTACAGAGAAATTTTTCAATGCAATTGAAGAGATTAAGAAGCCATTATTGCAGGATCAGGATATTCTGAATTCGGTTTTGTCCAGAAACGGAGGAGTAAAGATGGTCTCCAGTAAATATAATATGACCAAGGCTTACACGATAACTTCAAAAAGAATTTTTCTGGAGAATCTAAAAGAATTGTTCGGGATCAGTAAAAAGGACAATTGGTTTTACATCTACCATTACGTAGGAAAGGAGAAACCGTGGATGGAAAAAAGAATCGACGGACTGTTGTTCGAAAAATACGCTAAAAAATCACCTTTTTATTCTTTAATTTTTCCTAAATAAATTCAAGATGCTGTTCACTGTTTTTACTCCTGCTTATAACAGAGCTTATATCATTGAAAATCTTTACAAAAGTCTTCTTCGGCAATCTTGTAAAGATTTTGAATGGCTGATTGTAGATGATGGTTCTACAGATCATACTGAAGAATTGATAGGTTCTTTTATCAAGGATGATAAAATTACGATTCGTTATTATAAACAAAAGAATCAGGGTAAGCATATTGCGATCAATTTCGGGTTGCGAGAGGCAAAAGGTGACTGGTTTTTTACAGTAGACAGCGATGATTTTTTGCCCGATGATAGTCTGGAAATATTAGCCCAAGAAAGCAAAAATGTATTGAGAACGGATAACGCAGGCTTGGTAGGTTTGAAATCCTATCCTAATCAAACTGTTATAAAAAGAACGTTTGACGGCAAAAGTATGGAATGCTCTTCTTTAGATTTTACTTACAAATATGGGTACAATGAAGAAATGGCGGTTTGCCTGAAAACGTCAGTGGCGAAGAAATTTCCGTTTCCGGTCATTGAAGGCGAGAAATTTTGTCCGGAATCTTTGGTATTAAACAGAATGTCTAAAAACTACTCATTTTATTATTTCGGAAAATCTATCTATACAGGAGATTATCTTGAAGATGGTTTGTCTGCAAAATACTGGGAAAATTTCAAAAAGTCGGTCAATTACTCGCTGATTTATTGGTCGGAGCTTACAGCTTCTGATGTGCCAAAGGAAATCAAAATAAAAGCGCTTAAAAATTATTTTACATTTTCACACAGTGTACCCAACCGCTTCCTGAGAATTCTGAAAGATATTTCTATCCCAAACATCTTTTTATATTACCTAAGCAAGTAGTTTTTTGATCCAGTTTTCGAATTCATATTGATCTGTAATTTCATGATCAATAGGTCTGTAAGGTTTTGTAAGAAAGTCTGATAGTCTGTCGAAGTTGTTGAAATCTGTTACGAAAATATTATCCGGGTGGTAAAAATCGTATTCTTTTACCGTCGGGTTATTGGTGATCATTTTCTTTCGGTATTTAAGGGCTTCAAAAAAACGAAGTGAAAGTCCGCTGTGTTCATCCCTTTTCAAATCGATAAGAATAGATGATTTTTTTACCATGTCAAGGTTTTCCTGATAAGAGGTTCCATCGATAAGGTTTTTGATTCTGGAGTCGGTATTGACGTAGCTTCTGTCGGTATTGAGATAGATAAGAGGGTTTGTTTTAATGGTATTCTCATCAAGATAGGTAAACAGATTGGTGATTTTTTGATGTCTATCTGCGAGGTACTGCCCAATATAGAAAAAATCATACTCTGCCATATAATCCGTATTGTCTTTTCCAAAAAAACAATTGGTGATAAATTTTAGATGGTAACCCGGATTATCTTTTATATCATTTTTATCAAAAACAAAAATTTCATCAAAATAATTTCGGTACGATAAGATCTTTTTAGATACAGAAATCCCATCCAGTTGAAAATCGACCATCTTGTCGCTTATTTTTCTTGCCTTTTTCAATACAAATTCAGGAACCAAATCTGCACGGATGACCACACAGTAATCGAAATGATCATTCCCGAGCTGTTTAAGGCTTCTTTTGCAGTATTTTTCAAAATTCGCATGGTTCGCAGTAATGGGGTAAGAATTGTTTTTTAAAACATTTCTATAAAAAATATTCACTATTTTTTGCCATATACTAAATTGATTGTAATAGAGTTTATCCTTAAATAAAATTTCCAAATCGTAGCTGTTTTTTATAAACTGTTCTACAAACGGCTCTCCGAGAACTTGATTTTTGTAAATGAAAAGAATAGAAGGCATATCAATCAAATTTAAGTTTTTTTCATATTAAGGAAAAACTTTTCGTAGGATATATAAGATATCCAGGAAACTAATATAGTCAGTCCAAACGATAATATGTAAACGAATATATTGTACATACTGTGATTAATCAGCGGATATGTAAGCTTAATAACTAACAAGATAATCATCCAATGATACATATAAAGGCCGTATGAAATCTTACCTAGAAATTTAGTTAAAGGATTATCCACATCAAAAAAGGGATTGAGAACAACAGAAAGAATCGTAAAACCAAACATGAGAGCATAGATTTCATCTGAAAATGTCCCGAATCTTACATTAATAAACCAAGCAGAAATTGGGATGACTATACTTATGATTGAAATGATTTTGTTCTGAAAAATCCTGATAAAAGGATTTTTCTTAGCCAATAAAAAACCCAATAATCCTCCATACGCCATACAATTAAATTTAGTCTGATGAAAAAACTTCTGCACAAAAGAATATAATTTCTCATGATGAAACGTATGCTCATTAATATAATTAAACAAATGCGGAAAAAATGTAAAAAATATAATAAATAAAGAACAATACTTGATAAACCCTTTTCGTAAAAAAAACAATACCGCAAAAGGCCAAAATAAATAAAATTGTTCTTCTACTCCTAATGACCATATTTGCGGGCTGTTTGGCCATGACGAATTAAGGGCAGGCGGAACATTTGGAAAAATAGTTAAACAAAGTATAATAGTCCTTCTGGGTATATCAGCGGAAAATAGGAAAAAAGAAAGAAAAATGATAAGGTAATAGAGAGGCCATATTCTAAGTATTCGTCTTATATAAAATTTTTTTAAAAATATTGTCTTGTGCTTATCAATCTCCTGAATTAATAAATAGGTTATCAAAAAACCACTTAAAACAAAGAAAAGTGTCACAGAAAAATGGGCATCAGGAAACAGCATAAAATCTGTACGGAATACATTATGCTGCTCTTTGATGAGTTCAATATGGCTCCAAACTACAATGAGGGCGGCAAGGGCTCTTAATGTATCCAGTCCTTTTAAATATTTCATCTAGTGTTTTATAATTATTTGTTCTAGCCTTTGTCTCCATACTTGCCAATTCAGTTCCTGAATATACTTTTCTCTTGAAGCAATAGACATCGCCTTTATTTTTTCCTTACTTGTAAGTATATTTTCGATAGCATCGGCATAATCTTCAGGAGAAGAATTTTGTGGAAGAAGCAAGCCCGTTTTGCCATTTTCAACATGCGCGGAAACACCTCCCGTGTCGGTTGAAATTACAGGCAAGCCATATCCTGCAGCCTCACAAAATACAATAGGTGTACAATCTGCTTTTGTAGGAACAAGTAAAAAGTGAGACTGTAAAAGATGCGTCTGAATTTTTGCTAAATCATCCGGAAAATTTTTGTTGAGATAGGGTATAATGTTTACCCATTCATCCTGAATTTTCGGGTTGCAGCCAATGATTTGCAGTTTAACCGAATAGCCTTTTTGATGTAGGATTTTTACTGCTTCATAAGCAAGATTTCCTCTTTTCCTTTCCCAGTCTACAGCGAGAAATAAGAAAACAATATCTTCACCTTTGCTTTCATTGAAATTCAAAAAATCAGGCACCGCCAGATTGGCACCGAATTTTAAAACCTTCACTTTATCATGATTAATTCCGTAATGATTCACGGCATAGTTGGCTGCCCATTCGGAAGAGAAAATATTTACTGAACTTTTATCAAGCATCCTCTTTTCAATCCTTTTTGTTTCCCATTTAGAAAGCCAGCCGAAACCTGAATAGTATGGATAATAGTTCAGCAATTGTGCAACATTGGCATCATTCAGATAGATAATAGGAGTGTCGGTATTTACAAACGCAAAATCGTTGAGGTATGTTGGCACGAAGAGCAAATCAAATTTCTTTGTTTTGAGAAGGTTTGTTATCTTTTTTCCTAACTTTTTAGAAGAAAAAAAATTAACTTTAGTATTGTAACCGCGATTGAAAATCTTGTAAAACAGTTGATGGATCTTATTAAGTTTAGCGATTTCATTTTCATTTAGTAGCTGTTGCGGAATCCATTCTACTTCGTAACCCAGTAATAAAATCTGCTCATACATCTTGAACATGGTTCCGGACCAGTTTGCTTTGTTGTCAAGCGGCATTGAGCTGTAAAAACCAATTTTCATATGAGCTGTTATGATGTTTATAAATTTATTGAGAAGAATTTTTTGATGATTGTTTTTTTTTAATATAAATGCTACTTCAGATATTTATTTTTCAAATTTCTTAAAATGAATTTGATATAATTTATCTCATGCTTTACAATTTTGTGATACGGAAAAGCGCCACCGGTTATTGAAAAGAGAAAAGCAGTTCGGTGGTATCTTCCCAGAAATATTTCTCTGTCTAAATAATTTCTTTGGTTTCCTGTAAATTTTATGAGCGTTGGGACATGATTTGGGCTCGCTTTTTTTAAAAAAATATCAGCAAGGTGCTGATAGCTGCTTTTTAATCTGAAAGAGAAATAATGTCCCACTTCATTAGCAGAAATCATGCTTATTCTGAAATCTTTATTTTTTTTCATGACAGAGATTGCCGCAAGATAAATAATGAGATAGTCCGCAAGATCGCCGATGTTTTGAATTTCATCTTTGTTGTTTTTTATATCTTTAAAAAACTCATAAGGTTGCGGAGAGGTGTAGCAGGCGAAAAATTCCTGGTGCCATGCAGAAACAAACTTGTTGTTTTTTGGTGTCGCCAGAAACCAACTTTCCAGAATAGGATTCTGCATATCTGTCGTACAAAAATCTGAGTAGAAACCCAATAGATCGTATTTTAAATTTTCTTTAAGATCATAAACCCACGATAAGTTTTCAGTAAGAATTGTACTGATATCTATCCATATTCCGCCGTTTTTTTTAAGAATTTCAAGTCTTACAAGATCAGTATAATTTACAAAAGGGAGATCTTTTCTTACAGGGAGAATATCGGGAAGATAATTTTTTACATTTTTTGTGTTCAGTATGATGAGCTCAAAATCGGGAACGAGTTTTTTAAATTGGGTGATGCATAAATCTACCAATTCTGAATCACTATGGGTGTCCCAAAATGACCAAATGATTTTCGGAATAGGCTCAAGGTTTTCTGCTCCTTCTCCCCAGTTTACTTTTGATTTATATTTATCAAATTTTTCCATTTGCTACGAAAATAAGTTAAGTAGCTTTGCTACATATTTATACTGTATTTTATCTAAAAGAACCTGTTTTTGTACCTTCTTTTTTATATTTTTTGTGAATAATTCGGTAAATAAAATGTTGGTTTTTTCTCTTACACCATCTTCTACAGGGAATTTGTCATACCGAAATCTCATATACTGTTTTGTAATTGCATCTTCGTACACAATTTCACTCACCCCAAGCTTATTTCTGAAATACTGAATAGATCTCAGTTCTTCAATATAACTTTGCCCTGTTTTTTTGACATTGAATGAAACTTTTACTGAATGTTGTCTGAAATAATTTAAAAACTTTCCACAAATGGCAACATCCTGTAAGCGGCTCATTTCTGCCCAAAAAATCCAGTCTCCGGCGAGTCTATAATTTTTATATTCATCAGAAATCTGGTAATACAGCTCTTTTTTAAAAATTGCCATACTTGCATTAACGAGTTGATTAAAAGGAAGGAGCTTTTTCTCTATATATTCGTTTTTATCAATTATTTCAGAGATTGAATCTGTGCAAATATGCGGGTAAAATGTGTTTTTTTCGGTATTGTAAAAAATGGACTGACAGTGCGAAATTCCAATATTTTTATTGTCAGTCGTTGGTGCCAATAGGTTTTGCAAAAGTGTAGGTTCACACCAATCATCACTTTCCGCAATCCAAATCCATTCTCCTTTGGCAAGTTCGATGCCTTTTTGCCATTGTCTGAATGTGGAACCCGAATTTTCTTCATCGTAAATTATATGAGAGACGTTGGGGTGATTTTTATATTGTTCTATAACTTCTCTACTGTTATCAAGCGATAAGTCATCCAATATAATAAGCTCAAAGTCCTGAAACGTTTGATTTAATACAGAATCAATACGCTCCTTAAGATAGGGCGCATGATTATAGTTGGGAATGATGACTGAAACTAGTGGCATAATAGAGTTTTACCGGCAATTAAATTATCTTTTAAAAAGTGTAGTTAACTTATTTATATACGATTTAAATTTAAAATACCTGGAGTTAATAATTTTATAATGAAATTTTGCGTAGAGGTTTTTTTTATCTAAAACGATATAGTAATCTTCCAAAAATCGTCTGAATAAAATTTTACGCTGACCATCATCAAGGATATTTGAATATGCAAAATCGTAAACAGCAATCTGATTAGCCGCTAAAACTTCCGATTTGCCGCTGCTGTTATTCGGATGAATCCGGTATAACGTCAAATACTGATCTATGAATTTTATCTTTACCTCAGAATTCTTTAGCAATTCTACCCAAAACAGCCAATCCTCATGCAATTGAAATTTCTCATAAAAATACAGATTATCGATGATTTCCTTTTTTATAATCGGGGTATGTATCGGGATATTTAATCCTTGATCCCAATACTTGAGTAATGCCTCAATATTTAAAGTGTGATCTTTTAAATTGCAGAAAGGTTCTTCAATTTTATCGGCCTTTAGATGTTGAAAATCGGTGTAGATAAAGTTGAAATCATCTTTAAATTTTAATGATTCTTCAAGCTTTGTGGGTAAAAGCAGATCGTCGCCATCAAGAAATTGAATCCATTGCCCGGTAGCTTTTTTCAGACCGGCATTTCTGGAGTGGGCAACCCCACGATTATCATGCTTTATATATAGAAATCTGCCATCTTTTTGCACCCAATTTTCGGCTATTTCCCCTGTACTATCAGTAGAACCATCATTTACAATAATACATTCCCAATTTTGATAAGTTTGGTCGCTTACAGACTGCAAGCACATATCAAGATACTGGTCTTGATTGTAACAGGGAATAATTATGGAAACTAAGGGATGAGGCATAAATTGTGTTTTTAAAGCAAATATATTAAAAATCTTGCATTTAGGAGGGTGTATTGGGGCTTTATGTGCTTACTTAGAGAGTATATTTGATGTATTATTTGATCAATTTAAGTTTACATAAATTTAAAAATAATTTGTAAGGCCTAAAGTGAATTTACATAATGTATTTTTTTTAAGGTCTTTGCAAAAAGAATGAATTTGAACTTTTTGAGGTAATAATTAGCAATTGAATAATTGGCTTTTTGCTTGTTACTATAGCAATGCCATAAATATTGATAGATAACCTGACTTACAAATTCTAAAGGAAAGGTTTTAGAATGATGGAGGATAAATTTTTCACGAAATTTATTATAAGCATTATCTTTTAACTGATTCAGGTGTTGAGCACCGGATATACTGATCTCTGAGATTCTTACCTTTACATGAGTGGCACGATTATAATATATTTCACCATAATCTGAGAAAGATAGAATTGCAATGTCGTCGCTTCCCCAAGCCAACGGAATTTTTTCAAATCGATGTTTGTGATATTTATCTGTCCGAAATATGTTTTCTGATAAACTGCTATTTACTTTACCTGAATATTTATTTATGAAAAATTTTTCGGCAGCAATAGTGTCTGTATTATAGTCATTAATCTTAATGGTTTCATTGTTTTCATCAATATGGTGATGTATTGTCTTCATACAATAAATCTTGTGAGAATCGCAATAATCGACAGATTTATAAAATTCTTCAACGAAATTATCTCCTAAAACATCATCATCTCCCAAGATCTGAAACCAGTCTTCTTTTACATTTTCTAATATTCTTTCCCATTGTAGCACCAGATTCTTGCCACCCAGATTTTCAGTATAATTATAATATTTGTATTCTGTTGGGTCAAAATATTGCTGAATAATTGGCTGCGGATTCTCAGGACTTGCATCATTCCCAATATAGATAACAAAATCTTTATTGGTCTGTGTAGCAACAGACTTTATGGTTTGTTCAAAAAAATCTATTTTATAATAAGGTATGACAATGGCAAGCTTAGACATTTTTTTTGATTTAGAATAAGTTTTTAAATTTTAGACTCGGGCTTTCAATATAACGCCAAGATAAAAATGCTAAAATGTAAGTTACGAAAAGACCTGTTATCATTAGCAATATAGTATTTAAATTAAAAAAATACATCAGCAATTGTTGTATGAAAAAGCCATAAATATAAACACCATAAGAAATATCTCCAATTACTTTTCCTATTAAATTTACAGGTGAAGTATTTAGTTTAGATAACATAATAATTAAAATCGGCAGTGCCAATGGAGCTATAGCTTCATACAGATTGAAGAATATTGAAGTGATCAATATGCAAGATAAAGACATGCGTACAAATAATGTATTAAACTTTTTAAAGTTTAAAAAACTCAGTATTGAGCCAGCAAGGAAAAAACTTGCCAATTTATATGATAATTGACTTGTTAATAAAAATTGATCGAACAAAAAGCTAAGAAATAGAGGTTTAAATTGTAAAAGTAAGTAAGATACGGTAAAAGTCAATATAAGTACAGCTTTAACGAAACCTGAGCGTTTCTTGAAAAGGAATAACAAAAGCAGAAAGAGATAAAGACTGAATTCGTAGCTTAAAGACCATAAACTTCCGTTAATTGCGCCGGGATACGGATTATGAGTAAATACTCCATCAACGTTGTATTGTACTCTGTATAATGAGAGTACATTTGGAAAGTAGCTCCAATAAGATTTTTCATCAAATATATTTCTTCCCTCATAAACGAAAGGTAAAATAAGCACTGTAAACAGAAGCAGAACTACTAATGCAGGAAAAAGTCTTAAAATTCTTTTCCATAAATAGTTTAGGATGGTTTTACTCCTTTCTAAACTTTGAAAAATGAGATAACCACTCATTGCAAAAAAACATTCTACAGCAAATCGCCCCAAATCAATCTGATCATGAGAATAATGTAGAAGCAATTCTTTTTTTCCGGTTAAAGGGAATGAGTGGGAAATTATAACTCCGGATGCTAATATTAATCTAATAAAGTCAAAGTTATTTCTTCTGTCTACGGCAATTGTTTTTTCATTATTGTGAGTTGCATCATTCATGTATTACGATATAAATTTTTTAATTTAAATAAGATAAAACGCTGATGGGAACTTATCAGGCTTTAATCTTTTTCAGTACAAGAGTTTGGTAACCTTCATTGCACTGGTTTAAATCATACTGGTTGGTAAACTTCTCGATAGGTTTACCGTGAATCTGCAATACATTTTCTTTGGATATTCTGTTTAATATCCTGTTTTTGAGATTGTATTCTTTTCGCTTTCTTTCTCCTACAATTTTAATTTCCTGAAGAATCACTTCAACAATTTCAAATTTTGATTCGAATAGCTTATGAAAATCGTAGAAATTCCATTCAATGACGTGATAAGGATTATTGGGTGCCGTATTCGTGACTTTTGTGATAGGGGTAGAAATTAATAACATCCCGTCATCAGCTAAATTTTCGTAAAGATTATTAATGAAATCAAGATAATTGGGAACATGTTCTATGGTTTCAAAGCTTATGATAACATCAAAAGGGGTTTCGTCTTTGTATTTTGTGCCATCTTCGACTACTCTTGTAATATTCGTGTGACCATATCTGTGTTCGCCATATCGTATAGCATCTTCACTCAGGTCGACTCCTACAACCGAATCTGCCTCTCCCTCTGTTGCTAAAAGATAAGTTCCGTACCCACAACCTGAGGCAACATCCAAAACTTTTTTGTTTTTCACATATTGAAGCGCATATTTATATCTGTTTAAATGCTCGTCTTCATATTTTTTTAGCATGAAACCATATACCCATCTTTCTGCTTTTCCGTAAACGAGAAGATCGGATAGGTTTCTTAATTCGAAGTTTGTACAGAACAATTCTTCAATAATATTATTTTCTTTCATTTGTCCAAGTTTGGTTTATAGTGAAATATCCTTGCGAATAATCGGGTTTTTCTTGCTTAAAATTATCTTTTACGTTGATTTTCAGTCCTTTATCGTAATAATCGTGGGTTTCGGAATTATCACCAATGTAAATTTCACAATTGTATTTTCCTGATTTCAGAGGGAAGCTTGGTATTTCACAAAATATGATATTTTCACCTGATGATAGATCAAAAGTTTGCTGAAAATGACCTGAAAAAGGGGTGAATAGCCTGTTCCCCAAATCGTCATTAAACCCAATTCCTATTTTAATATTTTTGATATTTTTATTCGACTGTATGCGGAACTCTAAAACTCCATCCTGCATGGTCTGTAAATTTTCGGAATCATCATTTCCTTTACGATACGATTTGAAATCTTTCAGATAAATGTTTTTGTGGGAATTTGGTATTATGTTTTCACTGTCTGAATTATGTGTATACAGACTGATGATTGATTTAATATCCGAGCTGCCTTTTAAAAGACCGTTTTCCAGCATAATTCCTTTTTGGCAAAGTTGTAGAATGCTCGGTAAGTTGTGACTCACAAACAAAATCGTTCTTCCCTCACCTTTGGTGACATCACCCATTTTACCAAGACATTTTTTCTGAAATTCAGCGTCTCCTACGGCCAGAACCTCATCTACAATAAGAATTTCAGATTCTAAATGTGCAGCTACTGCGAACGCCAAACGTACATACATTCCGGAAGAGTATCTTTTTACCGGAGTATCAATATATCTTTCTACACCCGAAAAATCAACAATTTCATCAAATTTTCTGCTGATTTCTTTTTTGGTCATTCCCAGAATAGCTCCGTTGAGGTAAACGTTTTCACGACCTGTCATTTCCGGATGAAAACCTGTTCCTACCTCAAGAAGAGAGGCAATTCTTCCGTTTGTATAGATTTTCCCTGTTGTTGGTTTTGTAACTTTGCTCAATAGTTTTAGAAGAGTAGATTTTCCGGCTCCGTTTCTGCCGATAATTCCTACCGCATCGCCTTGTTCAATTTCGAAATTGATGTCACGAAGCGACCAAACATATTCTGAACTTCCTTTCGCTGATCTGTCGTTGGATTCACCAATCATCAGATAAGGATCTTCTTTTCCTCTTACTTTATGCCAGAAACGGTTTAAATCGTGGGTTAATGTTCCTGTTCCTACCTGACCGAGACGGTATTGTTTTGATATATTTTCAGCTTTTAATGCAAGCATGTGTTTTTTGTTTAATGTTTAAAAAAAGTTTAAGATTCAAAATAATATGAGGCAGTGATTTTAAGATGAAATGTAATAATCACTTATTATTCATATTATACCGTGTCTATAAAAGATTTTTCCGATTTGTTGAAGACCACAATTCCTGCAAAAAGTATTACAATGATAAATGCAAAGCTCATCAGTAGTCGTGGCATGCTGAAGTCTCCAGATCCTATAAAGCCATATTTAAAACATTCAAAAATAGGTGTTAAAGGATTAAGGTCAGCTAAAAATCCATAGCTTCCCAGTTTTTGTTTTACCAATGAGGTTGGCAAAATAACCGGTGTAAGCCACATAAACAAACTTACTCCAAAACCGAGTAACAAAGACAAGTCTCTGTATTTAGTAGTAAGTGAAGAAAATATCATTCCTAAGCCTAAAGAAAATATAGCAAGAAAAATAATCAGAATAGGGAATGAGAAAGCCCATGAATTGGGATGTACCTCACCTTTAAACATATAATATCCCAAAACAATCCAAAATAATACCAGTTGTATAGCTAAACGCATGAAACTCGAAATAATGGAAGAAATTGGCGTTACCAGTCTGGGAAAATAAACTTTCCCGAAAATTCCCGCATTCCCTGTAAACACATTTGAAACGCTGAGCATCGTAGTACTGAAATACCCCCAAAGCGTATTTCCTGCAAGGTAAAATAATATTGGTGGAATGCCGTCTGTCGGCAGATTTGCGATACCTCCGAAAACCAAGGTAAAAACAAGGGTTGTAAGGATAGGATTTATAAAAAACCAAAGCGGGCCTAGGATGGTCTGTTTAAAAGAAGAAATAAAGTCTCTTTTTACAAACATTAAAACCAGGTCTCTGTATCGCCAGACTTCTTTCAGATTGAGCTGGAATAAAGAGTGACCAGACTCAATGGTTTCTGTCCACTTCTGTTGTGGTTCATTCATTTGTGGGGAATTTTTTGCAAATTTAAAATAATTAATTGATTGGCAGTCTTCTGAATCATGAAATCTTCATATTCAGGCAAAAACATAGCTAATATAACCCGTAGTGCATTATAAAAAAAGTTATTCATGTTACAAAAATTTGTAAATTGTATTGACTACCAATCAAATACATTCATGAATAACCTAGATGCAATTTACGATTTTATTCTCACAAAATTGAGAG
>NZ_MAUH01000035.1:0-23486 GCF_001693475.1 Chryseobacterium sp. CBo1
GATGTCTTTTACGAATTTTTCGGAACTTTTCTTTTTAGGTGTTTCCATAATTAAATGTAATTCTTTTTTTGAAAACACTCCTTAACTTTTATACTATATAATGTCTACTTTTTGCTGACGATTTACATTTTTAGCCAGACATATGTAATACAGTTTGCTATCAACTCTAATTTCCACTCCCACAATAGGCTTAATATCTTTTTCAGTGCACAACTTCAAGAAATCATAAATACCTGTCACGGTATTGATATCGGTCAATGCTAAAGTTTGCAGTTGATGATCCACAGCTTGATGCACCAAATCCTGAATAGAAATGGTACCGTATCTGAGACTGTGATAAGAATGACAGTTGAGAAACATAATTTCTTGTTTATTTTAATAATCCGGACGCTCTGCCTACACTGGTACTGCCAAACCTGTTTTTGATTTTATCCATGGTCTGGTATAATGAGATAAGCTCTTCTGTATCTTCGAAAAGATTCATTTGATGACAGCCGTGAACCAGCCCTGTAAATTTTACACCAATCAATCGTATGCGCATCCTTCGGGTATATACTTTTTTAAAAAGTTCATGCACATACTTGAGCAGCATATGATCCGCTGATGTGTACGGAACACGGCACTGCTTGGTCTCTGTATCAAAATTGGAATACCTGATTTTAACAGATACTGTTGAGGTCAGCCACTTTTCCTGACGCAACTGAAATGCCAGTTGTTCTACCATACCGGATAGAATACTTCTCAGATTCTGAACATCAATGGTATCCTGTGAAAAAGTATTTTCTGTAGAAATTGATTTTCTTTCCGAGTACGGAACAATGGGAGTATCATCAATTCCGTTGGCCTTTTTCCAGAGTTCAGTTCCGTTTTTACCAATGAGCTGATGCAAAACTTCAACAGGGGTTTCAGATAAAGTCTCAATGGTTCGGACACCTAACCTTGAGAGCAGCTGAAAGGTAACATTACCAACCATTGGAATCTTTTTGATGGAAAGAGGGTTGAGGAATGGTTTGATGTTCTGTTCCCTAATCTCAAATCTTCCCGTAGGCTTAGATTCTCCGGTTCCGATTTTTGCCACGGTCTTGTTAGTAGACAGGGCAAAACTAATGGGCAAGCCAGTGTTTTTTGTAACAGCATTTACAATTTCATTGGTCCATTGGTAGCATCCAAAAAACTTGTCCATTCCTGAGAGGTCAAGGTAAAATTCATCGATGCTTGCTTTTTCCAATACCGGAACTTTTTCCTGAATTACTTCAGTGACAAGATAGGACATTTTGGAATACATTTCCATATCACCTTTAATAACCCTTGCTTCAGGACATAACTTTAATGCCATCTTGATGGGCATTGCACTTCGTACACCAAAAAAGCGGGTTTCATAAGAGCAGGAAGCTACCACGCCACGGTCTCCGCCACCAATGATAATGGGCTTTTTCTCCAGTTCGGAGTTTTTCAACCGTTCACAGGAAACAAAAAACGTATCCAAATCCATATGCACTATTGCTCTTTCCATGCTGTAAAATTATTACAATTTATAGCAAAAAGTTGTATATTTGTTGCTATAAATTATAGCAATGTCAATTTTATCAGAAAACATGCGGTATTTGAGAGGCAAGCAAAATCTTTCGCAACAAAGTGTTGCCGATGATCTTTTGATTACCAGAGGAAGGTACGGTAAGTATGAAGATGCTGCCGCAGAACCTCCCCTTGAGATTTTGATTAAAATCTCAAAATATTATAATGTCAGCATCGATTTACTGCTGACTGTCAATGTAAGTAAATATTCTATCGATGAAATTATGGAACTTCCGGATAATAGGATTGTTCTTCCCATCAGGGTCGATCAGGACGGAAACGATCAGATTGAAATTATTCCCCAAAAGGCTTCGATGGGATACCTAAACGGCTATGGAGATCCGGAGTACATAGAAGCACTTGAGACCATATCGTTACCTTTTTTAAAAGGCGGAAAGTTCAGGGCTTTTCCTGCAGATGGAGATTCCATGCCACCTTACAAAAACGGAACCTACATTGTTGGAAAATATGTCGAGAATCTTTCTGATCTGAAAACGGACAGGACATATGTTTTTATTACCACTAATGATGGAATCAGTTATAAAAGATTTCAGTTTCATGAAGCAGATGGCATTTGGGTTAAGGCTGATAATAAATTTTATGAGCCTTATAAAATAGCATTACCTGATATAAAAGAAATTTGGGAATTTGCCTGCAGTATTAATACAAAAGAGTATGGAGCTGATGAATTTGCAGAACGTAATATGCAAAATTTCATTTCAGAGATTAAGACCGATATAAGGCAGATCAAGGAAAAAATGGGAGATAGGAATTAATTCATTTTTTGTTAAGGGTAAAAGTGAAGGTATAATCGCAGCGCCATTCAACAAAAACTTCCCCGAAGGGAAGTAAAAACACAAATGATGAAAAAAAATCCTATGTTGTAAATAGGATATAGTAAAAATAATAAAAAAAGTCAATATCGCAATGGGACAACTTAGTTTATTCAGTGCCGAGGAATTCTATACATTTCCAAAAGAATTGTTGGAATTCAGAGAACATTTCTTGACTTCTGAAGAAGCAGATTTACTTTTTACAAAACTTCTTGAAAATACGCCATGGAAACAAAAAGTTCAGACAATGTATGATAAAAAGGTGGTCACTCCACGTCTTACTGCGTGGTATGGTGATAGTGAGAAATCCTACAAATTAGGAGGTAGTGAATTTGAAGTGAATGCGTGGACACCTGAGCTGCTTTCCTTGAAATGTAGAATTGAAGAATCTTTCGGCTGTGAATTTAATTCAGTTCTTCTGAATCTGTATAGGGATCATAACGATTCCGTTGCCTGGCATAGAGATAAAGAAAGCAGGTATGTAGATCGGCCTGTTATTGCATCATTAAGTCTCGGACAGATTAGAAAATTTGATTTCAGAAAGTTGAACTACCATCAGAGCAGACACAGTATACCGCTGCCCAATGGTTCATTGTTGATGATGAAAGGTGACCTTCAGGAACATTGGGAACACCGTATTGCTAAATCATCTAAATTAATGAAAGAACGCATCAATCTGACATTTCGTAAGGTTAATGAGATTGCTTAATGATGTTTTTAATAACGGGAGGTTGTAAAAGTATATCGGAGTTGATTATTTGATGATCCTGATAAATGTCTTTTAATATTATAATTTATCTTGAAACAATTTCAGTCAACAACAAAAGCCTTTAGCTCCGCTAGTTTGCCATTTTCAAATCTCCATACATCGCAATACTCATATTCTACCCATACAGAATTTATATTCACAATGCTTATTTTACCTACTGCTGTTAGATAGTTTCCTTCTTGTATCATTAAATCAACCTTAACTCTAGGCGGTTCAATATAGGCTTCTTTCATATAATCCCTTACTTCATCAATTCCTGTTAGTGATGCTTCGCCTATGAATGTCCAGTGCGTATCAATTGTACAATAGGTTAAAAATTGATCGTAATTACCCGTGGAAATACACGCATTCGCTTCATTTAATATTTCTTTTAAATTCATTGTACCTGTTTTTAATGTAATTTATTAAAGGTAATCTAAAAATATGCCTTTCAATTAATAATCATAATTGAATAAAAATCCGGTATTAATCAGAGATGAAAAATCAGAATTTTTCAGCCTTCTGCAAATTTACTTTATGTAGTCTATTATGATGTTTTCTACAGCTTAGGTTGATATTATAATACAAAACCCGACATCAGCCGGGTTTATTGTTAAAATTGAGTAATTATAATGAAAAAATTACTTTCTATTATTCAAAACGTATACCACCAGTGCCATTTCCGATTATCAATTTTAAATCTAATCTAAAAAAATGTGTTCATTATCTCTTTTAGGAAAATGTTTATCGTTACTAGATATACTGCAAGAATTTTCTGTTGATCTCCAATTTTATATACTCTTCGTCTTCTTCACTTAAAAATCCCAAAGGTGCATAGTTTGTGTATTTCTTTTTAAATTCTTCAGTAATTTTGTAATACACTTCATCTTTTTGTACGTAAGGAGAATTATAGCGATTAATTTCCTCATATTCTCTTTCAATATCATTAAAAAATATTTTAAAATATACTCTGTCGCTAATTTCCCTTTTCCACATTAGCAGCCAGTTGATATGGCTCGCTATCGTATTGGTATTTTCCGGATACCGCAGTTCCTGCTTCAAAAAGAAACGGGAATTATCATTGGTGAACCTGCAAAGGAGATCATAATCTTTACCCATTCTTTCATTAAAATCAGAAAGATTGGGTTGAGCAATTTTTAAATTTTCCTGATTCTTATCGATTGTTTCTTGAGAAACGTTTTTATCAAATGAAATTGTATTCATTTCAAATACCTTTTTTTTACGGATTATTCTTATTCTACCATTAACTATTACAAAATAGTAATTTTTTGAATAATTACAACTCAAAGCGATCAATACTTCATAATAAAATAGGAAGTGAACAGAAATAAATCATTTTTCAAATCGAAAGATATTTTTTATGTTTACTGACTATTTTAGAAATATTATACTATTATAATTGCAATTAATAGAATTTTTTAAATTTTCAATCGTTTTATATATTTTTAAGTAGTTTGAGTCTTTTAAAATTAAATTATAATTAAAAAGCTACCATAGATGAACTGATTTCATCTGTTTTACTTATTTTTGCATCTTCAATAGAAAACTGAATGAAAATTTCTACGGCAATACATCGGCGTCTTACAGGAGGTTGCTCGATTTCTTTGTGCGGAGTAGTTCCATGTGACCAGTTTCCTTAAATTTAAAAAAAATGTTCTCGACTTCACAACTTTTGCGAAAATTTTGTTGCAATCTACTGTGTAATAGAACACTGGTTTAATTGACTATTACTCGAACAATCTAAATGGACCTTATAATTATTCTTTTTTTGATAGGTGAAAATTAAGGTCGAAATATTATACAATCTTCATTTATGAAATATAAATATCAACTGATTACGAATTTTAAATTTTGTCTAACACTTCTCTTTACTGTGATGTGCAATACATTTTTGTTTGCAGATGGTTCCAAGGACCTTTATCCAAATGGTAAGCTGGGGTATCGTGCTTATCTGCGTTCAAGTATAGTAAAGGATTCTGAACGATGGCCTTTTCCTACGACAGGTACGCACTATGTTTATGCAAAGGAAGGGGAGCGTATTACTTTGGCTTCCAGTGCTCAGTTAGGGACAGGCCCATCAGCCATCCAGCTTTACAGCCCTTCTGGAGCTCTCGTTGTTAACGATGCTTCTGCTAACGGTCAGATTCCTAATAGAGAACAGGAAAAAAATGGTCCAAAACGATTTAATGAAAATTCATCAACTAAATACACCCCCATTTATTATTTGGTTCCGCAAGGAGGCACGGGTATTTATCGCGTGGAATTTTTAGCACGCGGTACAGCAATTCCAAGTACTACAATTTTAGCAGATGCCGCTTGGACACAAGATTCCACTGCTGGTATCTTTGCATGGGACATATCGGTGCTTAATACAACCAATACAGCTTTTGTAAGTGGACGTGTTTATGCCAACCTTCTTAATCTATCTAACGGAAATGGCAACCCAAATACCAATGGTTTTCGTGGTATCGTTTATGGATTGACTGACGATGGGTTTACTTACAGAATCAATAATAATGGTAATAACGGATTGTATTTTTCTTTTTTTATCAATAATAACGGTTTTACGAATTCTAGCGGAGTTTCGGTTTACAAAAGTTTGAATAAAACCGATTTGACTGCAAGCGACGTTCATAATCCGTTATCTGCGGATATATCAAATTCAACCAACCAGCAAATAACGCACAAAATATTTTATACCCTTCCTGATCCAAATCTACCGGAGACAAGCATTGGCGCAGTACCTGGAAATAGCACATGGCTAAAAAAAGTACCTATAGTTCCTGTGGTCACGCAATTAAATACAACAGGAGTTGAAGGTACTCAGGGACAGATCAGTTCGAAGGGTGGCTATATTAAGTTTAATTCCAATAGACCTGCAAAATATACGATTGTCATAAAAAGCAGCACCACTCCCGCAGCTTTTACGGAAAGAATTTTACTGGGTTTTGCCAATGCTAACGCCAATAGTATTTTGTGGGATGGAAAAGATGGAGCAGGTCAGTCATTACCAGCCGGTACGCATCAAGCGCAAATCTCGGTACAGCTTCAGGGAGCAGAAGTTCATTTTCCGTATATTGATATGGAGTACAACCAAAACGGAACGATTATCGAATTGCTGAATAAAGATAATCTTTCTCAGGTAGAATCAAACATAGTCTATTGGAATGACACAGATATTCAAACCGTTACAAATGGAAGTATGTCTTCTCCAATCAACAATTCCCACCTCCCACCTATTAATAGTACAGGGGCAAATAGTACAGTAAATGGTCATACTTGGGGAGTAAATGGTACAGGAACTGGAGGCCAGTTTGGAGATCTTAGATCTATAGATACATGGGCTTTTGTAAAAGGACCTATGTCAACGCAGCCTTTACCGATTGTAACGCAGATTTCAGATATGAAAATTTCTCAGGTAGTAGCAGATAAGACTGCTGTTGTTCCGGGAGATGTTGTAACATTTTATCTAAAGGCAAAAAATGACGGACCCAGTGCAGTTACAGGTGCAAAATTTACTTTTATCCATCCCGTTGGTTTTAATTCACAGTCAGTTATGTTTGAGGGGAAAGGTTGCGGAAGCGAGTCAGTTGCAGTGACCTATAATGCAGCTACAAGAACTTATTCCTCATCACTTAATTTACCTAATGGTTGCGAAATCGGGTATACGATTAAATTGGTAGCTTCCAATACGGTAGCGACTGGAAACCAGAATTTCAGAGCCGGTATTTTAAGACCTAATGATGTTACAGATCCTGACGCTACGAATCCTGACCCGGCAGTTCCACCTACTAACGCACAGGATGAGTGTACCAACAATGGTATTGGAGGAAATTGTAACAACATTAGAAGCCTAAATCTGTCTTATACTGCAGCTGCAGTTTGTACGGAGCAGGTAGGAGGTGAAACTTTTACCGCAGCCAATGGTTCTCCAAAGACTTTTGTTCAACCAGCCACAAATTATGGGTTTGTTTTTGATATTTACTCTATTGATAATTCATTTAATATGCGTATTAATGGAGTGAATATTGCATCATCAGAGATTGAGTTTCAATCGAATGGCACTCCTGCTCCAGGTATTAATATACGTTTTGCTGATGGTGACTTGTATGAAGTGAATACACCATTAATATATAATTATTCGGGAACAGCTTCTGCACCGCTTATTAAAGTAGTAATTAGTCCTACCGGAGCAATATCAATGTACGGGAGTAAGACAGCAGGCGGAGCCCTTTTCCCGCTGGAGCTTTTCAATGGTAACTCATTCAACACAATACCTTGGAATGCATCTTCAAGTAACACCATTGTCATTACACAAAATGTGGTTCAAACGACAAATATTACGGGTAGAGGATATGGACAAAATATTGTTCCTTGCGCATGTTATAATCTACCCAATACAAGTACTGTCGGGATTTCAGCACAACATGGTATAACTCTTCTTAATCGAGCGGGTGCTTCCAATGGCAATTGGCCAATGATAAGAACCGGTGCTCACACGGTTTTAGAATCAAACACAAAAGGTCTGGTAATTACACGAGTTCCAACGGCAAGTCTTTCAGCTATTACACAACCGGTAGATGGGATGATGGTGTATGATACTACTGCTAAATGTCTGAAGATTTATACAGTAGATACCGCTGTTCCTGCTAATACAGGATGGTCTTGTTTTTCTACACCGGCATGCCCATAGAATTATTAAAGAAAATTAAAAAAGAAATGAAAAAGATATATATAACTGTTTTTTCCGTATCAGTTTCAATGATTAATGCCCAAATCGTTATCGGTAATGCTATCGGAACGGCACCGGTTAATCAGAAAACCTCCGTACTTTTAGAGTTTGCAGCGGGACAGAATAAGGGTATGGTATTACCTTACTTAAGAACATTGCCATCAACTCCTGCGGAAGGTACTATTGCTTTGGATGCAACTTCAGCAACAGGAGCCAGGGTGAAGTATTTTAATGGCTCATGGATGGATCTCAGTGGACAGGATGGAAATGTTACCTCTGCTTTAGCATCACAACCAACAGCAGTTCAAGCACCGGAATTGGCAGGAGCAAAAACAATAATTGGAAGTGCATCTACTTCTGCTGATGGAGTACTGGTTCTTGAATCATCTAATAAAGCTTTGGTTTTGCCTACGGTTGAAGATGTACAAAACATTATCAGTCCTTCACCAGGTATGATGGTCTATGTAAATAAAGCAGGTTCTAAAAGGTTAGCTGTATTTAACGGTACAGTTTGGAGCTTTTGGAAAGCTACTCCTAATTAGGCTTAAAAACAAAGATTTTTAAATTAGTATTTTATGCTATCGATAAATACCGTCATATGGCGGTTTTTTTATAACTTAAGTGTAAATTATAAATGTTCTTTATTTTTTATTTAGGCTGTAAAGTTCAACAATAAATGGGATTCAACATTTGTAGCACTTAGTTTTACAGTGCAGTTTATAACGGTCTTGTTATTATATAGAATGAAAAATATATTTAGGTACGCCTGATCAAATGGATTTCATTTTGCTGGTCAGCAGGTAGCTTAATAAATATACATTTTGAAGCGTTGCTTGATAAAAGCATACTTATATTTTCAGATAACATGATACAATCATTTTTTATAATAAATTCATATTTCTCCCGCCAAATTACAGACGTGTAAAAGGGTTTGTGATCAGTATCAATATTTGTATTGAGTTGAACATATCGTTTAGTGATTTTTAATAAGTACTCAGAATTATAAAAAATTCCGACTAAATCTGAACTTTCCATCTTTGTGATTATTGGTTGTTTAAAGTTATAAAAATTAATTGGTTTTTTCGGGAAATAATAAATAATCTGCCTTGATTTCTCGTTTAAGTTTATTTACAATGGGGAAATTTTATGTTAAATTCCATCATTTTAGATGAGGCGAAGTTTTAATTATGTAATTTAGAGTTTGATTGTAGGAGAATGTAAATTACTATGAATGAAATAGCATCGCAACTCGAAAGTAATGGGTTTAGCATTAGTTCGTTAGTACAGATTATTCAAAGAAATAACTATTCTAAGCGGTTTAATACATTACAATATTTTTGTATATTTTTAACTGCTGATGATCTGTCTTTCAAAGTTGAGGATGAAATTTTCAATGTAAGAGGTGGAAGTGCTATTTTTGTAGGTCCTCAAAAAGTTGTTGAGCTCATTAGCAAACCTGATGGAAAAGAATTCTATGTGATTGCTTTTACAGCAGCTTTTTTTGAAAGTTCTCAAAAGGACAGTTTGCTACTCAATTCTGCAATATTTTTCAATAATCATTCACCTATTTTTACCGCTCCTTATTTTGGAAATAACGACTATAATCGAATAATTTTAATTGATCGGTTGCAAAAATTCTCAAATGTCGATCAGTCATTATTTATTGCTGCAGCACATAATTCCATTGAATCGCTTTTATTGGATGCACATTTCCATACGAATAAGAACAAGTCGGATACGCCTGTTAAGACTATCAATTTTTCTTTCAATAAATTTAAAGTACTTCTTCAAAAAGATTTTAAAAAATCTAAAAAGGTGTCATACTATGCTGATTTAATGTTCATGTCACCAAGACGGCTTACAGAAATATGCGAGCAGGTTTGTAATAAGTCAGCAAAACAAATAATTATTGATAAAATTAAATTTGAATGTGAAAAAGAAATTAAGTTTACAGAGTTAAGCTTTTCGGAAATAGGCTACAAACTGGGTTTCAATGATGAAGGTAATTTTACCAATTTTGTCAAAAAACATTTGGGTAAAAAACCATCTGAAATTAGAAATACAAAAGTTGATTGTTTTTTTAAGGTTTGAAAATGTAGGCAGACATCATTAACTCGAATAGTTGTTGTTGTTGTTGTTGTTGTTGTTGTTTACTTAGCGGTAATAAGATTTTTATTTTTAACGGGCGTGAACTTGAAAAAAATATAACTTTTTAATAATGACAAGCGCTACGAATAGAAAAATCCCCAGTTTATCCTAAAACTATGGGGATTTGATCAAATTAATATTGTGTTGAAATGGTGTATATGAAAATGTGTTCGGTAACAGGGTTACAAGTTTTATGCCCATTATTATTTACCCGAATAAAACTTTCATTAAATTTTATTAAGATTAGCACAATATAATTTATTTTGAACTTACTTTACACCTGACCAACACAAGTTTTACAGCGCCTCTTTCTTTTTGTGTTGGAAAAGATTATTGCTAATTCATTTAATCATTTTTGAACAGCTTTCATTATGATTCAGATCGTGGAATACTGAAGAAGTTCACATGTACATTTTACCTCAATAATTAGGTACTTTATATACAATTAACAAAAAAAGAATTTTAATGGTTATTGAAGAAGAAATTTTAATATCACATGGCGCTAAGATTACAATGAAAAATTTTTAATACAGACTGAGGATATGATGCACTATAATAATTTAATAATGCATGCATTGTCTTTTGCGGATAAAAAAAAAAGAATCTCATATTGTGCGGTTACCTGCGGGAGACAAACTCTGTAGAGTCAGATGTAGAATTTATCATAAATCTTACCACGCAGCAAATAGCATCGATAACAGGTCTTCGTGTTGAAACTGTGATCAGAACAATAAAAAAACTACAAGCTGCTAATGTATTAGCTATCTTTAAGGGTAAAATAGTTTTGTCAAATACTCAGTAAATATATACAGTCTTTTAAAATGGTTAGCATGATTAATCATTAGTATTTATATACACCATTTCTGAAGATAAAAGTTTGGATGATAATAGTAGTGATTAAAATCTGATTAAAGTTTCGATTTTTGATCGTGAGCATGTGTGAATTGGGATTTTTTTGATTACTTTTATGTTTGTTTGCACTACTATCTCATGATTATCTCTGAAGAACTTTTATTTCAATGCGGAGCTTTCACAAAATCTTATGCCGAAAATGAAATAATTTTCTGTGAAGGAAATTCAGCTAAATATTATTATCAAATTCAGAAAGGTACCATTAAGCTGTGTAATATTTTTGACAATGGTAAGGAATTCATTCACGGTTTTCCATTTGACGGGCATTGTTTTGGAGAGTCTTATTTACTAACTGAAAAAAGTTATGCCGTTTCTGCAATTGCTGTAAAAAGCTGTACTGTTATTCTTCTGCCTAAAACTTCTTATTTAGATTTAGTAATGAGTAAGCCGGAACTCTTAATAGATGTCAGTCGTTATACTGCTGAAAGACTTCATTTTAGGTATTTGGTTTCTTCTTTTTTGGCAATCAGCGATCCTCTGATGAGAGTAAAAAAAATACTTGATCATCTAAAAGAATACTTTGGATATACTAAAGAATTAAGCTTCCAGGTACCTTTCACACGAAATCAACTAGCTAACCTTACAGGCGTTAGGGTTGAAACAATAATCAGGGTCATAAAAAAAATGGAGTCATCAGGGGTTCTCAAAATTGATCACAGTAAGATTTACTATTAAAGAGAAGTGTTAGGTCTTATTAAGGTTTCGAGTCAGTATATACAAAAATCCGACTTATGTCAGGTTAATTGTCAAGAAAGTAAATGATGAAAAAACTATAATAGGAGTTTCAAAGCCCGTGCCATGAAAACAAAATATTATCAAATCTTTAAGTGTAATTTTGAAGATGATAACGATTATGTTCTTTAAAGGATTTAGAATTTCAACCTAATTGCTCCTTCCATTTAATTTTAAGTTTTTCGACTATTCACAGTCGTCCAGAAAATTTTATACTACCTTTTAATATATATTGGATTTAAGAACTTTTCAAGTCCTAATTTTAAAGAAAAAAAGTCGGAAGATTTTCTTCCGACTATAACTGTATGCTAATTTTATTTACATTAAAGGTCTTACATAAGATAAAATCTTTAGCACTTTGTTTCATTTCAATATTACAAAACTGCAATAATATTATTCTATGAATTTATATCTTAGCAATTATTATTTACGGTTTCCAATAGGTCCACCCACTACCGTTGTAAACTGCCAATCTTTTCGCCCCGGTCTTATTGATAAAAACCATCATGCCTGGAGCAGGATCTGGTATGCTGTTGGTATCACTTACTATCGGTAAAATCATTGCCTTCGAGGATGATTCAAGAACTAAAACTCCTGCAGCAGATGATGTGTCCGATCCGATAATCACTTTAGCATTAGCATCTTCATTTACCTGTGCTGAAGTAGGCTGTAATGCCATGACTGAGGTAATGTTACCATTATTGCCATTGCTTAAATCTACCCATCCTGTAGCACCATTCGTTGTTACTCCGTTATAGTAGCGTACTCTTGCGCCTGCTGGATTAGTGGCGTCTAGAATAATAGTTCCTTCGGCTAAACCTGTGCCGGCAGGAATCGTTCTGACGTACGGAAGGATTATTCCTTTATTCTGACCGGCTGCAAATTCCAAAAGGACCGAAGTTTTTTGTCCTGCAGGTGCTGTTCCTACAGCATCGCCAATGATGACTTGTGAATTTGCCAAACCTGAAAGAATTATAGTTATGATTAAGAGTGTGTTTTTCATTTTATTGGATGTTAATTTATAACAAAATTAATTGTAAGGGTTATAATGATTACGGACATGCAGGATTGTTAAAGCAGGTCCATGCACCATCGCTATAAATTTTAAGACATCTTGCGGTAGTATCGTAAACCATCATCCCTTCCTGCGGTGTGGTTATCGCCGACAGCCCTGCTGTAGTTACACGGGATACTACAAAACCTTTGGAATTTGACTCTAAAACTATATGCCCTGATTTTCTTCCCATTGGCCAGTTATCAGCCGATGATGCTCTTTTTAGCAGAGTTATTCCCATTTTAGTTTCGGGGCCTGTTCCTGGTGTTATAGCCGGGTTATAACACACACAATTGTTTGTATTTCCGACATCGGTCGGAAGATAATAAGAAACCGTCATTGTGGTCGGACAGCTTACAACAAGTGGACTGTAAAATGCGTAATAAGTTCCTGGAGGAACAGCAGTGATGTTCGTAAGCTGGGTTCCAGAGTCCCTTGTTATTGTTGTCCACCATTCTATAGTAGTTACACCAGGCGGAAGAGAACTGGGTTGAGCGTTTTGCAGATTAGCCAAAGTTCCTGTACAAATTTTCAAATCAGTAACAGCAGGTCCTGCTAATGCCCCACATATAGATAATGGCGCTGTATCCCCAAAATTATAAACTGTTTCTGTTCCTGAACCTGAGCTGTTATTTGCCATACTACCACTGATACGGTGTCCTACATATCCGAATTTTGTGCTACACTGCTTGATAATTAGTGTTGTGTGACCCCCTGTTTCCACAGCAATGAGGGTGTCAGTGCTATTAAGTTTAGTTGCATCATAAGCTCCTGTTATGCTTCCTGGCATTAATGTTGGGTCTACAGTAGCGCCTGTCGCCCCTAACATAGAATTGTTATTATTTCCCCATGCCCATAGCTTACCGTCTGCTGTCAGGATATTAATCGCAGCATAGTTTCCACCTTCATGTTCCTGTGGACTAATCCACACGACATTGGTAAGAAAATCACCGGCAGCAGCTGTTCGTTGAACCCTTACCCAAACATTACTGTCAACAGTTGAGAAGATCCCAAGCTGCCTGGATTCATTTTCGCCTAAACTATATAGATTTCCATTGGTAGCAAGTAAGAAATAACTTTGACCACTCGTTGAGTTTGTCATTCCAATCATTTTTATTGTGATACCTGCAGGTTTAGACATCAATGTGGCAAATGATCTATTCGTCGGCACATCGCTTGTTCCACCTATGCGAGAACCAGTTCCCCAAGTATACAGCTCACCATCCGAAGTCAATGCAAACATCGCGTTTAAAGTTCCCCTCATCGCAACGACATTATTTAAATCTGTAGTTGCATTTATTTTAACTCTGTGCCAAACTGCGTCAGTGACCGTAGTGCCATCGCCATTTTTTGAACCCCCATTGCTCAACATCCAAGCAGCCCCTGAGCAGGTAACAATTGCTAAAGTGTTTCTTGTACCAAACATCATTTTTACATCTGCAGGCAAGACTCCTGCCGGTAGCCCGTCAGATTTTGTACCTGTTACACCTGAAGTTCCTATCGCTACAGATCCAAAAACATTTGTACTCTTGATTGTAGGGTTAATCAGAGAGCCTGTCGCTCCACCCCAAACAAAGAGACCTGTAGTTGTCAATACTGCAAATTGCTGATTATTACTGTTACTGCCTGCAGCAATTTTTAAAATGGTGCCCGTCAATCCAGGATAGGTTGTGCTGTTCATTTCTTGTGGTATAAGGACGTTGTTGGTTTGACCAGTTCCATTAAAGGCTATGCCTTGTCCCCATACTTTGACTTTTCCGTCTGACTCTTTGACCATTGAAGAGTGAAATACACTCACCATGTTATCATACTCAATGGTGTTAGGAGTAGTACTATTAACATATGCATTTCCATTACAGCCAGATGAGCATAATCCTGTATTGCGACAATCGCTAACTGCAGCATTATATGCATTTCCGATTCCTTGGCCACCAGTAGCGGCAAGGGGAATGCCATTTGCATCAACACCACCTGCGATACTTCCATTTGCGTTAATCATGCTCTGCGTAATCAATTTATCACCTTCTATAGCATCGGGACATCCATCTGAATCTGAATCTCTGTCATATTCATTATTCAGTCCATCCGCGTTAGTGTCAAGTTCTAAAGGTAATTGAGAGCAGAAATCTGTAAAACGAACACTCTGTTCGTTGATTGAACCTCCTGTTGATGCGGTATAACCAAAAAACACTTTACTCGCCCCACCGAAATAACTTGTTATTGGAGTGGATGCAGGAAATGTGTAGCTTCCAGCGTTTATACCTCCGACAGTGTATGATAATGTTTTAGTGGTAAAATTCCATGTAATAACAACTTCGCGCCAAACATTATCTTCTAACTGACCAAGATCAGCTGCAGTTGTGAGCAGTCCTGCTCCCGACTGATTTGATGATACCCAGATTTGACCATGGTCATTAGCAATATCACCCTCAGCCGCTCCATTTTGATAGGTGTCTATTTCGAGGACGATACCATTTTGAATACCGTTTGCTCCCATACCACTTCCACTTCCTCCTACTGCGTTTACACCTAATGGAGAATTGTGAAAGACTGTTGCAATTCCGTCAGCTCCGTTATCATTAGCTCCGAGATTTGCTTCATAACGTAAAACGAAACTCTTTGAAAAATCAACTTTACCGTTACTCCAAGCTTGACCGCTCTGGTAAGTAATAGCCTGAGTTAAACGTATTTGTTTGCTGTTAATTTCAGTAGCGGATCCATTAAGTTTGAAAATATCGTCAACACTTGCGGTTTGAGAATATCCTCGTTCAATACAATCGAGAATTCCATCATTGTCATCGTCCAAATCAAGACTGTTAATAATTCCATCTCCATCAAAATCGTCATTAGGTCCCATTTGAGCGTTAAACGAGCCGAAGAAACCTAGGAAAAGCAGAATTGTTAGAATGGGTTTTCGATTCATCTTGTGGGAATCGAAGTAGCTGAAAAAATAGTTAAAGTTCATTTTAAAAAATATTGCAATAAGATTTGATGAGTCGAAGAAAATTAAATTACCTTTTAACAATTTGCTAATCAATAAAATAATTTTCTCAATATAATTTTTTAAGTGTGCAAATATATCATTTTTATGGGAAGCATTTTATGATTAGCATGAATTTAATGATAAGTTTAATGAATATTATTATTACAGATATTATGAAAAGGGCTTGAGCATTTTTTGAACTTAATCAGGCATTGAAAGTTTGCAAAATAGAGAAATCAAAATATACCACTAAATCAAGCATGCTGTTGATGGCTATAGTACCTCTCCAAAGAATTAATCGAACTTCTGTTGGTGCTATATTGTTACTAAAAGGAGTTTTAGTTTATATTTTATCAACAAATGTAAAAAGAAAAAGTATGAATTCTAAATAACACTGTTAACTCTTTATCTGACAGTATGGTGTATGATAACTTTCCTAATGTGTTATTAGTTTACAACCATACCCTATGGTAAATTTGGAGAAAAAAATAATCTTCTTAAGGAACAAAAATTAACCACCTCGTTAGACAGTTGTTGTTTTTATGTTCTGCTGTAAAATTTTAAGAAAAAAGATACTCTATATTATTAAATGGTTATCTGTTCCAACATCACCAGCCTCCATATGGCTTTTTAAGATCATTAACCTTCTCGTTTTTTGACTTTTTTACAAAAGGATGTTAATTACAAAAAAATAACAATTTAACACTGACGTAATACAGTTGATGGAGTTTCTTAAACAATTAAATATGAAAAATTACGTATTAAGCGCAATATTTTTGCTATTATTTACAAATTCCGCATTTTCACAATACTTTACCCTAGCACCAACAGGTTTCTTGTCTAAAAATAATTTGGATTATACTGTAGTGGAAGTTCCTGGTGCAAAATAGCAAGAGCTTTATGACAAAGTATTAAAGTCGATCAATACCCTATATTCAAATCCCAAAGATGGCTTAACCTTGGTTTCTGGGCAAGCTATTACTTTAGCAGCTTACAAGAATAAAGGACTTAAAGTATCCGCTGGCATCTCGCCTGTTTATTATAATGTCGATTATACCTTATCTTTTTTGTTTAAAAATGGAAAGATAAGAGGTAATAGTCCGACTTTTAATGCTGAAATTATGAACTACAACGGTACTTGGAATAAAATGAACGTGAAAAAATTTTATTTTAAAGGAAATGGTGAGCCTAAAGGAGAGAAAAATCATCAATTCTTAAACTCTTACTTTAATGGGGTGATCACATCCATCCTTGAAAAATCTGCCAATATTGATAATTCATGTATTGTTAGTACGTGCATGCAACTGATTCTCGAACATATCCCATAGAATAAATTTTGCTCTATGGGATATTTTGTTATTAGTTAGATTTTGTTTAAAAACTCTTTCTGAATCACTCTTTCTGATATCGATTCAAGGGTAGAAAATTTAATCGATAATTCCCGCAATTATTTCCTCTTGTCTCTGGACCTTTTTGATAATGACGTATTGTTGGACAGGATATGAGCTGCTTCATTCTCCTGTACTAAGTAAAAAATAAACGTGGAAGATATTTTACCGCAAGTGCCTGACGCAAAAAATATCTATATAATTTTACTTGCAAGAATGTACTTCACATTATAGAATCTACTTGCTCCTAAAAGTAAATACAGTATGCTACTATTGCATCCTTATAATAATGACTGAATTTTAAAAATTGATACCATGTGTAGATTGAGATAATTCATTTATTATTATTTTAGTAATAATAACCGAATATGATTATAAACGACGAACTACTATTCAAACATGGAGCCATTCTGAAATCCTATGACGAAAATGATATTATTTTCAAAGAGGGTATTCAGGCTAAGTATTATTATCAGATTCAGGTAGGAACAGTGAAAATCTGTAACACATTTGATGACGGTAAAGAGTTTGCGCATGGCTTTCCATTCGTTGGTCATTGTTTTGGAGAATCCTATTTACTGACTGATAAGCCATATGCAATTAACGTAGTAGCTTTGACAGCTTCTGTAATAATTTGTTTGCCCAAAACTGCTTATTTAGATTTGGTTGTTGATAATCCTCAGGTTTTATTGGATGTCAATCGCTACACCGCTGAGCGTCTTCATTTCAGGTAATTAGTTTCTTCTTTTTTGGCGATAAGCGATCCACTGATAAAAATTCAAAAATTACTTGATCATTTGAAAGACTATTTTGGATACACAGAACTGTATAGTTTCCAAGTTCCTTTCACAAGAAATCAACTGGCAAGCCTTACTGGCCTGAGGGTTGAAACAATCATCAGAGTCATAAAAAAATGCAAGCATCAGGGATTCTCAAAATTGATCACAGTAAAATTTTTTATTAGTGTGAATCGAGTATGTCTTATGTGGATTTGCAGAATATTTAAAATAAAAACCCAACTAATGTCAGGTTTATTGTCAAGTAAGTTATGATGAAAAAATTGAATTATAAGATTCAAAGCTTGTGCCATCATCTAAGGGAAAGAAGAAATTGTCAGATGATTTTAGCGTTTAGATGGTTCAACTCGGCAAGTAAAGGTTTGGCATTTTACCCAAATTTATTCTTCCAATTAATTTTTAGTTTGGAGTAGACTGGATTTTTTTCCGCCTGTTTCCATTTCTTATAAAAAATATCTCCTGACTTGGCTTTCTCAGGATCGCCAGTACCTTTCTCTAACTGCTGATATCCTTTTTCTGCATCGTATTTCTTGCCACCTTTATAATTAAAATATCTTCTGGCTCTTGTAAAGCCCATCTGAAGATATTTTCTTGCCATATCTGCACCGACGAAATCGTCTTGTTCAAGGTAATCCAAAAACATTGAGAATATTGTTTCAGAACTTATTTTGGCAATTTTCTCATTTTTGAACCGCCAGTGTTTGCCTATTTCAGATTTGTAAGGTTCACATATCAAAACCCCTTGTTCGCCTTTTCCAACTTTATACATTTCCGGATGAAGGCGATAGTCAATATCAGGTTTCCAGAAATAATCTTTCTTATTAAAGTTCAGATATGTTGGTTTTTCTGTGCTCATAGTAATCAGGTTACAAACAAGATGCCTTATTTGTAGATTAATTATTTTTAACAGCAAATTACCGTCAAGCGTTGGCATTATCGTTGTATTGAATCGATTTGAACAAATAATTTCATAACAAATTTTTTTCCATCTAAACCCTTAATTATATGAATAAAAATATATTGATTTTTAGTATTTCTGCGTTAAGTTTACTTAGCTGTAATAGTGATGACGATACTCCTGAAACGGAAATTAAAAAATATCCGGAATCATTTATCCTGACCCAAAACGGTGAGTCAACTACAACAAAAATAACCTACAATGATAAAATGCAGATTATTGGTTATTCCGAACCCAATTCAAACATTACCTTCCGTTATCAAGATGACAGGGTAGTGGAAGTAAGGGAAAACAATACTTCTGTTCCTTATGTTTTACAATACACCAATGGGATCCTGTCCGGATTAAAACATTATTCCAATGCGCACCCGGTAACCTACAACAGCCAGCAGAATAGCTATTCGGTAGGAAATTTATTGAGCTTCGGGCTTGAGGGTAAAGATATAGTCTATGTTAACAACGTTTCTGAAAATGAAAAATTTGTCTATGATAATAACAGGAAAGGACCTTTGTATAATCTACCTGGAAAAGACGGTCAAATTGACCACCTAATTTCGGAGTAAATTGACCACTGATTTCGGAGCAAAGTGACCACCACTTTCCGGTTCAAAATGACCACCTCTTATCTGGGTTAAATTTGAGATAAAAACGACTTGATTTTTTCATGATGTTAGCGTCATACATTCGTTAAAAAAAGCGGACTATGGCAAATAAAATAACAGACATGAGTAAAATTAGAAAAGTCATAAAATTCTACAGCACTGGAAAGAGCAAGTTATTTATAAGCAGCTATTTATCGCTTTCCAGAAATACCGTTAAAAAATACATCTCATTATATGAGATTCTAGGCTTGAGCCCTGATGCAATCAATGCCAAGACAGACGCCGAGCTGGAACTTTTGTTTTCCAATAACACGGTTCAGTCCATCAGCCCCAAACTACAGTCCCTATACGATTTTTTCCCAAAGATGGAACGTGAGCTTAAAAAGGTAGGTGTCACTATCCATCATATGTGGGAGCAGTATCTTGTACTGCATCCTGATGGTTTTCAGAGTTCACAGTTCCGGTATCATTACAAGATCTGGGGCAAACGTGTGAACCCGGTAATGCATATGAATCATAAATCCGGTGATAAGATGTATGTCGATTATGCAGGAAAAACACTCTCCGTTATTGATAAGGAAAGTGGAGAGCTTAAAGAAGTTCAGTTTTTTGTAGCTATTCTGGGAGCCAGCCAGTATACGTATGCTGAAGCCTCTATGAGCCAGCAGAAGGAAGATTTTGTACGTTCTGTAGAAAATGCCATGCGCTTTTTTGAAGGTACACCTGCAGCGATCGTTCCTGATAATTTAAAATCCGCAGTGATCAAAAGCAGCCGTTTTGAACCCACCATCAATGAGACCCTTGCCGATCTGGCTGAACATTATGAAACGACCATCTTGCCTGCCAGGGCTTACAAACCGAGGGATAAATCTTTGGTAGAGGGCGCGGTCAAGATCCTGTACAGAAGGATCTACGCCAACCTTCAACAGGGATCCTGCGGTCTGGACGAGCTAAACTATGAGATCCGTGATCTGTTGGACTCTCATAACAAACGCAAGCTCACAGGACGTCCATATTCCCGCTACGAGCTGTTCCTAGAGGACGAGAAGCAGCAGCTGCGCCCACTGCCTGAGCGTCGTTTTGAGATCAGGTACCAATCCTTTGCAACAGTGATGCAGAACGGGCACGTACAGTTGAGCCGGGATAAGAACTACTACAGTGTTCCGTACCAGTATATCAAGAAAAAGATCAAGATCCTATACACATCTTCCACAGTAGAGATCTACTATAAATACAACAGGATCGCCATGCACAGACGCAATTACAAGCCTTATGTCTACACAACCATTACGGAACATTTAGCCAGTACCCACCAGTTCGTGGCCGGATGGAGTGCTGCCCGCTTTATCGATTGGGCCAACAGTATTGATACTGCAGTGGGAGAATACATTCTCCAAATTATCGACAGTCGGAATCATCCCGAGCAGGCCTACAAAAGCTGCCTGGGAATCCTGAACTTCGAAAAGAAGGTAGGTAGGGAACGATTAATAAATGCCTGTAAACGGGCATTGGATTTTAAGATCTACAGCTTTAAGACCGTACAGAAGATATTGGAGAACAATCTGGATCAGATGATCGATCCGGAAAAAGAAGAAAAGGAGCAGGAACTGCCTGATCACGGCAACATCAGAGGAAAACAATATTATCATTAAATATCAACAGTTATGAACGAACCGACAGTGAGCAAAATGAAGCAAATGAAGCTTTACGGCATGCACAATGCCTTTAAGACCGCTATTGAAAGCGGAAGGACAGACCATTATACCCTCGACCAGTTTGTATCGATGCTCATCGATGCCGAATGGGATGAGAGGCACAACAGGCGCATAGAGCGAAGCATCAAAAATGCAAAGTTCCATTACAGGTCCAGTATTGAAAGTGTCAACTTCGATGACACCCGCAATCTCGACCGTAATCTGGTAATGCGTCTTGCAGGATGTGAGTTCGTAGAGAAAAACGAGAACATCCTGATCACAGGAAGTACAGGCGTGGGTAAAAGTTACCTGGGAACCGCATTGGGCTATCAGGCCTGTATCGAAGGCTTCAAGGTCAATTATTTTAATACTTCCAAGCTGTTTGCCAAACTAAAAATGGCAAAAGCAGACGGGTCATACCTGCGCGAACTTGCAAAAATACAAAGACAGGATGTGATCATCCTTGATGATTTTGGTCTTCAGGCTTTGGACAGTGCCAACAGGATAACCCTTCTGGAGATCATAGAAGACCGTCACAACAACGGATCCATCATTGTAACATCGCAGATCCCGGTACAGGGCTGGTATGACATTATTGGTGAAAAGACCATTGCTGATGCTATTCTGGACAGACTTATCCATCAGTCCCACCGCCTGGAACTCCAGGGGGAATCTATGAGAAAAAAGAGAGGAGTTAACAGGGCGTAATTATTTATTATATTTGAATACTAATTGACACATGAAAAACAAGCGCTTTTATCAAAATTAAGGGTGGTCAATTTAAACCGAAATTACCTGGTCACTTTGAATTGAAATTGGGTGGTCAATATCACTGGAATTTACAGTAATCTTCAAGATTGAGTTGAGCGATTTTTAAATTTTCTGCATTTTTGTCAATTGTTTCCTGATGAACTTCTTTATCAAATGAAATTGTATTCACGTCAATTTTTTTTTACTAAATATACTTCTGCTATCATTAGCCATTTTAAATGGTGATTTTCAGAATAATTCCAGTTCAAATTGTTGCTAAATGCATACCAAAAAAAGAATGAAATAGATTTTTTTTGAATGAGATAATTTAATATGAATACTTAGAAGATATTGTGCTATTTAATGGATTTTATTGGAAACCTGAAATGTATAATAAGATAATCAGAAAAACCATAAAAGTAAATTTTACAATATTACAATCATATTTTTTATTACAAAGATTCTCTTATCACAAATTGTAAATAACTAATTGCTCTGTAAAGCTATCCGCTTTTTCTCTAGCAAATATATTCCGTTGTCCCTGCGGAAAAAAATCTTTTTGGGTATCCGTAATCGGAGATTACAGAACCTCCGCAAAAAGATTTCAAGCTTTATCAATGTGCTTTCTTATTGTTTTCAAGGAATTGATTGCAGTTTTCCTTGTGCCTGCCTGAATGGTAATTCTGCATAGAAAAGTCAGAAACCTCACAAGATGCAAATGCAGTTCATTGAAATTTTAACCCTTTATTATTCTTTTAGTATAAATCATTATATGAGCTTTTAATAAAAGATAAATTATAGAATCTATGCTTATGTAAATTTTCAGATTTACGATAAAGTAAAAATAGAAAAGGTCAAGATTTCCTTCAAGCTGCAATCTACAGGTTTTTAATGGTAGGTGCGGGAAATTAAAGGTCTCCGCCGCACACGGAGCAAGTCTTATGAAATTCAATATTGTAAACGAAATTAAGTTGAGTTATTCAAGAAAGGGAAATTGTGAAAAGTTAATCACATCTTCTGTGGATGCGGTGGATATTTTCAGGGAGCATTTTGATGCGGAGGAAATGGATTACAGGGAATCTTTCTTTGCCTTGTATCTGAATCAGGCGAATAAGGTTTTGGGGATTAAGAAAATATCTGAATGTGGGATTTCTTCGACGTTGGTGGATGTTAGGATTGTGATGCAGGCGGGTCTTCTTTGCAATGCTTCGGGAATTATTGTTGCGCATAATCATCCTTCAGGAAATTTAAAACCTTCTAGTTGTGATATTAAGATGACTGTACAGATTAAAGAGGCTGCAAAAATTATGAGTATGTCGTTGCTGGATCATATTATTTTGACTTCGGATGCGCATTATTCTTTTGCGGATGATGGGATGATTTAATATAGGTTTTGGTTGGTTGGTTGGTTGGTTGGTTGGTTGGTTGGTTGGTTGGTTGGTTGTTGATGGATGGATGGATGGATGGATGGATGGATGGATGGATGGATGGATGGATGGATGGATGGATGGATGGATGGATGGATGGATGGATGGATGGATGGATGGATGGATGGATGG
>NZ_MAUH01000036.1:0-23200 GCF_001693475.1 Chryseobacterium sp. CBo1
AGCCCGCGCCGGATACAAACACCACTGAAAAAATTTTACAATTATTTTGTATGAGAAACAATAAAGTTTACCATTTTATCATTCAGTTGATCCATGTAGGCTTTATCAGTAGTTCCGAAACCATGGGCGCCGTCTTCAACTGTCACTAACTGTGCTTCTATGTTCTGTTTTTTTAGTTTTCTCACGAGTTTTTTAGAATGTTTTACAGGAGCAACTTTATCTTTATTTCCATGGAGAATAAATGTGGGGACTGCCGTTTCGACATCATTTATGGGTGAAACCGTTTTAAGATAGTCTACAGCTTTTCGTTTTTCTGTTTTTATATCATACCCTGAAATTCCGAACACCAGTTTTTGTCTGATTTCAACGATCGGTTTAAAAAATAATCCCACAATAGCAACCGGAACTTTTCCTAATCGTGTATGCAAAAGCTTATTCAGATCGGTCGGCCCGAAATTGCTGACAACATAATTTACTTTTGCAGAATAGGGTTTAAGCTCAGCACTTCCAACATAATCATTATCATCTGTGTATGCGGAAAGCATGGATAAATGAGCTCCCGAAGAAGCACCGAAAAATCCAATATTATCAGTATCAAAATTATACTTTTCAGCATTTTTTCTTACCCATCTCACTGCATCTTTGGTATCCTGAATCGGTAATGGAAAGTGTACGGTTTCACTCACAAGTGTGTAATCAATGCTGATAACAGCATAATTTTTTTCAACCAGTTTAAGGATAAAACTTTCAATATAACTTCCTGATCTCACAATTTTGTCGCCTTTCGCCCACGCTCCGCCGTGAACGTATATGACTACAGGAAGCTTTTCTGTTGTTGATTTTTTAGGTTTATAAATATCCAGTTTAATTGGTTTTCCCTCATGATCGGTTTTATAGGTTATGTTTTCCGAATAGGCAGTTTCTGAAGGAAGAATGATTGTTTGCGGAGCTGAAGTTTCGAGATTGGGTGGTTGAGAATAAAATAAATTGGATGAACTTAAAAGAAAAATAAAAAACAGGTTCAAAAAAAACCTGTAAGTTATAGTATTGCGAATTTGTTCCATAGAATTTTTTTGTGAGGTGATATTTTAAAGCAACTCAAAAAGTCTACCAAAAAAATATTCTGAAAAGTATTGATGAATTTATAAGACCAATTCCTTGAAAAGCTTATCAAATGTTTTATCAAGATCTTTTGATTTTCCCGGATGAGGTCTTGAAGTCTGAACCACCGAACTTCTTACCGCAGTAAGCCATCGAAAACGTTCCGGAACTTCTAATGCCGCAATCGGTCCGCCGTCTTTTTTTCCTTCTGCAATTTTTTGAAAAGCCTCAAGGTTTTGAACCACGTCTTCATAATCAAGCTTGCTGTGCATCAGTTTGAATTTATCAGGACATAAATAAAATTCAACCCGGATAAATTTTTCCCTTTTTGAAAACAAAACGAGTCCGATATTGAAAAATTCTTCTCTTTCAACCTTCGGTACCAAACGTATTACGGCATATTCGTATATTTTATCCTCTTGCATTTCTGGCTTCGTTTACAAAGATTTGAGAATTTTCTAATCGTGTTTTCAGGAAGTTGAAATAAACTTCACGGATTTCGTCCGGACTTTCTTCCGCATCATCCCAGTGCAGCCAATCCTGCGGAATAAGATTTACAATGTCTCTGAAAATATTATCATTTAAAACTTCATGCGCAAACCGATCGGCTTCATCCAGTTTTGTCGCTTGCGGGAGCAAAACGTGATCTTTTACATACTTGAACGGAGTTTTTGCGGCAGCATCAAAATTCTGCCACGAATGATGGAAATAAAAAGATGCTCCGTTGTCAATCACCCACAATTCTTTATGCCACATCAGAAGATTGGTATTCTTGAAAGTACGGTCGATATTGGTAATAAAAGTATCCAGCCAAACAATTTTTGAAGCTAAAAGCGGATCGATTTTTACACTCGAATCATAAGCAATAGAACCGGAAAGATAGTGAAGACCTAAGTTTAATCCTTCAGAATTTTTCAATAGATCCTGAATTTCTTCATCGGCCTCAGTTCTTCCGAAGTCAACATCAAGATTTACAAAAACCAGTTCAGGAATTTTTAATCCTAAAATTTCTGTAATTTTTCCTCCTAACAATTCCGAAATCAGCATTTTTACTCCGTGACCGGCGCCACGGAATTTCAAAACATATTTAAAATCATCATCCGCTTCTGCCAAAGCAGGAAGAGAACCTCCTTCCCGAAGTGGCAGAATGTAGCGCATTACCGTTACTGTTCTTAAATCCAACATAGAGCAAAAATAAGGTTTTCCTTTGTGTTTATTTCTATTTATACTATTTTTAAGTTTAAAATCAATTTTGATTAATTTTTAAAAATGCGGTTGTCATTCAGAACGGAGCGAGAGCGTAGTGAAGAATCTAGTAAACATATAGATTTCTCCTTCGTCGAAATGACAAAAAATACTTAATCAATTTTTAAAAAACAAAAAAATATGCAAATCACAAAAAGACAAAATATCATCATTTCAAACACAAAAACCAGAGACTTTTTAGCAGATGCTTATTATCCTGAAACCAATGAAAAATTACCTTTGATAATCTTCGTTCACGGTTACAAAGGCTATAAAGATTGGGGAGCATGGAAATTAATGGCTGAAAAATTTGCTGAAGCCGGATTTTTCTTTGTTAAATTTAATTTTTCTCACAACGGAACTACAATTGAAGATCCCAAAAAGTTTGCAGATTTGGAAGCTTTCGGAAACAATAATTATTCAAAAGAGCTTTCAGATCTCAATGTGGTGATTGATCATTTTATTAAAAATGGAAAAGTTGATGACCAGAAAATCGTTTTAATCGGGCACAGCAGAGGCGGAGGAATTTCGATTATTAAAACCTGCGAAGACATTCGAATTAACGGATTAATTACTTTGGCAAGTGTTGATACTTTAGATCGTTTCCCAAAAAATAATGCTTTTGAAAACTGGAAAAAAGAAGGGGTTTATTATGTTGAAAACAGACGAACAAAACAACAGATGCCTCATTATTACCAATTTTTTGAAGATTTTAAAAATGATGAACATCGTTTTGATGTAGAACGATCTATGGAAATGGCAAAAGCTCATGTACTCATCATTCACGGGACTAATGATGAATCGGTAAGTATGAAAAATGCAGAACATCTGCACATTTTGAATCCGAATTCTGAACTTTATTTAATTGAAAATGCAAATCATACCTTTGGTACAAAAGAACCTTGGGAAGAAAATAATTTATCCGAAGATTTGAATGAAGTCATTGAAAAATCTATTGAATTTATCAACAATAAAATTGTAAATGAATAAAAACGGTGAAAATTCCCCTCCTTTGGAAATCGAGGAACGAGATTCGCCGAAACAAAAAATAAATAAAAATAATGAGTCACTGGTGGCGAAAATTCGTAAGAATTTTTGACGGGGTGATTTATAAGTGCAAAATATAATTTGAAACAGTCTCCAAAATTATTTGACCAATATTTTCCACGCCTCGTCAATTTTACTCTCCAATAATAATTTCTGAGCTTCCAAATGAATATTTTCGTCATCATGACAATTTTCGGAAGGTAAAACCTCGACATTTGCCAACATTCCCAAATCATTGCCTGTAAAAACTTTGCTGAGTTTTATAGAATCTGGAAGTAAATCAAATCCGATTCCCTTTGTTACCAAAGGTTTTGGAACTTCAAAAAGACTGTTTTCATTACTTCTGGAATACCAATTCACGCCTAACCGTGCAACCATATCCAGTTTTATCTGGTCTAAATTTCCTTCTTCATTCAGATATTCTTCACGAATATGAATTTTCTGCACTTCACAAATCACTAAATTTCCAGCACCTCCCTGATCACCTAAAGATTTTACCTCTAAAACCTTACATTCGAAATTTACAGGGCATTCAGCAATCAATTTAGGTTGAACCAAATCCGCACCTTTCATAGTTAACCCGGACTTGATGAATTCATTCACACCGTCTCCGTATTCAGTGGAGGCTAAAGAAATTTGCTGTACGATGGGAAAGTTTACCGTTCCAATAACGACTTCAGAAGTTTCCAGAACATTTTCTAAGGTATGTTTTGTCGTATTATCTCGAACTCTTCTCGATGGTGAAAAAATCAAAATCGGCGGAACCGTACTGAACATATTGAAAAAACTGAACGGCGATAGATTGCTGTTTCCGTCTTTATCAACCGTTGAAGCCAATGCAATCGGACGTGGTGAAACGGCAGTCTGCATGATTGTTTGCAGTTGTACGGGAGTTATTTCGGATGGGATTACT
Organism: Chryseobacterium sp. CBo1; assembly: GCF_001693475.1. Taxonomy (NCBI): domain Bacteria; kingdom Pseudomonadati; phylum Bacteroidota; class Flavobacteriia; order Flavobacteriales; family Weeksellaceae; genus Chryseobacterium; species Chryseobacterium sp. CBo1. The sequence goes on from NZ_MAUH01000036.1 coordinate 4,307, forward strand.
GTTTTCATTTATTTTTATTTAACCACAAAAGTCATAAAAGTTTATGAGTTGTAAATTTTATTTTTTTAAGTTCAAAAAAGGTTCGTGCAGTTTATTTTTTTAATGTTTTTTAAACTACAAAAGTAACAAAAGCTTTTATCAGTTAATTCTCTTAATTCTTTAAAGTTCAAAAAAGCATATCGTAATATTTATTCACAAAAGTTTCGTGTCCTTGATGATAGAGATTTTTCACATTAAAATTTACTAATATTCCTTTAGGTTTCTTCATTAAATTAATATAATTCAAAATTTGGGCACGATGAATTTCGTTGAGTTCGGAAACTTCTTTTAATTCAATTACAATTAAATCTTCAACCAAAAAGTCACAAAAGAAATCACAATTAATTTCTTTTCCTTTATAAATGATAGGTACTTTGAACTCGGATTTAAAATTGATATTTCTTAATCTAAATTCCTCTTCTAGGCACTTATGATAAACACTTTCAAGTAGACCTGCTCCCAAAATTTTATGAACCTCAATACAAGCCCCATTAATTTTATAGGTTAAATCTGTTAAGTATGACTGCGTTATCATTTGTGTATTTGATTTCAGTTATTTATGAGGTAAACTTTTTTGAACTTTAAAGAGTTATGATCGGTCTTTAAAGTTCAAAAAAACTTTTGTGACTTTTGTGGTTAAATTTTTATATGGCAGGAATAATTTTACCAGCAACTTCACCGAAACCAACCCTCACTCCATCTTTTTCAGCCCAGGCTTTCATGGTCACCGTGTCGTTATCGTCGATGAATTTTCTCTCCTGTCCGTTGCTTAATTGTAAAGGGTTTTGCCCTCTCCAGGTTAATTCAAGCATCGAACCGAAAGATTTTGGATCGCTTCCTGAAATGGTTCCGCTTGCATATAGATCGCCAACTTCTACGTTACAACCGTTTACGGTGTGATGTGCCAATTGCTGGGTCATGTTCCAGTACATGAATTTGTAATTGCTTTCTGAAATAAGGTTTTGTTCTCCGTTTTCAGGCTGGATATAAACTTCCAAATTGATATCATAATTTTTATCCCCTTCAAATTTTAGATAATCTAAAACTTCAGGATCTTGTGTCGGAGAGGCTGTTCTGAATGGTTCTAAAGCTTCAAGAGTTACAACCCAAGGTGAAATTGATGAACCGAAATTTTTAGCCAAAAATGGTCCAAGCGGAACATATTCCCAAGACTGTATATCTCTTGCTGACCAATCGTTGAAAACCACCATCCCGAAAATGGCGTCTTCGGCATCTTTTGTTGAGATGCTTTCGCCCATTTCGGTGTTTTTATTGATGATGAAAGCCATTTCCAGTTCGAAGTCCAATTGTTTACATGGTCCGAAAACAGGTTTGTCTGCATCTGCAGGTTTCATCTGACCTTTAGGACGGTTGATTTCCGTTCCGGAAACTACGATAGATGATGCTCTTCCGTGGTAACCTACAGGTAAATGTTTCCAGTTTGGAAGAAGTGCATTTGCAGGATCTCTAAACATTTTTCCAACATTGGTAGCGTGTTCGATACTGCTGTAAAAATCCGTGTAATTCGGGATGTGAACAGGCATCATCATTTTCACCTGATCCAGATCATAGAATGCATCTTCGATTGTTTTTTCATCTTTCGATAAAATTGAACCTTCAAGCAATAGTTCCTGTATTTTCAAACGAACGGCATTTGTAACTGGTTTTCCCAGTTCGATAAATTCATTGATCGTATATGCTTCGAAAACATTATCATCAAGACCTTCGATTTCTTCAAAATAACCAAGATCATACAACGTTGCAAGATCAACAACCTGATCTCCGATTCTTGTACAGCATCCGATAAATTCTTTATTGAAAACGGCTACTCCAAACGGAATATTATGAATTGAAAAATCTGAATTTGACGAGTATTCTACAAATGATTTCATAAGTTTAAATTATTTTAGTGGTACGAATTTTTTCAAAAATTCACTAGACATTAGTGTTTATCTGTGAAAAAAAATTGTGCAGTTTGTGTTAAAATTGATTTTTTAGCTAAAGCAACTATTTTTTAGCTTTGGAAAAAGACGCTTCATCGATCCATCGATCTCTGCTGTTAACATCAATAAGGTACAAAATATCATCAAGTCTTGTCAGCAAAAAAGTTTTGGTTACAGGGATTGGTACTTTTTTGTTTTCAAGCATATCGGCTCTCAAAGAGATTATATTTTTTTTGCTTCTCACAATATCTCCGGAAAATACGTTGGATGTACTTTCTCCTGAAGCTTTATCGTCGAAAATTTCTACATAGGTTACTTTATTGCCCTTAATGACAATAAAATCTCTCTCGGTGTGATCCGGAGAATCTTTTACCAGAACAAATTTTTTGTCGTCAATGTTGACATTGTTTAAATTCTGATTGATGCCTTTTCTTTCTTCCAATTTAGTAAGAATGGCATTCAAGCTTCCATATTGTGCGTTTGCAAAAAAACTTGCACCGATAAGCAGTAGTCCGCTGAAAATTTTGATCATATTCCTGTGTTTATAAAAAGTTTTGTCAGGATTTTTTGTCCTGACAAAAACTTATAATTTAACGATATTGAATATAAAACATTGAAATTAATTTGAACCATTAAGATTCTTTAGTTTTTAATTTTTTTAAGATTTAGATAAATCTAAAATTAAGCACTTTACTTAACAAATATCTTCAAATATTTTCTTAAAAATTTAACTCACTAATTTTTCTTAATGATTTGAAATTTTACTGTTTATATTCTTTCTTTTATTTAATTTAAAATTAAAGATTTCCTCTTTTTTCCTGCTCTCTTTCTAAAGCTTCAAAAAGTGCTTTGAAATTACCTGCTCCGAAACTCTGAGCTCCGTGTCTTTCAATGATTTCGAAGAATAGAGTAGGACGGTCTTCAACCGGTTTTGTAAAGATTTGTAATAAATATCCTTCTTCGTCATGATCGATAAGAATACCTAAATCCTGAAGTTTTTTAAGATCTTCGTCGATGTGACCCACTCTTTCTGGAACCATATCATAATACGCTTCCGGTGGAGCAGAAAGGAATTCAACTCCTCTTTTCTTTAGTTCAGTTACAGTGTGAATGATATCTTTCGTTGCAACTGCGATGTGCTGAACGCCTTCACCTTCGTAGAAATCAAGATATTCTTCAACCTGTGATTTCTTTTTACCTTCTGCAGGCTCGTTGATCGGGAATTTTGCAAAACCGTTTCCGTTTGACATTACTTTAGACATCAAAGCAGAATATTCTGTGTTGATTTGTTTATCGTCGAAAGAAAGAATGTTCACAAATCCCATTACTTTTTCGTACCATTCAACTGTTGGAAGCATTCTGTCCCAATCCACATTTCCTACGCAGTGGTCAACATACAATAAACCTGCATCTTCAGGCTGATAAGCGCTTTCCCATTTTTCGTAACCAGGCATGAAAGGACCTGTATAGTTTTTTCTTTCAATAAACATGTGAACAGTCTCTCCGTAGGTGTAAATTCCGGACATTCTTACTTCACCATGCTCGTCTGTCAATGTTGTAGGCTCCAAATATGGTTTTCCGCCTCTTTTAGTTGTTTCTTCAAAAGCTGCGTAAGCATCGTCTACCCAAAGTGCCAAAATTTTAACACCATCACCGTGTTTTTTTACATGCTCATTGATTGGAGAATCAGACTTTAGACCTGTTGTTAAGATCAATCTGATTTTTCCCTGCTGAAGAACATAAGATGCACGATCTCTCACTCCTGTTTCAGGTCCTGCATACGCAACCGACTGAAAACCGAACGCTGTTTTATAAAAATGAGCTGCCTGCTTCGCATTACCCACATAAAACTCGATGTAATCTGTACCGTTGATCGGCAAAAAGTTCTCTGCCTGAGCAATTTTTTCGGCAAATGTTAATGTTGACATATTTTCTATTTTTTACTTTTATTTAGGTTGCAAATTACAAAATTCTGCGAAACCTTTAAAATCGAAAACAAACAGTTGTTAGTTAAAGTTTTAATAAAAAGCAAAGAGCTAATAAACACATAAGTCACATAAGATTTTCCTCTTAGTTTGAAAATATTTTAGATCACATAAGAGAAAATCAAAGATTTTCAATAATTCCTCATAAAAATCTTTGATTTTTTATCTTCTGTGTTCTTTCTATACATGAGAATTTAAAAAAAACTAATGTGACTAATGTGTTAAAAATTAATGTATGCTTAATGCTTAAATCTCTCATAAGCCGCTCTCTCCAACATCTCTCGGTCATCAGGATGAGCAATACTGATCAATTCCTGAGCTCTCTGACGAAGATTTTTCCCGTATAAATACACACTTCCGTATTCCGTAACCACCCAATGAATATGACCTCTTGTTGTTACAACTCCTGCTCCCTGTTTTAGAAAAGGAACAATTCTGGAAACTCCTCTTTTTGTTCTTGAAGTAATGGCAATGATGGGTTTTCCGTCATCACTTAGTGCGGCTCCTCTCATGAAATCCATTTGCCCGCCGATTCCACTGTATTGTGTGGTTCCAATGGAGTCGGCACAAACTTGCCCCGTCAGATCAATTTCAATAGCAGAATTAATGGCAACCATTTTATGATTTCTCATAATGTTGATCGGGAAATTTACCGTGCTTACATCATCAAAAGAAAATACCGTGTTATCGTCAACGTAATCATACAGTTTTCTCGTTCCGAAACAGAAACTTGTAATCGTTTTATTGTCGTTGTAGCCTTTATATTTATTATTAATGACATCGTTTTGAATTAAATCAATCACCCCGTCGCTCAACATTTCGGTATGTACTCCCAAATCTTTGTGATTTCCTAAACATTTTAAAACGGCATCAGGAATAGTACCGATTCCCATTTGAAGGGTCGATTTATCATCAATCAATTCTGCAACATTTTTTCCGACGAGCATTTCTTCAGGACCGACTTTTGCGCCGTAATCAACAGTCGGAAGTTCTTCTTCATGCCAAACCAGTTTATGAATTCTGCTGATGTGAATCATTCCGTCGCCATGCGTTCTCGGCATCAAAGGATTAACAATGGCAACGATAGTTTGAGCGGTGTCCACTGCGGCTCTTGCTACGTCTACGGAAGTTCCCAATGTACAAAAACCATGTTTGTCGGGTGGAGAAACCGTGATAAATGCAACATCAAGCGGTAAAATATTTTTTCTGAAAAGAATCGGAATTTCACTTAAAAAAACAGGAACAAAATCTCCTCTGTCTGAATTCACAGCATCTCTTACCGGAGAAGAAACGAATAAGGAATTCACGAAAAATTTATCCTTGTATTCGGGTTTGGCAATTTCCACATTTCCCTGTTGGGTAATGGAAACCATTTCCACATGATCCAATCGGTGAGATTGTCTTGCCAATTCATCAATTAAATAATTCGGGGTACATGCACATCCATGAAAAAACACACGGTTACCGCTTTTTACAGTATATACAGCTTCTTCTGCACTTATATAATTGTACATATTGAAAGTTTTTAAAATTTTCTCTGTCTTAAAGATAGTTTATATTGTTTTTATTAAATCCAATTACCCGAAGATATTTGTCATGTTTTTATTGAAAATTGTGTTTTTGTTGGTTAATCGCAAAGACGCAAAGTATATTAAATAAAAGGTGTTTAAGACGCAAGGATTTTATCTGCGATAAAATTTAATACTGGAAAAAACACTTTCCTGAAAATCTATGATTTTCTTGCGCCTTAAAAGCAATATGAAGATAAAAAAACTTTGCGCCTTAGCGATTGACCAACAAAAAAGACTAAATATTTCATATTCAGTCCTTTTTATCTTTTATAAAAAAAATTAAAGCTAAAAGCCAGAAGCTAATTGCCAAAAGTTACATTATTCCTGCGACCTATCCTCCAAACTATGGTCTTCACTTTCCAGCCAAGAAGTTTTATACGACGGATCTTCAACTTTTAAAGCTTCTTCTGTAAGTTTTAAAGGACGAAATGGGTCAACCATTACGGCATATTCCTCAGTGAATTTTTTGCCGATACTTCTTTCCATTGCTCCAGGGTGAGGTCCGTGAACAATTCCTCCCGGATGAAGTGTAAAATCCATTAAATCAATATGGTTTCGGCTCATAAAGTCACCTTCTGTGTAGAATAACACCTCATCAGAATCGATATTCGAGTGATTGTATGGTGCAGGAATTGCCATCGGATGATAGTCGTACATTCTCGCACAGAACGAACAAACCACAAAATTGTGTGCCTCAAAAGTCTGGTGAACCGGCGGAGGTTGGTGAATTCTTCCCGTAATCGGTTCGAAATTTTTGATATTGAATTTATAAGGATAAAAATATCCGTCCCAACCCACAACATCGAAAGGATGCGTTGCGTAGATGAAATCCGTGATCTGATTTTCTTTTTTTACTTTAATTAAAAATTCTCCTTTTTCGTCTTTTGGTTCAACAAAAGTGGGCGCGATAATATCTCTTTCGCAGAATGGAGAATGTTCCAGCAGCTGCCCAAATTCGTTTCTGTATCTTTTGGGTGTGTAAATCGGAGAATGGCTTTCTACCACAAAGAAAACGGTGTCATCAGAATGTAATTCCACCTGATAAATTGTTCCTCTCGGGATAATTAAATAATCACCAACAGAAAATTCAAGGTTTCCTACAAAAGTTTTTAAAATTCCGCTTCCGCTGTGAGTGTATAAAAGTTCGTCGCACTCGGCATTTTTGTAGAAATAATCCATCGATTTTCTTGGCTTCGATAATCCCATTTTCAGGTCATTATTTACCATCAAGAACTTTCGGCTGTCCATAAAATCGTCTTCAGGCGTTACATTCATTCCCTTAAACATTCTCGGTGTCACGTTTTTTTCAACCGCAATTTTCGGTGTTACATCTTTGGGTTCGCCAATCGATTTGATTTGGGTCGGACGGTGAATATGGTATAATAATGAAGAAATTCCATGAAATCCTTCCGTTCCGAAAAGCTGTTCGTAGTAGAATTTATCTTCCGGAGATTTGAAAATCGTATGCCTTTTTTGTGGGATATTTCCCGACTGATGATATCTCATTTTACTTTTATATGTGGATTCTCAAATTTAATATTTTTAAATGAATTGGGTGAAAACATTTTTTTGATGCTTTTTTAACCACAAATCGAAGATTGGACGAAGTCAAAAGTCACAAAAGTTTAATGCTAAAATGAATTTTAATATAAACTCCATTTAAGTTCAAAAAAGGTTTGAAGTTTTACACTGTCTTTTTTGAACTTATCTTTTTAAAATGATTAACTTATTAATACAGAGTAAAATCTTTAGTGACTTTTGTGGTTAAATTATTACAATAAATAAAATTAGTTTTGTGTTTCTAAAAATAATTGTTAGTTTTGTCTAACAATTTCAATTTCATGCAACGAATATTATTTTCTGCTCTCTTTTTATCATCATTCTGTTTTGCTCAGAAAACAGATACTTTAGATTTTAATCAAATTCAAAAGATTGATTCAGCTACCACTGAAAAGAAAAAAGAAATTAAAACCCGGGTTATTGATGATGTGGTGATTACCGGAACGATAAAACCCATTAGCAAATCAAAAAGTCCGGTTGCGGTTGAAATTTACAGCCAGAAATTTTTTCAGAAAAATCCAACTCCGAATATTTTTGAAGCTATTGCGATGGTGAACGGAGTGAAACCTCAACTGAACTGTTCTGTTTGCAACACGGGAGATATTCACATCAATGGTTTGGAAGGCCCTTATACGATGATTTTAATTGACGGAATGCCGATTGTCAGTTCACTTTCCACAGTTTACGGATTAAGCGGAATTCCCAATAGTTTAATTGACCGAATTGAAGTAGTGAAAGGTCCTGCATCATCACTTTACGGCTCTGAAGCGATGGGTGGAGTGATTAATATTATTACAAAAAATGCGTTGACAGCTCCAAAATTAAGTGTTGACCTAATGACGACAAGCTGGGCGGAAAATAATGTTGATTTGTCGACGAAATTTAACTTAGGTAAAAATGTCGCTTCTCTATTAAGTATCAATTATTTCAATTTTACAAAAAGATTCGACGAAAACAACGATAATTTCACAGATGGAGCATTGCAGAACAGAATTTCAGTTTTTAATAAATGGAATTTCCAGCGAAAAGAAAACCGACAGGCAAGCTTTGCGTTGAGGTATTTGTATGAAGACCGTTTCGGCGGAGAAATGCAGTGGAACAAATCGTATCGTGGAAGTGGTGAAATTTATGGTGAAAGTATTTATACCAATAGAGTAGAGGCTTTTGGTGTCTATCAATGGCCTATGGAGGAAAACATTGTGACGCAGTTTTCTTATAATTTTCATGACCAGAATTCTTTTTACGGAACAAATCCTTTTACAGCAACGCAGAAAGTCGCTTTTGCACAGACGTATTGGGATAAAAAGTTGGGAGATCATGATTTAATTGTAGGAGCAACCTTCAAACGAACTTTTTATGACGACAATACACCCGGAACTCTGTCTTCAGACGGAGTAATGAATGAGCCGATGAAGTCACCGATTTTAGGAGCGTTTATTCAGGATCAATGGGAAATCAACGAGAAAAATACTTTGTTGCTCGGTTACAGATTTGATTATGATAAAATCCATCATGCAGTGCACTCCCCACGTTTTGCATGGAAATTTTCTCCGAATCCTTATCATACATTGAGGTTTAATTTCGGAACGGGTTTCCGTGTGGTAAATTTGTTTACAGAAGATCATGCAGCGTTGACGGGTTCCCGTGATGTGGTGATTCAATCCAATTTAAAACCTGAAAAATCAATTAATGGAAATTTAAATTATGTTTGGAAAATTCCTGTTGGCGAAAAGTTAATTAACCTTGACGCTTCTGCATTTTATACCTATTTCAGTAATAAAATTGTCGGTGATTTTGATACTGATCCGGAGAAAATTATTTATGATAACCTTAATGGTTACGGTATTTCGAGAGGTGCTTCTTTGAATTTGGATTATACTTTTAATTTTCCTTTAAGCGTAAATCTCGGAGTAACTTATTTGGATGTTTACCAGAAATTTGACGGAGAAAATGAAAAATCGCAACAGCTTCATGCTCCAAAGTGGAGTGGCACTTACAATCTGACGTATAAATTTCCGGGTAATTTAACGATCGATTTTACGGGACAGTTTTACGGACCGATGCGACTGCCAGTTTTGCCGAATGACTACAGACCCGAATATTCTCCGTTTTATAATCTTGCGAATATTCAGGTTTCTAAAAGTTTTAAATCCGGATTTGAAGTCTATGGCGGAATTAAAAATTTATTCAATTTCACTCCGGATAATCCGTTGATGCGGCCGTTTGATCCGTTTGATAAAAATGCAGATGATCCGATCAGTAATCCGAATCATTATACTTTTGATACAACATACGGATATGCGCCGATGCAGAAAATCAGAGGGTTTTTGGGTGTAAAGTATACTTTGAAATAATGTTTTACCGCAAAAGAAGCAAAAGAAATGATTGAAAATAAAGATTGCAAAAGTTTACAAACTTAAGTTTCAAGCTTTGTTTGCTTTTAATTATCTAAAAAAGGTTTCAAAAATCTTTTACCTCTTTTGCGGTTGAAAAAAATATACAGAATGAAAACTTTAACAATATTTTTATTTTTAATGTTTGTGCCGTGTTTTTGTCTTTCGCAGATAAAGACTGGCACTTTTTCGGATTTGGAAATTCGGCAGAAGGAAAATCCAAAGCCGGTTATTATTCATATTTATACCGATTGGTGTTCGGTTTGTAAGATTGAATTTTTTGAACTGAATAAAGACAAAGAACTCACCCAGTTCATTAATAATAATTTTTACTTCATCAACTTTGAGGCAGAAAAAACAAAAGAAAAAATCCATTTTCAGGGAAAAGAATTTGGGTATTTACCGAATGGAAATTCCGGAATTCATGAGTTGGTTCTGGCTTTATCTAAAAATAAAAAACAGCCTGTTTATCCGTTGTGGATTGTTTTGGATGAAAATCAGAATTTGCTTGAATATCATGAAGGGAAATATAATACAGATCAATTAAAAGCTGACTTAAAAAAATATGCAGCCATCAGAATTAAACTGAAAACTGCATATTTACCTACCAATAAATAATATTATACTATGAAAAGAGAGGCTATTGCCTGTGCGTCTGTTCCGGTAAGAATTTCGTCAAATGATGCAGATCCGGCTGCATTTCCGAATGCTGTTGCAGTATTAAATCCCGCCTGTACCGTTAGATCTTCTCCAGCATAAACGGGGTTTGTTGCAGGAGGCATATTTCCTCCGTTGGCAAGTTCAATCCAGCCTTTATTAGCTCTCATTCTTCTTACCATTGATGCATGTCTTGCTTCAACGGAGTGTATCTGCAATGCTGCCTGCAAAACAGTTTTATTGCTCATTACATTTCCTGCCTGTCCTTTATAAGCTCTTACTCCGGTGTCTTCAAAAGCCTGTGCTAAAGTCAGAAACTGGCTGTAATTGGTAAAGGGCGTAAAACTTCCACCTGCTGTGAAGTCGAATGTAGGTTTTGCTCCCGGAGTTACTCCCAATGAGGTAAGGGTCGTCTTGAGGAAATTAACGTGTGCATTTTCGTGTTTTGAAATCTGCATGAAAACAGTTCGGTCTGCAGTAGGAATCAATGATAAAGTATTAAGACCAATTTTGTAATATTCATCTTCAAGATATTCTAAAACCAAAGCCAGTTGTAAAGCATCGGTAAGAGCATCTTTTTTGAAATAAGTGCTATCTGCAGAATTTTCGTTCTTTGTTTCGGCGGCAAGCATCGAGCCCATTCCTAAAGGTATTGCGGCGATGGCTGCTTTTTTACCAATTGATGAGATATGATTTAAATTTTCGGTTCTTGAAAATGTTTTGCTGAAAAGGGTGTCATCAGATAATTTATCTAATATTTTTAGAATATTCATAAGTTTAGATTTTGTGGTTAATAAAATTTGAGAAGTCTAAATGTTTTATTATCCGATTCCTCTTTCTTTCCAGGTGAAAGGTGTTTTGATAAAACCTCCGGCTACGGCAACGATATCTTTCGGTTCTTTGGCAACATCTAATCCTGTGGTGGGATCAATAACATCATCTCCTGAAAATGCTGCTGTTCCCGGATTGATTAAATCTCGGATCGCACTTGCATGTCTTGCTTCTACCGAAACAATTTTTCCTGCAATAACAAGATAAGTTGGGTTCGTAATGTATTTTCCGGCACCATTGTATGCTGCAACACCAGTATCTTCAAGAGCTTTAGCGGTTGCTAGTACAGATGTTCTGTCGTTGAAATTTACATTAGGATACTGAAATTCCAAAGTAGGTAAAACCTGAGTTGTCGCACCGCTAAGCGCAGCTTTGAAAAAATCTCGATGGATTACTTCATGATGATACAAATCGGTAAGGATTTCTTTTTCTGCGGTAGAGGCTCCTGTATAAAAATTATTCACAACTTTTGTATAGAAGTCTGCTTCTAATTGTTCTAAAGCGTAAGCGTAGTTTAAAACTCCTACATCTCCCGCTCCCAAATCAAAGATATTGTTGCCCGGATTATAATCGAAATTATCGTCGTCACAACCTACAAGTGCTAAACCGGCAATCATTACGCCGATTCCCCCCAGCTTTAAAAAATTTCTTCTTCCGGTATCTATGGATGTGGTTCCGGAAACAGTAATTGATTTTTTCATAACATATAATATTTTAGAGTTTTGTAAAATAAACTGTGCAAGAAATTTTCTTGATTATTCTTGCACAGAATCATAAATCCTAGGGCATTAGAACGGTATCAATAACGTGGATCACTCCGTTGGACTGATTCACGTCGGCAATCGTCACTTTTGCTTTATTATCTTTCATGTCACTTACATAAAGGTCTTTTCCTTTGGTCCAAAATGTTAAAGATTCTCCCTGAACAGTTTTCATGGTCGCTTTTCCGTTTCCGGCTTTTACTGCTGCCCAAACTTGTTTTGCTGAATATTTTCCGGGTAAAACATGATAAGTAAGTACACTTTGAAGCATTGATTTGTTTTCAGGCTTTAGAAGATTATCTACCGCTGATTTTGGCAGTTTGGCAAAAGCGGCATTGGTAGGTGCAAAAACAGTGAACGGACCATTTCCTTGCAAAGTTTCTACCAATCCTGCTGCTTTCACTGCTGCAACCAGAGTGGTATGATCTTTAGAATTCATAGCATTTTCAACAATATTTTTGGAAGGATACATTGCTGCTCCGCCTACCATTACTGTTTTTTCTTTCATAGACTGTGCAGCTGCATTTCCGCTTAAGGCAAATGATAATGCGATCATTCCTATTGCTGCAAATTTTGATGTGATGTTCATTTTTTCTGATTTTTTATTTAATGTTTATATTTTGAAATCTATAATCACTTACGAACAATGAATGGAAATCAGTTTTATAAAGTTTGAAAATAATTCGTATTACATTGGTTATCAGTTATATAAATTTCATTACGTTCTTCTTGATTATGTTTTTTTAGTAAAATTTTGATTAATATTTTAACAGATTCAAATAAAATTTAAATGATTTGCAATAAGAAGTGTTTATTTTTATATATTTGGGATAAAATATTCAACTTATTAAAACAAAATATTCTGAAGAGGAAATTATCCTGTTGGTAAAACAGCATAATGAGAATGGTTTTCATTATTTATATGAGAACTATGCCTCTGCTTTATATGGTGTTATTTTCAGAATTACCAATTCTAAAGAAGCATCTGAAGAAGTTATTCAGGATACTTTCTTGAAAATATGGAATTCTATTGAACAGTATGATAGCAGCAAAGGAAGACTATATACTTGGATGATCAATATTGCCAGAAATTCTGCTTTGGATTATCTAAAATCTAAAAATTTTCAAAACAGTTTAAAAAACCAATCGTTGCCTGATTTCGTATATAACGATACTGCACTCTCAGTGTCGGATAATCAGGATTTTATTGGTTTTAATAAAATTTTAGATACATTAGATGAAGATAAGAAGCAGCTTATAGATCTTGCTTATTACAAAGGTTTCAGTCAGTCGGAAATCTCCGAAACACTGCAAATGCCTTTGGGGACGGTTAAAACAAAGATGCGGAATGCACTCATGAAATTAAAGGATTTGTTAAAAGATTACAGGTAAAGTGAATACTCAGGAATACATATCATCAGGTATACTCGAAGCTTATATTTTAGGTACAGCAAGCAAAGAGGAAGCAGGCATTTTAGAATGCGTGATGTCTCATAATGCCGAGGTGAGAGCTGCTTATGAAGAAGCTCAAAAGATTCTTGAAGATTTTACAACTGCTCAGTCCGTTGAAGTTCCTACTTATCTGAAGGATAAAATTTGGGATACCATTAATAGTAATTCTATCAAAACTGCTGAGGTTGATGATTCTGATGCAACCAAAAATATGCCACTTTCAGGCGATATTCAAATTGAAAAGGTTCCACCTAAAAAAGTCTGGAATCAATTGTCTGTAGCAGCATCAATTTTATTGATTTTAAGCATTGCCGGCAACGTATTCTGGCTTAGCGAAAAAAGCAAAGCCGAAGATCAGCTATCTTCTTTAAGAAAGGAAAAAACTTCGACTGACGAAAAACTTAGAATAATAAATGAGAAACTTGCACTCACTGCAAATCCTGATATTCAGAAAATTGTAATGTCCGGAACTGAAGCTCATCCCGATGCAAAAGCGGTTGTTTTTTGGGATAAAACTCATCATAAAGTTTATTTAAATGCACAAAATCTTCCTCAGGCTCCTGCAGGAAAACAGTATCAGCTGTGGGCAATTGCCGATGGCAAACCTGTAAGTGCAGGTCTTTACACGAAAGAAAAAGATACCAACACATCTTTGGCAAGTATCAGTAGCGCTCAGGCTTTCGCAATAACTCTTGAAAACGAAGGTGGAAGTGCTGTTCCGACAATGGAGAATATGTATGTTTTAGGAAACGTACTTTAGAAATAAGCATTTAATAATACCGCTATAATCGCCAGAATTGCCGGTAAAGCCTGCACAAAAAAGATTTTCTTTGTTGCGGAAATTGCTCCGTAAATTCCTGCTACGGCAACACATCCCAAGAAAAATAAAGCAATATTAGTTTGCCATTTCGGGTCTTCAATTAGAAAAGACCAGAGCAGTCCTGCTGCCAGGAAGCCATTGTAAAGTCCCTGATTTGCGGCTAAACCTTTTGTAGGTTTAAACATTTCGGCAGGTAAAGCTGCTTTGAAAACTTCTTTTCCTTTCGTTTCCCATGCAAACATTTCCATCCAGAGAATATAAAGATGTTCAATAGCTACAATGGCGATTAAAATTTTGGCAACGATTTCCATGATTTCTAGTTTTGTCATTGTAAAACTAAAAAAATAAAGTTAAGTTTGAATACTCAATTTCAAAAATGGAAACTTTTAAGGCACATTTAGACAAATTTATAACGATCAGTGACAAAGAATTTACTTCAGTGTTATCTTTTTTTGAGGTTAGGGAGGTTAAAAAAAAGCAGGATTTGATATTAAGCCAGGAAGTTTGCAGATCAATGTTTTTTGTGGTAAAAGGTTGTCTGAGAAAATTTTTCGTTAATGAAAAGGGAGTAGAACAAACTACTGAATTTGCGATAGAAAACTGGTGGATGACCGATACTTTTGCTTATGAAAGGCAGATCAAGACCGATTTTTGTATTCAGGCGGTTGAAAAATCGATCATCTTAGAAATAAATCTTCAGACCCAGGAAGAATTACTGAAAAAACATCCGGTGATGGAGCGTTATTTCAGAATGATTTATCAGAGAGCTTATGCAGCTTCTGAAAGGCGAATTCGCTATCTTTATGAAATGACCAGAGAAGAACTTTATGTCAACTTCAGTACATTATATCCTTGGTTTATTCAGAGAATTCCGCAATATTTGATTGCTTCCTTTTTAGGTTTCACTCCGGAATATTTAAGTGAAATACGGGCAAAATTACGTTCTTAAACCAGTTTAAGATTTTTAAGATTCTATATGCTGAACTTTGTCATGTAATTAAAAGCAAACATCATGGCAACACAAAAAGTTCAGTATTCACAGTTATTTCTAAGACTAGCTCTTTCAGTGACGATGCTTTCTGCTGTTGCAGACAGGTTCGGATTTTGGGGCAAAAATTCTGCATGGGGGAAACTGGGAAAACTTTGAGAAGTATACGAAACATCTTACTTTTTTTCTTCCTGAAAGCTTAGGGATTTTTTCAGCCTATACTGCAACTTTTTTTGAGATTCTTTTTCCTTTGATGCTGATTTTAGGTTTCAAAACCAAAATAGCAGCTTACGGAACAGGATTTTTATTGCTGACTTTTGCCTTATCGATGACGATCGCTTTAGGGGTAAAAGCTCCTTTAGATTATTCGGTATGGATTGGAAGTGCAGCGGCATTTCTTTTAGCATCACAACAACATTATAATTATTCAATAGATACATTAACTAAAAAAAATTAAGTATTATGAGCGCAAGATTCGATATGTCAACAACACATGTTGCTGCCTACAAAGCTGGAATTGGGATGGAAGTAGCCCTTCAAAATTCTTTTTTAAGCCCAATTCAGAAAGAATTAATAAAAATCAGAGCTTCACAGATCAATGGCTGTGCATTTTGTCTCGATATGCATACAAAAGATGCCTTAAAATATGGCGAAACTCCTCAAAGAATCTTTTTGCTAAATGCATGGAGAGATGCGAAAGAGCTTTTTACCAATGAAGAGCAGATTATTTTAATGATGGCTGAAGAAATTACATTAATCAGCCAAAAAGGACTGACTGAAGAAACGTACCAAAAAGCGAAAGAAATTTTTAACGAAAGCCAGATTGCCGATATTATCATGGCAGCAGTTTCGATCAATATGTGGAACAGAATTGCAATTTCTACTCATTTGCCGATTGCAAAATAATTGATTATCCGTAAATGTTATTTAGAATAAAACGCTTTCCGATTTAGGAAAGCGTTTTTAATTATTGTGGGCACTTCAGCTGTAAAACATTTGCATTGAGTGGTTGTTCAACCTTTCTTTCCAGTTTTTTATCGTTGATATTGATATAAATTTCCATTGAACCCGTTCCGACATGAAGTGATAAAATATGTCCGCCATAGGCATTGAATTTATCATCCGTAGCCACTCCATGAACATGAATGGAAGGTCCTTTTTCATTCCAGGCAATCGATCCGGTGAGACTTCCCATTTCTACTTTCTTGAAGGTTTTCGGATTAAATTTTTTATCATTAAAATCATAAAATCCAAAACTAACTTCCGATGCAAAACCTATTCCTGTAAAGCTCGCAGAGGGAATATTTTCTGTTTTCGCAAGATTTTCAATGCTTGAAATTACGTCGTCGCCTTGTCGAAGTACCATCAGATAACCTGTCGGCGTTTTGATATAACGGCAATTTTCTTTTTGTTGTGCTGAAATTGTATTCATAGCTAAAATTGTAAATAAAAGAATCATTCTCAAAATATTCATAATGAATTAATTTAAAATTTTATAATGAAATTTTTACACCAAATCAGTAATAGATCAGCAAAATATTATTTATTTAATGCTCTTAAAATCTCTTCACCTACACTTTTCGCTGACTGAGGATTTTGTCCGGTAATTACTCTCTGATCGTTCACAATATGATTTTGCCAAAGCCCTGATTTCTCAAATTTTGCACCTCTTTCTTTCAACTTATCTTCCAAAAGAAAAGGCACTACGTTCGTTAATTTTACTTCAGCTTCTTCTTCATTGGTAAAAGCATTGATCTTTTTACCGTCAACCAAATATTTACCGTCTTTCAGTTTAATATTCACCAAACCGGCCGGTCCGTGACAAACAGCGGCTACAATTCCTCCGTTTTCGTAAATTTTTGAAGCAATTGTTGATAATTCTGTGTTGTCAGCAAAATCCCACATGGCTCCATGACCTCCTGCATAAAATATGGTAGAATAATCATTCGGATTGACTTGAGAAGGTTTCAAAGAATTGTCGATTTTACTTTTGTCTTTACTTTCCCAAAATTCTTTGTTTACGGAATCTTTCAAATCAAATCCGTCAACGGGCGGATTTCCGCCTTTCGGGCTTATAAAATCGATTTCGTAGCCGGCTTTGTGAAGAACCTCCCAAGGATGCGAAACTTCACCAAGATAATATCCGGTTTCTTCACCTGTATCACCTTTTTTGTCATGGCTGGTAACGACAAATAAAATTTTCTTTTTCATATTTTTTGATTTTTTGGTTTGTGACTGTACGAATCCTATCGTAAAGATGGTAAGCAATAAAAATGCTAATTTTTTCATGATTAAATAATTTCAGTTAAATAAATCTGTGGTTTTTCCTGCAATTTTTCATCAACCAAAGCTCCAAATGCTTGAATGTAAGGTTGCTGATTGTGTTGTGCTAAACCTTCTTTACTTTTCCAGATTTCGTAGAAAACAAATTGATTTTTATCCTCAATTCCCTGATGAAGCGTATATAATTCGCTGGCTTCTTCTTTTTGGGTTTCTTTTACCATATTTTGAAGAACTTCCAAAACCTCGGCTCTATGTTCTTCTTTGGCTTTTATAACGGCTGTAAGATAAATTTTCATTAGGCTAATTGTGGTTTTAATTCTTGTTGAAATACATTCTTAAGATGCTCTTTGTAAATTTTCATATCGCGTTCTACATCAGCATTTTTTTCTACATCATGGAAGTGAAAACTTTCCATTTTTTCTAGAGAAACAAAGGCATTCATTCTGTGGAAACCAAATAATGGTCCATTATCTACACTTGTTTCATTGAAGAATTCTCCGGGAAGTGTAAAAGCCGTTTCAGGAGCGTTCCAGCTTGTGGTAACCATATATTTTCTTCCGCCAAGCATTCCTCCGGTTCCGTAGTTGATCTTTGGATTATCTGCTGTTCTTCCGTCGCTTAGATAAATTCCTTTTGCGTGACCTGCGGTGAAAACTTCGTCGATGTATTTTTTTAAACCGTTGGGTAACTGAAACCACCAGATTGGCGTGTGGTAAATGATGTAATCTGCCCAAACGAATTTCTTAACTTCCTCATCTTTATCGTAGCCTTCATCTACATTTGTGATTTTTATTTCTACATTTTCAAATCCTTTGAATACCTCCAAAGTGTTGTCTGCAATAGTCTGATTATATTTTCCTCCGGAATGTCCGAAGTTTTGTCCACCGTTGATGATTAATACTTTTTTCATTGTTTTATGAATATTTAAATTTTATGATGCAAAGTTATAACGAGGTTATGTATAATAAAAATAATGTGAATTATAGTTAAGTATCATAAAAATAATAGTATTTAAAAATATTTAATTTAGTTGATAAAGTCAACTAAATTCTTACATTTGTTACATGAAAGATACCATTCAACAAATCAGAAGTTTTAATAGATTCTATACTTCTCATATCGGAATGTTAAAAAACAATTTTTTAGACAGTCCCTATTCACTGGCAGAAGTAAGGCTTTTATACGAAATTGGTGAGCATCCAACTGTCAATTCTCAACAACTAAGCGAATTTTTAAATCTTGACAAAGGATATGTTAGTAGGGTTTTAAAATTGTTTTTAAAAGATAATATTATAAGAAAAGTTCAATATGATGAAGATAAAAGAGCCTTTTACATTGAGCTGACAGAAGACGGGGATCGTTTGCTGAAAATTTTACAATCCAAATCGGACAGGCAGATTGAAGAAATTGTTCATCCTTTACATATTGGAGAAAAAGAGATGTTGGTGAATTCCATGCGAAGCATTAAAAATTTACTATCACCAACCCGTAGTGCATTATCACACAATAGCTATTTTAATATTATTCATTTTTCTTTTATAAACAAAAACATTTATGAATTGGATAAATGTGAGTGTCATTATTTTACTTAGTATTCTTGTTTTGAATCCA
>NZ_MAUH01000037.1:0-21904 GCF_001693475.1 Chryseobacterium sp. CBo1
CCAAACGAAGAATAGCAATGGAGCTTAGAGATATGATAACGGCCATTCTAATTATATTTGCAGGAGGAGACCCAGCCAAAGTTTTCAAAACATAAAAAATGGTCGGAATTTCTTCCGACCATGACTAATGTAATACCCTCTTTTTTTTAGAAAAATACTTATTAGATTATGCTGCCATCATTTCTTCACAAGCTTGAGCACATTTTCTACAAGCTTCGGCACATTCTCTACAATGCTCCATTCCCATAGCAACATGTTTTTCACATTCTTCAGCACAAGCGTTGCAAATTTCCATACAAAGTTTGCAAATGTCTTTACTAAATTTACCGTCAAGACTTAGAATATTGGCTGCTGCCTGACAAATTGCAACACATTCTAAATTGAGTTGAATACATTTTTTTAGATGAGCTACTTCTTTCTCATTTAAGCAAGCAATAGCACACTGGTTACAGATCGCCACACAGTCAAGGCAGGCTTCTATACACGATTGGAATTTTGTCTGTATCATATCTATATATTTTTGTGAATACTAAATTTAAAACAAAATAAAGTCATTTTAGTTCTTTTTAAGTTAACTTTAATAAACTTCAATGGTATTTTTATAGGTTCTACATCAACATTCCTTTAATATATTCAACTGCAAATACTGTTCCTTAATAAAAATAGCCTCTTTCAATTTGTCATATCGGCTGGGTAATTGTTCTGAAATTTGATAGTAATTTTTGAGTATGATATTTTTTCTAATATATATTGTTCTCAACAAACTTATCTCAGACACCAGATTTTTCCTATCATTCTTATTTTTTATACTTAATCCAATCAGTTCATAAATCTTATCAAGTTCCTCTGCTATTACTAATTCCAATACCGTATTAATCCCACCAAAGAAACTAAAAAACTTACTTTTAGAAATGTTGGCAACTGAGGTAATATCAGATATTTTAACGTCTTGTATGTTCTTTTTCATCAGAACTGTCCTTATATTTCCAATAGCTTGGTATACAAGGCTAGCATTTCTTCTATCAATATTCGTCATATGAAAAATTCCTCCATTTATTTTGACCATACACAAATCTAGTTGTCTGCAAGGTAGCAAAAGTGCAATTTGACTATTAACAATTGTAATTTTTACGGATTTTGGGCAAATAAAAAGCGGTAGTTCCTTTTCAGAAACCACCGCTTTAGCAAACGCAATAAAGCTACTCGACCTTATTATTTTTTCAACTTGTCCGCAGGCGGATTATAATCAGGTAAAGAGGTTACCCTTACCGTATCTACCCCAGTAATATCCCAGGTAATAGGAATCATCGTCATATACTCGCATTTAGGACACATATCACCTTCAGAGCCTACCATTTCTTTATGTCCGGGACAACCGGTAATCAAGTGTCCGTGTGCATCGATCAATTCACCTTTTTCATTTCTGTCTTTGCCCGCAATTTTATCGACAGACTTCTCAACTTGTTATTCTGTAGCATGGTTATGTCCATCGCCTTCTGCGTGTGCGTGTCCATCTTTTCCTGCTTTTGTATCACCTCCACAAGCAGTAAAGAAAATGGCTAAAGAGGCTAAAGCCGATATCATTAATTTGTTCATTTTCATTTTATTTATTTTTTAAAGATTAAAGCTTATTTAAGTACTATTGAATGATTCTTAAGTTTAATGCTGATGGTCATGTGCTGAAGGAACAGCTTTTACATTACATAATATTGAATTATCATGTTGATGTTGGGGTGTCTCTAATTGAATAGTTACGTGATTAATACCTAAATGTTCCAATTCATGTTCTATTTTCCGAAGAAGTGTCTCACTTTGACCTATTGTCATTTGTTCATCTACCACAGCGTGACAAGTAAGCGCATTTAACCCACTTGTAATTGTCCAAATATGCAAATCGTGAATAGCTTGGACACCCTCGGTTTTTAAGATTTCTTCTGTTACCTTCTCAATTTCGATATTATCGGGTGTCCCTTCCATCAATACATGAACAGATGATTTGGTAACCAGATATCCACTTCTTAAAACCAAGACAGAGACGATAATACTTGCTAAAGGATCTGCCCAACCCCATCCGAAAAACATAATAAGTAAGGCTGCGATAATTGCCCCTACAGATCCTAGCATATCACTGATGACATGCAGATAGGCACCACGCATATTGAGGTTTTCTTTTACATCCGCTCCACGCATCATTATCCAGGCCACTAAGATATTAACCAGTAATCCTATAAATGCTACAATCAACATTCCGCTAGACTGGATTTCTGGCGGACTCTGAAAACGTTCAACAGCCTCATAGATAATATATCCAGAAATCAATATTAGTGTTGCACCGTTGATAACGGCTGCCAATATTTCAAAGCGTTTATATCCATAGGTTTTAGCATAATCGGCTATTTTGCTACTGAATTTAAAAGCCATTAATGCAATGAATAGTGAAATGGCATCACTTAACATGTGTCCAGCATCCGCTAATAAAGCAAGACTATTTGTCAAAAATCCTCCCACAACTTCTACAGCCATATAAGCTGTAATAATCACCAAACTAATGGTTAGTGTCTTTTTGTTTGCGCTATGCGAGTGATTATGCTCTTGTCCCATAATTTTATAATTATTGTTTTGCTGCTGCAAATATCAGCAGCAAAACGTGTTAAACTATTTCGATATTTTTTGTTTGATTTGTAAGATTTACTTCTTCCACTTCAAACGCAAACTGTTACTAACCACACTTACACTACTTAAAGCCATCGCAGCTCCTGCAATCATCGGATTCAATAAGAAACCATTAATTGGATACAATATACCTGCTGCAATTGGAATGCCTATAAGGTTGTAAATAAAGGCCCAGAACAAGTTTTGTTTGATGGTAGCTACTGTTTGTTTAGACAATCTGATCGCTTGTGGAATCTTAGTCAAATCGGAAGAGATGATGGTCATTTTTGCTACGTCCATCGCAATATCCGAACCTTTACCCATTGCGATACTTACATCGGCTGTTGCCAAAGCGGTACTATCGTTGATACCGTCACCAACCATTGCAACTACTTTGCCTTGGGCCTGTAGTTCTTTTACAAATTCTGCTTTCTGATGTGGTAATACTTCAGCTTTGTAATGACCAATTCCAGTTTGCTCGGCAATAGCTTTTGCTGTGGCTTCATTGTCGCCAGTAAGCATATACAGATCAATACCCATATCTTGCAATTCTTTGATTGCAGCTACTGAAGTTTCTTTGATTTTATCAGAGATAGCCACTACAGAAAGTGCTTCTTTACTATTGGCAAACCAAATTACCGTTTTTGATTCTTTACCCCATTCATCAGCTTGAGATTGTAACTGAGCAGGAATACTAATGTTATTTTCAAACAATAACTTTTTGTTTCCAACATAGTAAGTTTCGTTATTGTAGTCGGCTTTTGCACCTTTACCTGTAATACTGTCAAATCCACTCAAACTTACGGTTGATATACCTTCTAAGTTTTTCACCACCGCTTCTGCCAATGGATGTTCTGATTGTTTTTCGATACTCAACAAAATATTTTTAGTCGTATCATCATTGTTCAACCACGTAATACCGGTTACTTCTGGCTTACCTTCGGTAATGGTTCCTGTTTTATCTAAAATGATAGCTTGCACTTTTTTAGCCAATTCCAAACTTTCAGCATCTTTAATTAAAATACCACTCTCAGCCCCTTTACCTACTCCCACCATAATAGCTGTTGGTGTAGCTAAACCTAAAGCACAAGGACAAGCAATAACCAATACTGTAACAGCTGCTAACAGACCTTGTACCACACCATTGTCACCGCCTAAAATTAACCATAGAATAAAGGTAAAAATAGCGATACCAATAACCACGGGAACAAAAATACCTGCAATTTTATCAACCAGTTTTTGCACTGGTGCTTTACTACCTTGTGCATCTTGCACCATTCTGATGATTTGTGCCAACATAGTTTCTTTACCCACTTTCACGGCTTCAAATTGGAAGCTTCCTTTTTGATTGATGGTTCCGGCAAATACTTTTTCTTTCTCTTTTTTCAATACAGGAACGGGTTCGCCACTCAACATACTTTCATCCACATAAGAATTACCAGATATCACCATTCCGTCCACTGCGATTTTCTCACCTGGCTTTACTAAAATAATATCGCCAGCATTTACATCTTCAATAGCCGTTTGTTTTTCTGTCCCATCTTTTTGAATGACGATAACGGTTTTAGGCTGTAATCCCATCAATTTTTTGATAGCAGTCGAAGTATTTCCTTTTGCTTTTTCTTCCAATAATTTACCTAAAAGAATGAAGGCTATAATAACCGCTGCGGCTTCAAAATACACGTGGGGGTGAATGCCTCTTGCCATCCAGAAATCCATAAACACCATATTGAAAACACTGAACAGATAGGCGATACCGGTGCTCAACGCTACTAAAGTATCCATATTGGCAGATTTATTTTTGGTTTGCTTCCAGGCATTGATAAAGAAATCACGACCAATCCATAACACTACCGGAGTAGAAAATACCAACATAATTTCATTGGCATAAAGCATATCCATAAAGAACATTCCTATAACAACTACAGGTAATGATAGAATGATCGCCCAGGTGGTTTTATTTTTTAACTGTTTGAATTTCTTTTCGTGGATGGCTTCTAAAGTTTCCTGTTGTTTAGACTCATCTTCAATCAACAAGTCATAGCCTCCAGCTTGAACAGCTTTTCGAATAGCATTGGCATCTGTCATATTTGGAAAATATTCAACAGATAGATTACCAGTAGCAAAGTTTACAGATGAATTAACCACGCCTGGCACATAACGCACCACACTTTCTGCACTACCTGCACATGAAGCACAAGTCATCCCCAAAACCGGAAAACTAGCTTTTACTGTTGGTACACCATAACCTAAATCTCTTATGGCATTTACAGCATCAGCGACTACTTCTTCATCCTTAACCGTAATAGCCGCTCTTTGATTATTTATTTCTACTTTGTGACTTTCAACTCCCTTTACTTGTGCAAGTCCTTTTTCTACGATTAATGCACAATGTTCGCTTTCTACATCCTCTAGAGGTATGTAAATTATTTCTTTATTTGTTGCCATATTTCGATTGCTTTATTTTACAATACAAAATTGACAATAAATTGATAGATATTTATTGTGAAATTATGGGTTTGATTTGTAAGATTTACTTAAACCTCATCTAAAGGCTTACGTTTGTCTTCTCGAATTTGTTTAAAATGGCTAGGTGTAAGACCTGTTACCTTCTTGAACTGATTACTTAGATAAGCCACACTTGAATAGTTCATGCGATCGGCAATTTCACTTAATGATAACTCATCATAAACTAAAAGTTCTTTTACTTTTTCTACTTTTTGAGCTATAAAATATTTTTCAATAGTTGTACCCTCAATATCAGAAAACAAATTAGAAAGATAATTGTAATCATTATGTAATGCATCACTTAAAACATCGGAAAGATTTGTTTTTACGTCATTGTCCTGATGATGCACTAATTCAATAATTACGTTTTTTATCTTCTCAATCATACGACTTTTCTTGTCATCAATGACCTGAAAACCTAAGGGATCTAACGCATTTTCTATTGCTTCTCGTTCTTTTGTAGTCAGATCTTTCACGAGAGAAACTTCTCCCAATTTTATATTACTAGCCTCTAAACCGAGCTTATCGAGTTCGTTCTGAACAACGAGAATACAACGGTTGCAGACCATATTTTTTATAAACAATGTCCCCATATATCACAAAGTCAGTTTTTAATTTACATAAATACGCAAATACAAATTTATGATTAATAATTTAGTATTTATCGTTTATGGGTGGTTAAGTGATAAACCGCCGATGAAAAACGATTAAAATCTTTCCCATTGTAGGGACACATTGGTTATTAAATTACTATTTATTGGTAAAATTTGTGTGATACCGATATTGATAATAAAATCTTCCTTTATGAGAAAGTCAATAAACAATATTGTTAGCGAAATTCAGGAGCAAGAACGGAAACTCTCAGTCACGTGCTCGGGACTAATTGAAGAAGCTTTTCAAATGACGGTCTTTCTTCAGGAGCTATTGGTTTCGGCAAAAGAATATGTGTTAAGTTCGGGATTTGAGAACGAGGCAAAAGAGATTGAATTCTTTAAAATGACTAAGCCCCAAATCCTCGGAAAGCTAATTTACTATAATAAACTGTACCGGATAGAAACCTCGTGCCCGGTCAATAATGGAAAAATGTACCGCAACTATTTCTCGAAACATTTAACAGAGCTGAAGATTGAGTTCAGGGAACATATCTGCAATTCCCACTTTTACCGATACTACCGTTCAGGCAGAATAGATAAAGACCAAGAATATTTTAAACGGGGGCAGATAAATTACCTCGAAGGGCTTAATAGTTATGTGTTTGAAATCGACCCGCTTTTCTCAACCTATTACGATTACAAATTAGCTCGTATTCTCTCCAACGACCTGTTATATGCCTACCTCTTAACCAAAATCAGTCCCGAAGAAAACTCTGATACATTTTTCAGCAGCACCAGCGAAATTAAGGAGCTATCTTGGACGGACAGCAAGAATGCTTTGATTGAGCTAACGTATGCCCTATACGCATCAGGTGCTATTTCAGGAGGTAAGTTAGGCGTCCGGAAGCTCACTGCTATTTCACAAGTGTTGTTCCGAATACCACTGACGGATGTGCATCACGCATTCCACCGGATGAAAACCCGTGCAGGTTCTCGAACCTTGTTTTTAGATCAGTTGAAACAGGCATTGGAAGAATATATGGATAAAGACTTATAAACACTCCAATCAATAAAGAGTTTGAAAGCGATACGCATCCCGTATTGCTTTTTTGTGTTTGCATCTGCCCATATATGCCAACTGGCATAAGGGCTTGTTTTACCATGGCTCAAATCGGAAAATCTAACGAAAGCCTTATTTAATAAGGCTTTCCGTCAAATTGTAAAATTTTCAAAAAACCGCTAAACCAATTGGCAAGGCTTGGCAGACAAACACTGCCACCTTTCTCAATTTTGCATTGTAAACATTAAAGAGCAATGCGATGAAAATTATAACTATTGAAGCAGCAGCAGGGATACAGCTTAATAACTGGATAAATACTATTGCTGATTATCTACATAGGCTGAATGATACAAGCTATGATGACTTATGGCAAAAGGCAGAAAGCTGAAAACAGACAAAAAAATAAATCCTTAAAAACATGTGCTATGAATATTGATAGAATGGAATTTATATCGTGGATGGAACGCATCATGGACAGATTTGATATGTTGGGCGACAATATTAACGATTTAAAAAAGAAACGAAATACCATTGATGGAGAGGAACTACTCGACAATCAGGATATTTTGCAAATGCTGAAAGTCAGTAATCGTTCTCTGCAACGTTATCGCTCTATTGGGAAGCTCCCATATTACACGATTAGCGGGAAATTGTATTATAAATTATCAGATGTACATCAGTTTATCAGAGAGAGCTTTAATAAATAGAACAGAACGCCAATGAAAGCCAAACATTTCCATTGACTGCCACTTTAGGCTAAGCAGGAAGCACTTCCTTTACTTTCGGCATAAAAACTTTAAAATTTTCAGATTATGAGCGAAGAAACAAAGAAACAGGAAACCTCCGAGCAATCTGTTCAGAACGTACCAGAACAACTGTCGGACATACTGTTAATATTGGATAAGGAAAAAATGAAAATCCAAGCCGTAAAGAGCATTGACGAAAACGGCAAAATGGAAACCGTTGACCCTACCAAAAAGAACCAATCTGATTTTATGCGTGTGGACAAACACGGCGATTTCGTTTCCAATTTCCTATCCAATTTTTGGAGACAGCTAAAAGATCCTACCAATTTCACATTCTTTAAAGTGCCGGCAGGAGAAGCTGTAGAAAAGGCAAAAAAATTTCAAAAACAGGTAGATAACCCTACACAGGAGGGTAAAAAAGAAATGGAAAAACACGAGGTGAAAAATGAACCCGAAAAAGAACAAAAACAAGAAAATAAAAATGATATGGCAACAACACACACAACACCAGAAACAAACGAATACCGTTTCAAGCCGGAACAGATTGATTGGGAAACAATGAACAATCTCGGATTAAGCAAGGAATACCTTGAAAAAAAGAACCTCCTTGAACCATTATTGAAAGGTTACAAGACTAATGAGCTTGTACCTATTAGTATTAATCTTGGCGGTGCAGTAGTTCGTACAGATGCCCGTTTATCATTACAGCATACACCAGATGGAAATATCGTAGCGGCAGTACATGGTATCAGACGTGAACCCAACCTAAACTTTGAATTTTTTGGACACAAGTTTACGGACGAAGACAAAAAGAACCTGCTCGAAACAGGCAATATGGGACGTGTAGTGGATTTAAAAAATTCCAAAACGAGTGAAATGATGCCGTCTATTATCAGTGTAGATAGGCTTACCAATGAGCTGATTGCTTTAAAGACAGAATTTATCAAAGTTCCTGATGAACTAAAGGGCGTAAAACTGGACGATAATCAAAAGCAAACTTTAATGGAGGGAAAACCCCTATTTATCGAGGGAATGATTTCGACAAAAGGAACTTCATTTGATGCAAACGTACAGTACAATGCTGACAAAAGATTTATTGAATTTCTGTTTGACAGAAATAACAATAACCAGCAAACCCAAACTAAACAACAAACCCACTCGCAAAATAACCAACAGCCACAAAGTCAGTCACAGGAAGCTCCAAGATCTTTCAGGGGTAAAGAACTGACCGATGAGCAGTACAACAAATTCAAAGATGGGCAAACTGTATATGTTGAATTGAAAGACAAAAAAGACCAGCCTTATCAGGGTTACATCACTTTCAATAAACAAGATGGAAAAACCAATTTTGAGTTCCCAAATCAATATAAGGAACGTGTAAAACCTACCGAAGCTCACAAAACACAAACTGCGGTTAATTCTGAAGGAAAAACCAACGAAGCAACCAAAAATGTGAAAGAACCTTTGCAAAAAGAACAGCAAAAACCGAAGAATGAAAAGCAACAGGAGCAACAGGAAAAACCGAAAGCTCCAGCAAAATCAAAAGGTAAAAAAGTGAGTTAATTATGAAAACAGTTATCGCAGAAAAACCAAGCGTAGCAAGAGAAATAGCCAGCCTGTTGGGAGCATCTGATAAAAAAGACGGCTACTTAACGGGTAATGGCTATTTTATTACGTGGGCATTCGGTCATTTAATTGGCTTAGGAATGCCCGAAGATTACGGGATTTCGGGGTTTGATAAGACTTCATTGCCTATCCTCCCGAACCCGTTCATATTGACCGTTAGAAAGGTCAAAAAAGACAAGGGCTACCAAGCCGATACGGGAGCATTAAAGCAACTGAAAGTCATCAAAGAATTGTTCAACAAAAGCGACAGCATTATCGTTGCTACCGATGCAGGACGTGAGGGCGAGTTGATTTTTAGGTATATTTACGAGCATCTAAAATGCTGTAAACCCTTTGAGCGACTTTGGATTAGTTCACTTACCGAAAAGGCAATCAAGCAAGGCTTTGACAGCTTGAAAGACGGCAAAGAATTTGACGGATTGTATCAGGCTGCGCAAGGCAGAAGCCGGGCCGATTGGTTGGTGGGCATCAATGCTACACAAGCATTGAGTATTTCGGCAGGCAATGGTATTTATTCGTTAGGTAGGGTGCAAACGCCTACATTGGCTCTTATTTGTAAACGCTATTTGGAAAACAAAAATTTCTCTATTAAGAAGTATAGGCAAATTCAGCTATCACACAACAAAGAAAATGTTGATTTCAAAAGCCTTTCCAAAACCAAATGGGAAGACCAAAAACTTGCCGATGATACATTGAAAGCCATTCAGCGAAGCGATACGGCAACAATTACATCGGTAGAAACCAAAAGCGTTACAGAGCAACCGCCTTTGTTGTTTGACCTTACAGGACTGCAAAAGGAAGCTAATAAAAAGCTCAACCTTTCTTCCGAAGAAACCCTGAATATTGCCCAAAGCCTTTACGAAAAGAAGTTTATCACTTACCCACGCACCGGAAGTAAATATATCCCTGAAGATATGTGGGCTGAAATTCCCAACCTTGTAAGAGCATTGCAGAATAATGAGCAATTTAAACAAGCGGTATCAAAAGTAAAATGGGGTCGGTTTAATAAGCGTATCGTAAACGATTTACGTGTGACAGACCACCACGGTTTACTTATTACCGACAAAATTCCGTCTGCTCTCAAAACGGACGAAACGAAAGTTTATAATATGATTGCCTTTCGACTGCTCGAAGCCATATCACAACCTTGTATCAAAGAAGTAACAGATATAGCGTTGCAAGTATCGCATTACGATTTTACGCTGAAAGGCTGTAAAGTTTTGGAAGCAGGTTGGCGTTTGATAAAGGGAACTTTCTCGGACGAAGACACTGAACCAATTCAGGACTTACCCGATTTAAAAAAAGGTGACGAACTGAACATTAAGGAAGCCATTTGTTTAGAAAAGAAAACCAAACCGCCTGTGCTTTATACAGAAGCCGGGCTATTGTCGGCAATGGAAAACGCCGGAAAGGAGATGGAAAACGAGGACGAACGGAAAGCCCTGCAAAATATCGGTATTGGCACGCCTGCTACAAGGGCAGCGATAATCGAAACGCTGTTTACCCGCAACTATATCCAACGAGAAAAGAAATCCCTGATACCCACTGAAAAAGGATTGCAGGTATATGAACTCGTAAAAGACCGCAAAATTGCAGATGTGGCAATGACCGCTGAATGGGAACTCGCCTTGCAGAAAATAGAAAACAATGAAGCCGATGTCGGAGCATTTCAAACAGAAATGGAAAAATATGCAATATCTATTACCGATGAACTATTGCAAACTTCCATTGCTCAAAACAACCTGCCTAAACTGAATTGCCCGAAATGTAAAAGCCAGCAACTCATCATCCGGGATAAAATTGTAAAGTGTCCTGATGAAGTTTGTAATTGGATACAGTTCCGTAATGTGTGTGGCGTACAAATCAGGATAGCCGATATTGAAAGTCTTATCAATAAAGGTAAAACTTCACTTATTAAAGGAATGAAAAGCAAGGCAGGAAAGAAGTTCGATGCCTTTATCATATTGGATGAAGAATACAAAACCTCTTTTGAATTTAAAAAAAACAAAAGTTACAAAAAGTAATGGAAAACAAACCTACCATTAGCACAATGGAAATCAAGAGCCTGATTTATTCCTTACGTGGAAAGCAAGTAATGCTAGATAGCGACCTCGCTTCCTTACACCAAGTGGAAACAAAGAACCTCAACAAAGCGGTAAAAAGAAATATGAAAGGTTTCCTATTTCATTTTGCTTTCAATTGACAGATGAAGAATTTGAAAACTTGAGGTTCCAATTTGGAACCTCAAGTTTAAACTATGGTGGAAGACGTTATCTACCTTATGCTTTTACCGAACAAGGTATTGCAATGGCATCTGCTATACTTCGTTCACATATTGCTATTAAAGTGAGCGTTGAAATTATGGAAGCTTTCGTAGAAATGAGAAGAATGCTAATCAGTAACGCCTCTTTATTTCATCGTTTGGATAAGATTGAATTGAAGCAATTACAAGCCGATCAAAAATTTGAGAAAATCTTTAAGGCTTTGGAAAACGACAAGCTCCACAGCGAAAAAGGTATCTTTTACCACGGACAGGTTTTTGATGCCGATGCTTTTGTTTCTGATATTATCCGTAGTGCTGGAAATTCCATTATCCTGCTTGATAATTATGTGGATGATACGGTGCTGACCTTATTGAGTAAGCGCAATACAAATGTAGCCTCCACCATACATACCAAATCTATCAGCAATCAATTACGGCTTGATATGCAACGGTACAACAGCCAATATCCTCCCATCGAGATTGAGGTTTTCACCAATACCCACGACCGTTTTTTGATTATTGACAATACCGAGCTATATCATATCGGAGCATCCCTCAAAGATCTTGGTAATAAATGGTTTGCATTTTCCAGAATGGATATTGAAGTTGGTAGGATGCTTCAAATCCTTAATCAACAATAAACCCTCTCATTTCTCTATAGAGTTTGTTTGTGCCATTCACAAGTTTTCAATTGAATGATTTTCTAAATTCTAAAGGTGACTGATCAGTCTTGCTTTTGAATATTCTATTAAAGGATTGAGAATGCTCAAAACCTAATCCATATGCAATTTCACTAACCGTCAAATCTGTTGTTGAAAGTTTTTCTTTAGCTTTTAAAATCAGTTTATCGTGAATGTGCTGCTGCGTGGTCTGTCCTGTCAATATTTTAAGTAAGCCACTTAAATAGTTGGGCGACACGTTTAATTTATCCGATACATATTGAACTGTAGGAAGTCCTCTTGAAGCCAGATCGTTGTCGTTAAAGTAATCGTTTAATAATTTATCCAGTCTGTCCAGGATTTGATGATTAGTGATTTTTCTTATCAGAAACTGCCGCTCATAAAACCGTTCGGCATAATTGAGCAACGTTTCTATTTGTGAAATAATAATATGCTGGCTGAGCTTATCCATATTCGTGTGATACTCCTGCTGAATACCCAGAATAATATTCTTCAATAGTAATTCTTCCTTTTCCGATAGGAATAATGCCTCGTGTACATCATAACCAAAGAACTCGTATTTTAAGATCTTATCAGCGAGGCTCGTATGCCATAAAAAGTCAGGGTGAACAAGCAATATCCACCCTGAAAAATCGGGCGTTGCCTCTTTATCTATTTCAAAACTAAATAACTGCTTCGGTGCAGAAAAATACATAATCCCCTCATCAAAGTCATATTCCTGTTGCCCATATATTGCCTTAGAATACGAAGACCGTTTGAGCGATATGGAATAAAAATCGAGCATCCATCTATAATCACATACGTTGCCTATATGTCGAATGTCGGCACAATTAATCACACTGATAAGAGGGTGCTGTGGCTTGGGCAACTCCCTGACCTTATGGTATTCGCTAATGGTTTTTATTCGATATGTAGGCTTATTTTGCACAGTATAAAGATATTTATTTTTTATTGAAGACGGTTGCAAATTCGCCTGCAAAATCGGTCAATTTTACTTTACCCAATGATTGCGGTTTGTACAAATTGTAATCTTCGTAGGCATCCGTTCTTCGGCTGGCGTTCATTTCTGTATAACCTTTGGCAACCTGTGGATTGAAACCAATAGCCAACAGAGCATTTAAAAATTGTTCATCAGAAACCATCTGCCATTTCAGATCGGGTTTTCCAATTGCCTCGCCCAGCACTTGAGCCACTTTGTTTGGAGAAACTTCATCGCTGGCAATATAACGAATTGTCCTGCCGTTAAATGGTTTTTCCATCTCTTCTACAATGGCACTGGCAATATCTAAAGGCGAAACCCAAGGTTCTTTTTTATCGCCACCATAATTTTGGATAATTGCCCCCTGTGATTTGATAGCAGGTATAAATGCAAACATGTTATAGTAAAAGCCAACAGGTCGCATTTCTTTCAGGGAAACCGATTCCGGTAATTCTTTTAAAATCTGCTCTACCTCATAATGAATACGGAGCATTCCGTTTCCGTGATCTGTATGTGCACCGATACTGCTCAAATGCACCACTTTGGTTACACCTGCCAATAGAATAGCCTGTACGTAAATATTAGCTATCCTTATCCTGTGTGCGTAAACATCGATAGTTTTATTGAAATAATTTGCGGGCGGTTCCATCAGATAAACGATGTTTGCACCTGTAAAAGTTTTCACAAGAAAACCTACGTCTTCAAGCGAGCCAACAGCAGGAACTGCCCCAATAGCTTCGATCTCATTTTGTCTGCCGACATTACTGCTGATAACCGTTACGGAATGTCCTTTTGCTACCAACCCTTCTGCAAGTGGTTTTCCGATATGCCCTAAAGAACCTGTCAATACAATTTTCATATTTTAAAATTTAATTATTGACAAAGTTCAGTGGTTTAAAAATCCGGGATGTAACCAAATCTATCTTTGTTGTAACCGAAAAAATAAGTATAAAAATTTCTCTATATCAACGACCGTTTTTAAATTATTGACAAGACAGAGCTTTACCACATCGGGTCATCACTCAAAGACCTCGGCAAAAAATGGTTTGCCTCTTCCCGAATGGATATTGAAGTCGGCAGGATGCTTCAAATATTGGGTAGTCAGTAAGTGTGTTAGCAATTTAAGTGGATTTAATATTTTTATCCTTTACAAATTGTTTATTTATGATTTCCATTGAGTTCAGTTAAGCGTTTTCCTTGGTGATTTGAAAATCTGCGGTTCTTTGGTTCGCCAATCATTTGTTTACCGTAAATACTAGTGTGGCCTGACAAGAGATACGAAATTACACAAGCGATAGCTACATATACACCACATTCAACACCAAATAGTTCAATTGCCATAATAATACAAGCTAATGGTGTATTGGTTGCTCCTGCAAATACAGCAACAAATCCCATTCCTGCCAAAAGTCCTGTTGGTAACGGAATGAATAAACTTATAGTATTTCCCAAAGTTGCTCCGATAAAGAATAACGGCGTTATTTCGCCGCCTTTGAAACCTGCCGAAAGTGTGATAATAGTAAAAGCCATTTTCAACGCAAAATCATATGCAGGTAATTGTTGGTCAAACGAGTGAACAATAGTTGGAATACCTAACCCAATGTATTTTGTTGTGCCGATTGCCCAAACCGCAAAAGCCACAATCACTCCGCCAACTAAGGGACGAAAAGGAGCAAATTCAATTTTTGATTTAAAAATCGCACTTGTTTTATGAATGACCTTGCTAAATGTTGCGGAACATAACCCAAAAATAATCCCTGCAATAATTACATATATAATATTTAGAAATGAAATGTTGGGTACAAAATTGATGTGATAATGTGTGTGATGTGTCTGCCAAAGTTTGGTAACTAAATCGGCAATAATTCCTGCGGCAAATGCAGGAAAAATAGCATCATATTTCAGTCGTCCGATTAGAAAAACTTCCAAACCAAAGACTGCACCTGCTAATGGTGTTCCGAATACGGAGCCGAAACCTGCGGAAATAGCCGAAATAATTAAAATTTTTCGTTCGCTCTCTGTCAATCGAAAAGGTTTGACAAATTGGTCGGCAATAGCACCCGCCATTTGTAAAGCCGTCCCCTCACGTCCTGCCGAGCCGCCAAAAAAATGCGTAGCAATAGTTCCGATATACACAAACGGAGCCATTCGGAACGAGATAATTTCTTTTGGATTGTGAATGGTGTCAATAAGCAAATTATTTCCTGCTTCAATGTCTTTGCCCAAATAGTAATAGAGCAAACCGATGAAAAAACCACCAATTGGCAATAATGCAATTAACCATAAATGATTTTCACGATAATTTGTAACCCAGTCCAATGATTGCAGAAAACCTGCTGAAGCACTACCAACACAAAGT
Organism: Chryseobacterium sp. CBo1; assembly: GCF_001693475.1. Lineage (NCBI taxonomy): Bacteria > Pseudomonadati > Bacteroidota > Flavobacteriia > Flavobacteriales > Weeksellaceae > Chryseobacterium > Chryseobacterium sp. CBo1. The sequence goes on from NZ_MAUH01000037.1 coordinate 15,467, forward strand.
CCGATAAGCAAACATAAAAATGTCCATTTAAGGATGTAGGGAATTGAAGGATACTTTCTGAAAAATACTTTCGTAGATAAATTGTTTTTTTGACCGAATGACTTTTTGTTATTTATTGACATAACCAACCCGATTAAAATGTTAAACATTTAATTTAATCAGGCGTCATCAGCTTTTAAAAGCGGTTGGGTAAGGAAGAACACCATTTCCTTTTGGAACGACAAATGTATTAAAAAAATATTATAATATATCTGCCGTAAAGAAATATCCTTTTTGTCTTTTCATTCTATTACGCCAAATACCGCCTCTCAACGCCAAACCCTGCAACATTCACAAAGGCATTTGCTTCCGCTTATAATTTTAGGCTTCAAGTAAAATTCTAAACAAAATTATAGTATGAGTACACAGCAAAAAGACCTATCGTATTTCAGGTTACGACTGCAAGAATTATTAAACAGCAGCTTCCCTGAAAAGGCACACGACCAAAAGTTTATCGACCAACGTTCATCGTGGGCTGCCAATGCTTATGAGGGGGCTTTCCGTTCGGGAAACGTAGTTGAGCAATGCGACGAAATCGCCAGCTACATACTTTTTGAGGGCTTACACTTTTCCAGGTTCGACACGGTTTTCAAAGTGGTATGCAATGAGTTTGATACCGTAATGGCAGACGAGGAACTGCGACCGTTCGCCCTGAAAATGCTTCCGGTTTGCGAACCCGTTTTTGCAGGCTATGAACGAACTGATGATTTCGCCTACGGGTATGAGTTCGATGTACTCTACACTGAACTGACCGGAACCATCGCAATATGGATTGAGGAAAATGGGCTTCAGTAAGCGTTTTCATCTCCAACAGAATATTGATGCCCTGCGAATTGTTTTTAAACTGGAAAAGGAGAAACGGCAAGCCACCGTAGGCGAAAGACTGCTAATGATGCAATACAGCGGATTTGGCGGTCTTAAATTCGTTCTGAACCCCATTGAAAATGAAATAGACATCAATAACTGGAGAAAGACTGAACACGACCTCTTTCCGATTACGCAGGAACTCCACCAACTACTCAAAGAAAACTCCCAAGACGACAAACAATACCGCCGATATGTGGACAGTATGAAAAGTTCGGTACTGACTGCTTTTTATACCCCGACAGAGGTCATTGATGCTCTTTCATCAGCCTTGCGGGATAGCGGTTTGCACATTGATAAATTCCTTGAACCATCGGCAGGTATCGGATCATTTGTCGAATCCTTTGCAGGGAACGAAACCAAAGTTACAGCCTATGAAAAAGATGTGCTCACAGGAAAAATATTAAAACAGCTTTATCCCGAAAGCACTGTCCGTATAAGCGGTTTTGAAGAAATACCCGAAAAAGAACAAAACAGTTACGATGTTGTTGCCAGCAATATCCCTTTTGGCGATACTTCTGTTTTTGACCTTTCGTATTCTCGTAGTAAAGAGAGTGCAAAAGTTCAGGCTGCCCGAAGCATTCACAATTATTTCTTTCTGAAAGGTAACGATATGCTCCGTGAGGGCGGTTTACAGGCTTTTATTACCTCACAAGGGATTTTAAACAGTCCGAATAACGAGCCTATACGCAGAGCGTTGATGGAAAACAACGATTTGGTATCCGTAATTCGCTTACCCAATAATCTATTTACTGATTATGCAGGTACTGAGGTCGGCAGTGATCTTATCATTCTCCAAAAGAATACAGCAAAACAAAATCTGACTGAAAGAGAAGATTTATTTTGCCAAAGTACGAAAACAGGCTACGGTACGCCAAGCAATGCTTTGTTAGATAAAAGTGGACAAATTGTACATACACATTGGAAAGTAGCTACCGACCCTTACGGGCAACCTGCTTTAATCTATACACACAACAAGGGTGTTGAGGGCATTGCAAATAGCCTTGAACAGATGCTTTCCGATGATTTTGGAAAGCATTTAAACTTGTCTTTGTACAAAGAAAAACGGAATGATGAACCTATTGTTCAAATTCCGACACAGCCCATTGTTACACCTCCAGTTATTGAACGTGAAATTCAAGAGCGTGAAATCATTCAGCCGGAACAACATCGTTTAACACAATCAGCCATCATACTGGAAAGTCCGCAGGAATTAAAACAGTTAAGCATTTTCGACCTGTTTGAAAATGATGATGAAAACATAGCGGTTTTAACTCCACCAAAGAAAGCAACGAAATCTAAAAAGCAAACTACCAAAAAACAACGGGCTAACATTGGTCGCCAAATCGACCTGTTCAGTTCAGCAATGCAGCAACCTTATACGCCTTCAGTTTCCAATGGCTCGGTCAATAGAACCGTTCCACCCAACGGAACAAAACAGGAAATTATTCGCGATTTATTTTCGCAGTCTAACGGAAATGACCAGGCTGATAAACCAGCTATTTCCGTACCTGTTCTTGCAGCCATTCCTAAGCCTGCTCCGTATAGTGGCGAATTGCAATCGTTCCATCGTAACGATTGCCTTGTGGTTGATAATGGTTGGGTAGGTCATTTACAGGAAGTAGATAAAGTGGATAAAACTGCAATGTTCTACCCATTGCAATTACCTTCTTTACAGAAAGCAAGAGCCGAAGCGTATATCGGAGTACGTGATATTTACCAACAGCTTTACAATAAAGAAGCGGAACTACAAACCGAACATAAGGCAGAAAGAGAAAATTTAAACCAACTGTACGATGCTTTTGTAAAAAGGTACGGTAGTCTGAACAGTGCCGATAATATCAAGCTGATTAAGACGGATAGTGCCGGAAAAGAAATCCCTTATTTGGAGCGTGTAAAAGGGAGTGTTATCCATAAAGCGGATATTTTCAGCCATCCTGTAAGTTTTTCCACGACAACATTAGCAACCGATAATCCCGAAGAAGCATTAGCATCCTCATTGAATAAATACGGAAGTGTTGATTTGGACTATATGTCCGAAATCAGCAGTATGTCTGCAGATGCCTTGAAAGATGCTCTGCACAGTCGTATTTTTTATAATCCCCTGCAAAGTGAATACGAAATTTCCGAACGCTGGATAGCCGGTAACGTGGTAGAAAAAGCACAGGAAATAATAGAATATGTAGAAAGCAATCCCGAAAATACCGAAGCAAAGCACAGCCTTATGGTATTGTAAGAAGCCCGACCAAGACGTATCGAATTTGAGGAACTGGACTTTAACCTTGGTGAACGCTGGATACCCACAGGTATTTATGCCAAATTTGCTTCGCACCTGTTCGATGCGGAAGTGAATATCCATTATTCCGACAGTTCCGATGATTTTTCCGTAATCTGTAATCGGGGCAATCAAAATATATGGGTAAAATATGCGGTAAAGGCTGAAAGCAGGACGTTTGATGGCGTTGCTCTGCTCAAACACGCTCTTGTCAATACGACGCCCGATATCACCAAAAAAGTCGAAATAGACGGCAAGGAAGTCAAAGTAAAGGATATGGAAGCCATACAGATGGCAAACACTAAGATTGACGAAATACGTACCGCTTTTACCGATTGGTTACACGCACAGAGCAATGAGTTTAAAAAAAGGCTAACCGACCAATACAATGATAAGTTTAATTGTTTTGTTCGCCCAAACTATGATGGAAGCCATCAGGAGTTTCCGGGATTAGACCGTAAAGCATTGGGCATTGAAGACCTGTACGGAAGTCAAAAAGATGCCGTATTGATGATTAAACTCAATAACGGTGCTATCTGCGATCACGAAGTAGGTGCAGGAAAAACATTGATAATGTGTACGGCAGCACAGGAAATGAAGCGTTTGGGACTTGCTCATAAACCAATGATAATCGGGCTGAAAAGTAATGTGCACGAAATCGCCGAAGCCTATCGCACTGCCTATCCGCACGCTAAAATCCTCTTTCCGGGCAAAGAAGATTTTACACCGCAAAAACGCCTGCGAATTTTCGGAGATATTAAAAACAACGATTGGGACTGTGTGATTTTAACACACGACCAATTCGGTATGATACCGCAATCGCCAGAAATTCAAAAGGAAATCCTCGAAATAGAATTGGATAATGTGGAGCGAAACCTCGATGCGATGCAGTCGCAGGGAGCTGAAGTAACAAGAGGTATGCTTGCCGGGTCCATTAAACGGAAAGAAAACCTCGAAGTAAAGCTAAAGACTTTACAGCACGATATTGAAAATCGCAAAGATGATATTGTGGACTTTAAAATGATGGGCATAGACCATTTGTTTATCGACGAGAGCCACCAGTTTAAAAACCTGATGTTTAACACCCGTCACAGCCGTGTAGCTGGATTGGGTAACGTGGACGGTAGCCAAAAAGCGTTAAACCTGCTGTTTGCAATCAGAACCATACAGGAGCGTACCGATGCAGATATGGGTGCAACCTTTCTTTCGGGTACAACCATCAGCAATTCATTGACGGAATTGTACCTGCTCTTTAAATACCTGCGACCACGGGCATTGGAAAAACAAGGTATTAACTGTTTTGATGCGTGGGCAGCAATCTATGCCCGTAAAACGACCGATTATGAGTTTTCAGTTGCCAACAATATTGTGGCGAAAGAACGTTTTCGATACTTTATCAAAGTACCCGAGCTTGCACAGTTTTACTCGGAAATTACGGATTACCGTACTGCAAAGGATATTGGCATTGACCGACCTGTAAAAAACGAAATCCTGTACAACATTCCACCAACGCCCGACCAGGGCGTATTTATCAAAAAGTTGATGGAGTTTGCTAAAACAGGAAATGCAGTCTTGCTCGAACGACCGCCCTTATCTCCAACAGAAGAAAAAGCAAAGATGCTGATTGCTACGGACTATGCTCGTAAGATGTCATTAGATATGCGAATGGTAAGCGGAGCTTATGAAGATCATCCCGATAGCAAGGCTTCGCATTGTGCAGCTAATATTGCCAAGTATTACAACAAATTCAATGCACAGAAAGGAACGCAGTTCGTCTTTTCGGATTTGGGTACGTACAAACCTAACGAATGGAATGTGTACTCCGAAATCAAACGTAAGCTCGTGGAAGATCACGGTATACCTGCACACGAAGTACGCTTCATTCAGGAAGCCAAAACAGATAACCAACGTAAGGAGCTTATCAAAGGAATGAACGAGGGCAAAATCCGTGTGCTGTTCGGCTCAACGAGTATGCTCGGTACAGGTGTCAATGCACAGAAAAGAGCCGTTGCCATTCATCATTTAGATACACCGTGGCGACCAAGCGACCTTGCCCAGCGTGACGGTCGGGCAATCCGCAAAGGCAATGAGATTGCCAAGTTCTTTGCCGATAATAAAGTAGATGTAGTTATCTATGCCGTTGAAAAATCATTGGATAGTTATAAGTTTAATCTGCTCTTCAACAAACAGTTATTTATCGACCAATTAAAATCCAACAATCTCGGCAAGCGAACCATAGATGAAGGTAGTATGGACGAAAAATCGGGTATGAACTTCTCCGAGTATGTGGCAATCCTGTCGGGAAATACCGATCTGCTGGATAAAGCCAAAGTAGAAAAACAGATTGCCGGATTGGAAAGTGAAAAACAGGCGTTTAACCGTTCCAAGTCAAGTGCCAAATACAAGCTGGAAGATTTTACAGATGAACTGAGCAAAGCTCAATCCCGTTTGAACCGGATGAGTACAGACTGGGAAAACTTGCAGCAACGCCTACAAAAGCATTCAGACGGAACAATCGCAAATCCTGTGCTGTTGGATGGCTTACCGCCCAATGGAAACCCGAAACAAATCGGTACGAAACTTAATGAGATTGCGGATAGGTCTCGTACCGCAGGGCAATATGAAGAAATCGGCAGCTTGTACGGTTTTACGCTGTTGGTTAAAACTGAAATGTCTGAAAAAGAGGGGGCAGATATTAGGGTAAACCGTTTTTTGGTTCAGGGCGAGGGCAACATCAAATACACCTACAACAACGGTTTAATGGCGAAAGACCCTGAAACCGCAGCAATGAACTTTTTGAAGGCTTTAAAAAAGCTGCCGGGCTTTATTAAGCAGGAGCAGGAGAAAATTTCTGAAATACAAAAAGACCTGCCTATACTTCAGGAAGTGCTTAGCGGTACGTGGTCTAAGGAAAGCCGATTGAGCGAACTCAAAACGGAACTGGCTGCGGTAGAACGGAAGATACAGCTATCCATTACGCCGGAAACAAAAACAGATGCTCCGGAGCAGGAAGAAAAGAAGAAAGAAACCCCGACGGTTCAGGAAAGCATTGTGCGGGTAAAAGGTGTTCATATGCCCCGTGGTATATTGTAGTAATATAGTATACGGGCAAAATAAAAGGGAGGTGTTAGACTAGTCATGGTCGGAAGATTTTTCTTCCGACTTTTTTGTGTTTTAGTAAAACAAGAAATTGTTTTAATTAATTGATTATCAAATATTTATGTTGTTTTTTTAGTTTAAATTTTGTATCTTTATCACTG
>NZ_MAUH01000038.1:0-19967 GCF_001693475.1 Chryseobacterium sp. CBo1
TGGATTCAAAACAAGAATACTAAGTAAAATAATGACACTCACATTTATCCAATTCATAAATGTTTTTGTTTATAAAAGAAAAATGAATAATATTAAAATAGCTATTGTGTGATAATGCACTACGGGTTACATTATAAAAAAAGCATTCTCATTATTTTATTTTGATAATCCTAAGTTTTTGCAAAAATACCATTGTCTGAAAACCCATATCCCATTCAAACCACCTCGTTGCATTATTAGGTCTTTGTGGATGTTTATGATGATTATTATGATATGCTTCGCCCCAGAAAATAAAGTCAAAGGGCAGAATATTTTTTGAAGTGTTGGTTAACTTATAATTTTCATAGCCGAATTTGTGAGCCCACCAGTTAACCGCCATTCCTTGTAAGGAGCCCATTATAATCGTTGCAGGAAGAAAAAGCCACTGCCACCAAGCTGTCGCCAATAAAGCATATACAATGATATATATCGCAATCCAGCAGAATCTGGTAATATAATTGTGTGCGATTTTATCAAATCTCTCCCAATCCGGAAGATTCTTTTTGTATTTTTCTGCAGCATCTGTCTTTCCTATATAAAGGTTAAAGTAGTTGTTTCGTGTTGTCCACATCATCGTAAAAGGATTTGGATCATTATGTGGTGAATGCGGATCTTCCGCTTTATCGGTATGGGCGTGATGAAGACGATGCATTAAACCGTAAGTATAGGCGCTTATATAGGAAGATCCCTGCGTAAAGAAGCAGCCTATATAAAACATTCTTTCCCAGAATTTTGACATTGTAAAAAGATTGTGTGCCGCATACCGGTGATGAAAAACCGATTGAAAAAAAAGCGATGCATACCAATGGATGAGTATAAAAATGAATATTGCCATAATTGTTTAAATTAAAATGAAAGTTTTATTTATGGAGTAATACGGAAGGCTAAGAAAAATTATGCTTTGTTGATGAGCCACTATTCACACGAAAGTTTATTTTCATTCTGCAATATCCTTTATAAGATACGACAATACCTGTGAATTGGTTTTAATTTTTCTTTAAAATTGTTAAATCATTTCTGATAAGCTACAGGAATAATAACCAATATTTTTATAATTCGAATGAATTAAGGGACTATGGATATAAAAAGATAAATCAAAAAAATTCCTACCAAAACGACTCCCTGCATAATATTGGTCTTACCTGTTGCAAGTGAAACCGTAATGATAAACAAAGAAAGTCCTAAAAGCACAGTTGACTTAATATCTATGCCCAGTGTCATGCGTATTCCGAAAATGACGGATATGATAGCAATCGCAGGAATACTTAATCCTATACTTGCCAATGCAGAACCAAATGCAAGGTTTAAAGATGTCTGTATCTGATCATTCTTTGCCGCTCTGAAAGCAGCAAGCCCTTCGGGCAGAAGAACGATTCCCGCAATAATGACGCCGACTACCGATTTTGGTGCTCCGAATGAAAGAACAATGTGTTCTACATCCTTGGAAAGAAGCTTTGCCATCAGTACAACGATTCCGAGACATAAAATGAGCATTAAGCAACTGACAAGCATCTTTTTTCGGGAGAGCAGCTCATTACTGTTTTGTTCCTTTTGATCTGCCAATAACTTGTTCTGTGGGGATATAAAGAAGCTGCGATGTCTCATGGTTTGCACCATGGTAAACCCAAGATAGAGCGCCAATGAAACCAAAGCAATAAAAAGCAACTGAAAAGAAGTATATTCACCCCCTGTATGGCTTATCGTATAATTCGGTAGGATGAGAACAAAAACCACAACTGCTGTCAGCGTTATTAAAGCCGTGCTTACACCCTGCAGAGTAAAAGTCTGCTCTCTGTATCTCAGTGATCCTATGACAATACAGATACCGATGATCCCGGTAAGGATAATCATCACTGCTGCAAAAACAGTATCCCGTGCGAGCGTAACGGTCTCAAGACCTTCTGCACCCATCATAATAGAAATTATCAGCCCCACCTCTATAACCGTAATGGCAAATGCAAGAAGCAGGGTTCCGAAGGGTTCGCCCAATCGATGGGCAATAACTTCGGAATGGTAAACTGCCGCCAGAACACTTCCCAAAAGCAGTACACTAAGGATCAGTGAATAAAATCCTGAAGAAAATACCGTATTTGCAAAATAGAAGATCCACGCCAATACTGGGATAAGAACTGTCCAACCGGAAAGATATTTTTTTTTGATCACTTGCTTATCTTTTATTGTACTCATACTTACATTTACCTGATCTTCATTATTATGAAAAATGATATAGAAAAACCACATCTCCGGTATAAGCGGGCTTTGCTTGGTTTTTAATAATTAGTTTAGCCCTCACCACCACCTTTACAGTTCCTTTAAGGTTATTTACTGTTTTAATAGTTGCCTCAAGACTTACTTCATCATTAACTTTAACAGGTTTACCAAATCTAAAATTTTCTATTCCATAATTGATTTCCATACTGATGTTTCTTACCTCTGCAATCTGCTTCCAGAGATAAGGAATTAGCGAGAGTGTTAAATAACCGTGAGCAATGGTTGAATGATAAGGACTCTCTTTTGCTGCTTTCTTCTCATCGGTATGAATCCACTGATGATCCAAAGTAGCATCTGCAAACCGATTGATCTGTGCCTGATCAATCCTATGCCATGAGGAAGTTCCAACCATAATTCCTTCCAGCAATTTGTATTCGTCAAAATTGTTGATAATAATCATTCTATTTAAAAAAATAATAGATTAAAGTATTAATCCTAATACATCATTTAAAAACCTCCCGCAAATGCAAGAGGCTGAATGAACATGAAAAAATCGATGTAACTAACATTAATATTTCATTCAAACATATATTAAAAACAGTCTAATCTACATTCAGGGATGAGAAGAAAATGCTTTAACTTTTATAAGCAAGAAGTTGTTTCATCCTATACTAATTTCACATTGACAGCATTTAAACCTCTGTCACCTTTTTGAATATCAAAATTCACTTTATCATTTTCACGAATTGATCCTGAAACCAATCCTGAAGAATGTACAAATATGTCTTTACTCCCATCTGCAGGAGAAATAAATCCGAAGCCTTTTGCTTCATTGAAAAACTTTACTGTGCCTTGTTGCATTGTAATTATTATTAAAATTGTATATGAAATCTGTAAACTTTACAGCTTTATTCTTAAAATGTACCGACAGGTATTGTAAAACCGATCAGATTCTGGATATTTTTTAAATCCGTATGCTCCTCTGCTGTACAGAATGATATTAAAGCCCCTTCACTTCCTAACCTTCGGATTCTTTCAATCCTTTGGATATAAGTTTGAGGAATCCCAGGAAGATCGAAGTTGATGATGTAGAGTAGCTCATCCAGATCAATTCCCTTAGCTGCAATACCGGTAGTCACTAAAACCTGAATTTTTTCTCTTTTGAAATCATCCAAAACACTATTCTTCACAGCCATTGATCTATTTCCATGAATCCATCCTGTACTGATTCCTGCATTTTCCAGCTGCTGCACGAGCTCATCGGCTATGTATTTACTGCGCGTAAAAACCATAAATCCTTTTCTTTCGCTTTTTCTTATCAGATCAATCAAAAATCCGGACTTATCTCTTGTCTCAATAAAATATACGCTTTGGGAAATACTTTCTATTGATGCCAACCTTGCTTCTAATAAAATTTCTATTGGGTTTTTAAGAAAAGTTGAAACAGATTTTTTCAGATAATCTGAAGCTTCTATGCAAAAGATCAAGGCTTGTATATGATTAGGAATTAGTTTCTGAATATTTTTTATTCTGTTTATTGATATTTTCTCAATCATTTTATCTGCATCGTATAAAACCAGAATTTCTAATTTGGAAAGATTGATAGGTCTTTTTTGGGCAATCTCCAGCATACCTTCAGGAGTTGCAATCAATATATCCATTCTTTTTCTAAAGGCAGCGATCTGACTTTCACTTGATTCCCCATCATTAATTCGAAATGTTAAAAGAGAAAGGTATTTACTGCACTGCATGATTTTTTCTTCAATCTCAACGCCAATCTCGTCTGTCGGGACAATGATCAGAACCCGGATATTAGTATGTTCAGTAGGATTTCTACCCAACAATTGCAACACAGATACCGCAAAAGCTAATTTTTTCCCGCTTCCTTTGGGTGCAGAAACCAAAAGATCTTTTCTTTTTAAAATACTTGGAATTACAGCATTCTGTACTTCAGTCGGTTGGGAATACCCGGACTCTGTAACTGCACGGATTATGGGGTTAATTAATTGTAGATTCTTGAAACTTATCATAAATTTTTGCAGTTTCCGATCTTTTTTCCGGTAAGTGCAACTTTAATGAATTATTTGTGGATATTAGAATTACTATTAATTCCATATGCTTTTTCATTACTCTAAACTTATTTTCTCATTGAAAGTTAAAAACAAAACCTTTCTCAAAGAAATCAGTTGACAATCGGGAATCTGAAAAAGCAAAACTGAATGATAAAAATTTGATTTAAATTATTGCAGAGTAGCAGAGGCAGGAACCTTTTTTATTGATACTTTGCAAATGTATGTTAAAACTATATAATATAATTAACTGATTATCAAAAATATATTCGTAGCTTACGCACATCAATCTAATTGTTTGCAAAGTGCGGATGATTTTAAAATTCCAGCCAATGCAAACTCTAGCATCACAAATCCAGCCCCTTGCAAGAAAGTCAGACAGTCCACCGTCTTCTCAGATCCGAATTGCTTATTTTATCATGATCCATCATAAACCTGATGTTTTTAAGGCAATGTTTGAGAAAATCTACACCCGTGATCAGTTTTATCTGATTCATATAGACAGAAAAGCCAAGGAAGAATTTACTGAGCAAATTCAACAATACCTCATCCATTTTGCCAATGTCTATATTCTTGAGAGCATAAATATTGTGGCGGGAGGATTCAGTGTCATTCAGGCAGAGCTCAATGCCATGGAATACTTACTCAATGTAACCCCGGAATGGGATTATTTCATCAACTTAAGTGGCGAAGATCATCCGCTAAAATCGCAGAATATTATTCGTCAGTTTCTAACCATGAATAACGGCAGGAATTATTTGTTCTATTATGACCAAAAATTTTACAGACCTGATACACTTAAAAGAATACAGAATCATTTTACAGAACTAAGCCATAAGATATCATCATTAATTTATAAAAGAAATTTTATGGAAGGGGTAATACCTTATATTGGAGGTAAATGGTTTATTTTCACAAGAGAAACCTGTTCTTTTTTAACCAATAATAAACGGGTGATGGACTTTGAAGATTATTACCTGCATACACTCTTGCCGGCCGAATCATTTTTTCAAACGGTTCTTATGAATACAGTTTTTAAAGATATTATTGTAAATGATGATAAAAGAGCATCTATTGAAAAAACATTTTTTAATAAAAATCAGTATCAAACTTCTTTTATCGAATCATTGAAAGGTAGTAATCAGCTTTTTATTAGAAAGGTTAATAGCGAAACCAGTCAAAACATTTTAAACTATATTGATAAAACGTATCTTCTGCCACTACCGTACGTGGACGAAATAGAGAGAGAGCTTAAAAGAGATGACTACAATAACAAATGGTCTTAATAAATTAATATTAACTTACAAGTAGCACTTTATTTTAAATTTTAGTGGTTTTATTAAACTTATAGGATCATTACAACTAACCTGTGTATATACTTTTGGTAATTAAAATAATAAATTGAAAATTAATTGGTTCCAGTATTGCTTAGTAAGATTATGAGAAATATCTTCATGGTTGAAGACAACCAAGATATAAGAGAAATATTAGATATTTTTCTTACAGCAGAGGGTTATAATGTTTATCCCTTTGGAACAGTAAAAGAATTCAAAAAAAGAAATCCCGAAATCATTCCCGATCTTTATCTATTTGATGCAATGCTTCCAGATGGCTCTGGGATAGATCTTTGTAATGAAATAAAAAACAATATCAATAATAAAGCTGCGGTAATCATTATGAGTGCCAATATGAAGATTGATCAAACAAGAAAGCTTTGTATCCCTGATGATTATATTTCCAAACCTTTTGATCTTAGCGACTTTCTGAAAAAAATTCAAGGTGTAATTCTTTAAAGTTTTATGATATGTGAGATGCATTCGTATAAGTTAAAACTTAGCCTCTATTTTTACAAAATACTTTACCCACTCCACAATTGTATTTGTATACAGAATCATCAAAGTCAACTACTTTATTAATTTACTTATTGTTTGTATAATTAAAATAACTAAAGTGTTAAATTGGAACTAGGTAGTCAAATATTAAGTGAATCTCTTGCCTATTATAATGGATTTACTTTTAGTCCTAAAAATTCATTTTATAATCAGTAGATTTGAAATATTATGCCATTTCACGAAAAATAATTAAATATCTATAAAAAATGATAAAATTTAACGCATTGAATTTATTATTAATTCTAATGTCAACATTTACTTTTGGTCAGGAGTGTGACTGCGAAGCAAACTTCCTCTGGGCTAAAAAAACTTTTGAGGAAAATGATGCTGGTTTTCATTATACTATTGATAAAAAAGGTCAAGACACTTACAATATCCTTAATCAAAAAATATTGGAAAAGGCAAAAGGGGCAAAAACACTTCCAGAATGTCAGAGCGTGATTTATGAATGGTCGAAATTCTTTAGGAGTGGACATTTTGGATTCTCAATTATTAAAAATGACCATAACCAAAATAACGTAATTGATAAAAAGAAGATTAAAGAGCAGCCTATAGTAAAAATTGATTATTCGAAATTTGAAAAAAGAATCAATCTGATATCTACACCTACTTTGGAAGGAGTATGGAGTGACGGCACATATAAAGTAGGGATCATCAAAACAGCTGATGGATATAGCGGATTTATCATTAATGCAGACAAGACGAACTGGACTCCAAATCAACTAAAATTTTTAGTAAATAATAACAAAAAGGAAGCTGATCTGTGGATGAAAGATTTTTCTAAAAGGGAAAATCAAAAGGTAGATATCATCGGAAATAACCTCATAAATATTGGGAACGTCTTATATTTGAAAAGGTTGTCAAAAACCTATGAGGATACACAAGAAATTAAGGATTACATCAAATTTTTGTACGCAGGCAATAAATCCTATTTTCAAATATTGTCTGGAAAAACAGCATACATAAGAATTCCAGCTTTTGATCTGGATTATAAAAAACAAATTGACAGCGTGATCGCAGCCAATTCAGTTAACATAGAAAAAACGGAGAATTTGATCATCGATGTTCGATATAATGGCGGAGGTGCTGATACATCTTACGAAAAATTGATTCCTTTTCTATATACCAACCCGATACGTACTGTGGGTTTACAACACCTGTCAACACCTTTAAATAATGAGGTGATGTTAGGTTTGTCAAAAAATGAAAATTTCGACGAGGAACATCAGAAAGCCTATAAAGAAGCTTATGAAACCTTGAACAATAACCTTGGTAAATTCATCAGTTTGTCTGATGAAATCGTTAAAGTCAAAAAATTGGATAAGGTTTTACCATCTCCTAAAAACATTGCTATCCTGATTAACAATGGAAATGCGAGTACCACAGAACAATTCTTGCTGGCAGCAAAGCAAAGTAAAAAAGTAAAACTTTTTGGAACAACGACAAGTGGCGCTTTAGATATCTCTAATATGAGTGATGTTGTCTCTCCTGATGGAAATTTTGAATTAAGATATGCCCGCTCCAAAAGTTACAGAATACCAGAAATGGCAATTGATGACAAAAGCATTCAGCCAGATTACTATCTCGACAACTCTATTGCCAACAAACAATGGGTAGAATATGTCAAAAAAATTATGGAAGAATAACCAGATACTGTATTATTTATAAAATCTTGATGTGAAGTTAATAGGCAATCGATGTAAAATAATGCCGAGCGAGGTCAGTCTAGACCGTTTCGAATATCTAAAAATTACATTGCAAAATATTAGAAATTAAATGATGAATTAGGAATTGCTAATTCCTTTTTAATTTGGCTCAAACGAATCAAATCATCGACAAAAGTGTTTGAAGATACGCTCGTTAAGATCACACACAGCCAAATGGCGCCAATTGTCTTCAGTTGGCGCCATTTTCATTTATAAAATAAATCCATTATTAAGTCAAAAACATCCATTTTTAGCGAATCTCTAAAACTTCAACTTTGCAACAGACAAAATAGATAAGTAAAAAACAAAAAATTACAAAAATGTCTGTTTCTGATTTATTTAAACCTCTCACATTTCTTCACGGTTCTCCGATGAGAAACCGTTTTATGATGGCTCCATTAACCAGTCAACAAAGTGATTTTGATGGTACAGCTTCTAAATACGACCAATTCTGGATGGAACAATTAGCTCAAAGTGGCTATGGATTAATTCAAACCAGTGCATCTACGGTTGAAGCCGGTGCAATAGCCTTTGAACGACAGTTGGGAATTCACAGTGATAAACATTTACCTGGATTGACTAAAATGGCTACGACAATTCGTGAAGGTGGAGCTTTGTCGGCTGTACAATTGCATCACGCAGGTCACAGAGCTGTTCCGTCATTGGGAGGAATTCCTGCTCCTGCATCAGGCAAAACATTGAAAGATATCAAAGCCATATCAACTGAAGAGGTAGAAAGAATTCGTGACAGTTTTATCGAAGCAGCCAAAAGAGCGCAGTTGGCGGGTTTTGACGGCGTTTCTGTTCACGGTGCTTTTGGTTGGATTTTATCTGAATTTCTTTCACCAAATCTCAACGATAGAACTGATAAATACGGAGGAAGTGTAGAAAACCGAGCCCGTTTCACGATTGAAGTGATTGAAGGAATACGAAATGCTTGTGGAAATGATTTTCAAATTGGATGGCGTTTATCAATCGAACGATATGGACTGCGTTTGGAAGAATTACGTGAAATTACTGCTGAAATTTTTGATAAAGAACTGATTGATTATCTTGATTTGGCACTTTGGGATTCGGCGCAACTGGTGAGAGATGGAAGTTTTCAGGGTAAAACTATGCTGAGCGTTTTTACAGAGCTTCCCCGAAAAGGTGTTCGTTTGGGAGCAGCAGGAAAAATAATGAGTGCACAGAGAGCCGAAGAATTGCTGGATGAAGGCTGTGATTTTGTTCTGATTGCACGAGCAGGAATTCTTCAACGGGATTTTCCGCTTCAAGTAAAAGCGAATCCGATGTATGATAGTCCGCAATTGCCTGTGACGGCTGACTTTCTTCGCAAAGGCGGATTGAGCGAAAGATTTATTGAAACGATGAGAGGTTGGCAAACTTTTGTGAAGCCGGGATCGTAGGATACGAGATTCAAGATTCGGGATTCGGGATTCAAATTTTGAGATTTGCGGGTTTCGGGTTTGGGCGAGCTTTTTTTTGGGAAAGTTCGCTTTTTTTGTTTCGGGAAGATGTGTTTGTGTTTATTTTTTTTATGGTTTGCTCTTGATTGATTGGTGAAAACAATAGCCCCGATTGAACGGCCTGTTTGAGCTCTTTTTGCAAGCACGGGGTAAAGTGATGGGCAAAAAAGCGAGTAGTGAAAGCGGGAAAAAGCTCCTAAAAAAATCATCAAAAAAAATCTCCATTACAAAGTGAAAATCATCCATTCTTTGGCGAGCCTTATTCCCACATCTTTGCAGTGTAAATTAAATTTTTATACAATGAAAAAAACAGCAATTATTATTCTTTCTGACCCAAAATCTGGTTCGGAAGAAGCTTTGGGAAGAGTTTTTAATGCTTTGGCTTCAGCTTACGAATTCAAGCACGCAGGTGAAGATGTGAAAATCATTTTTCAAGGAACGGGAATCAGATGGCCGGAACAATTGGAAAAAGAAGACCATCCTGTTCACGGGCTTTACAATGAGGTGAAGGATTACGTTCACGGTCTTTCTAAAGGTTGTGTGGCAGTATTTGGAACAGAAGTTTCCGGATATGAGTTACTTAACAAAAACGAGGTTCCGGGAACGCCTGGTTTGCCGAGTCACCTGAATTTGAGAAATGAAGGTTATGATATTTTGATTTTCTAATCTTGTTTTTAAACTGCCTTTTGAAATTTTTCGGAGGGCAGTTTTGTTTAAAAACAAATAAATTAACTACAATAGGATTTGAACACAAAGCTCACAGAGCCGTTGACTTATAAAAGAGCTCAGAGTTAGAGATCAAAAAAATTGCAGATATTTTTTAAAAATTATAATTAAATTGCAGATAAAATGTTGTCACAATCGGTCTACACGCTCGTGAATGAGCAAAACGGGAATCTGGCTTTCAAGCTTTTTGAGTTTGATAACAACAGCTATTTTGACCATATTCAGCGGAATAATTATTTTACTTTAATACTGATTACTTCGGGAGAAGGCGTTGCAACAGTTGATCTTTGCGACTATAGTTTTCAGGAAAATACGCTTTTTGCATTGTATCCTTATCAGCCTTTTATGTTGAAATCTGAAAAACCGATTACGGGAATTTCTATACAGTTTCATCACGATTTTTTTTGTATTTACAGGCATCAGAAAGAGATTGCAGCGAATGGAATTCTTTTTAATAATGTTTATCAGAAACCTTTTATTGAATTAAATGACTTCAGTAAAAGTTCGATTTTAAATTTGATTAACGGAATTGCTAATGAACTTAAAAACGATGCTTTCAGGAAAGATGAAGTTTTGATTTCTTATCTTAAAATTTTATTGGTTACCGCGACAAGAATAAAATTGGAACAGCAAACTATTCAAAATTCTGAAACGGCAAATATTAAGCAACAGTTTGTGATTCAGAATCTTAAAAATGCGATTGAAGATCATTTTCGGACAAAACATTCAGCGAGTGATTATGCAGATTTATTGAATCAGACTCCAGCTTCGCTTGCAAGGATTACCAAAAATCATTTTAATAAAACGCTTTCTGATTTGATTACGGAACGAATCATTATTGAAGCCAAAAGAGAATTGTATCTTACTGATAAGACAATTAAAGAAATTGCCTACGAATTGGGCTATGAAGATGAATATTATTTTAGTCGCCTTTTTAAGAATAAAACGGATATTTCTCCTCAAATCTACCGGAATACGATTGGTTTCAACAGAGGTGCAGAATCTAATTAAATTGAAAAAATGGACAAGAATAAATATATGCTTGAATGCATTGAACTTGCAAAACAGGCATTAGCAAAGGGAAATCCACCAGTCGGTTCTATTCTCGTTTTTGAGGATAAAATTATTGGAAGAGGCGTAGAATCAGGAAAATCAAGTGGAGATATTACGCAGCACGCAGAAATTTTAGCTGTAAAAGATGCTTTGGAAAATGGTTACCGTGATGTTTTAGATAAATCCGTGATGTTTTCTACGCATGAACCTTGTATTATGTGTTCTTATCTGATCAGACACCATAAAATTGCGAAATTGGTTTTCGGAGTTTCCGTTCCGTTTGTTGGCGGGCAATCTTCAGAATTTAAAATTTTAGAAACTGAAAATATTCCTAAATGGGGAAATAAACCTGAAATTGAATCGGGAATTTTGCAGAAGGAATGTGAGATTTTGAATGAACAGTTTGCAGAATATCTTTCGAAACAAAAATAATTTTAATGAAAAAACAAAAGCCTCTCAAATTTGAAAGGCTTTCGTTTTTAATATCAATTTCGATAATGAAATTAATCTTAGATTATGTTGTCTGTCCGCCATCAACATTTAAAGTCACACCTGTGATATAACGCGCCTCATCACTTGCTAAAAATGAGACAGCCATTCCAATATCTTTCGGTTCACCATAATGTCCCAACGCAACGGCTTGTAACATATGTGAGCTGAAAGGCCCGTCAGAAGGATTCATATCTGTGTCGATAAGTCCTGGCTGAATAATATTTACAGTAATATTTTTGCTTCCCAAATCCCTTGCCCAACTTCTTGTATAGGCTGCCAAAGCTGCTTTGGTTGCGGCATAATCGCCAATTCCGGGATATGGAGAACGTGTGGCTCCGGTAGAACCTATTGAAATAATACGACCTCCGTTTTTCATAAAAGGCAATACATATCGCACTGTATTTACCACACCGTGAACATTGACATCCCATTGTTGCTGTAACGCAGATAAATCGTTGTCTGTATTATCAATCTCTCCGGTTACAAATAATCCTGCACTATTCACTAAAATATCAATTCCCCATTCTGAAGCTTGTAGAATAGCCTTATTTATTTCTTCTGAGTTTCCGGTATCTGCTTTTATTGTCATGCTTCTCACTCCCAAAGCTTCTATCTCTGCAACCAAATCTTCTGCTTTCTGTTTTGAATTTACATACGTGAAAATAACATTTGCTCCTTCCAAAGCTAGCTGTCTTACGATTCCTGCTCCAATTCCACGGCTTCCACCTGTTACAAATGCTGTTTTATTTTTTAATTTTGACATAATTGCTATGATTTTTTATGATTAAATATGAAATATAATTGAACCTTTTGTAGTACTTGACTCAAGGTCTTGATGGGCTTTTGCCACATCTGATAAAGAATAAACGGTAGGATTAATCTCTCCTAATATTCCGTTTCGAAGTGCATCAAACATTTCTGTTGCAGCGAATTGAACACTTGCTTTATCAGGAAAATAACTGCCTAAATTCGGACGGATGAAATTAATTTCCCTGTCATTTAAAACTTTATTATCAATATCAGGAAGTCCGGAAGAGTTTCCGAACAACAAATATGTTCCTCCATTTTTAATGACATTAAGAGAATCATTGAAAGTTGCATTTCCGACACCATCAAAAACAGCATCTACTCCTTTTCCTTTTGTGAAATTGTCTGCAGATTCGGTTAAATCTTCGGTATCCAAAGAAATAACAAGGTCAATTCCGTGGCCGAGAGCATAAGATTTTTTACCGCTGCTTCCTACTGTTCCAATCACTATTGCTCCTAAAGCTTTCGCCCATCTGCTTATTAAAGAACCAACTCCTCCCGCTGCTGCGTGAACTAATATTGTATCTCCCTTTTTCACAGGATAAGCCTGCTTGATGAGCATTCTTGCGGTAAGACCTTTCGCCATAATTGCTGCAGCCTGATTAAAAGAAACATCATTCGGAATTTTTATAAGTTCGGAAGCATTTATCAATCTGCGTTCTGCATAAGCTCCAAGAGCGAAAAAGTATCCTACCCTATCACCTACAGCAAAATCTTTTACATTTTCACCAACGGATTCTACAACTCCTGCTGCTTCAACTCCGATAGTTACCGGAAAATTATTGATTGGAAAAGTTCCGTTTCTGAACATTACATCTACAAAATTCAAAGCAATTGCCTTTTGATTAAGTACCACTTGATTGGCATTGGGTGTTCCAACTGTCTCTAAACCATATTCAAGAACTGCCGGTGAACCTTGTCTCCTCATTCTTACAACTCTGGTTTCATTATTTTTCTCCATTTTTTTTAAGATTTTGATTAAACTTTTTGATGGGACAAAGTTGCAACAGTGCAAAAACATACACATTGACAAATGCAGTAACTTATTCTTGACATTTATCAAGAGGTTTGATAAATATTCTGTATTTTCACGTAATTATTAATGTTAAATACTTTTTCCATTGGCTTCCATACCATTTGAACCTCTCTTTATTTACATTGGATCTAAGTCTGCACTGATATTAAGTGACGAGGAGAAAATTCTTATACAAAACACTTTTAAATCAAAACATTTACGCAAAAAGCAATATCTTTTAGAAGAAGGAGATATTTGCAGGTATATGTCTTTCATTGTAAAAGGTTCGGGACGAATGTATTCTGTAAACGAAAAAGGTCAGGAACACACCATTCGGTTTGCGATTGAAAATTGGTGGCTGGGAGATTATGAAAGTTATAATTTCCATACAACTTCTCTTTACAACATCGAAGTTCTTGAAGATTCTGAAGTTCTGATGATTGAGCAAAATAAATTGCAGGAACTTAGAATTGCGATACCTGCAATTGATATAATGGTAAAAGAAATTGACAAAAAAGGAATTGCTGCCACTCAAAAACGAGTTCATTCTGCTATCAGTCTGAGTGCAGAAGAACGTTATGACAATTTGATAAAATCTTATCCTGAATTTTTAAATCGTTTTCCTCAAAATATGATTGCTTCTTATTTGGGTATCTCACCGGAAACATTGAGTCGTATTCGCAAAAATATTCTAAATAAATAATATTATTTTTCACCATTCAAAACCAGCTGCAACTCAACAATGATTTTGGCCGTTGCTCCCCAAACTTTATGATCTTCAACTTTATAATAAGGTGTTGTTACCAAATCACCAGGAATAACAATTTCACTACAATCGATAATATTTGGATCTAAAAAATAATCCAGTTTTAATTCGAAAATTTGCTGAACTTCACGAGAATCGGGTTTGAAATTTGGTCGATGTGGAAGATAACCAACTACAGGCAAAACATTGAAATCGCTTGGTCCGATATAAATTTCGGTTAAGGTTCCTAGAATTTTAATTTCATCGGGTTCAATTCCAATTTCCTCTTCGGCTTCCCGAAGAGCCGTTTGGATAAGATTTTCATCTGTTTCTTCCAATCTTCCTCCCGGAAAACTAACCTCATTGGAATGAAAACCATCGTAAGAATTCCTTAAAATCAAAGGAAAATACATTTCGTTATCAACTGGATATAAAAGCATTAACACTGCACTTTTCCGGGTTTTTTCTGTTGGTTTTAATGTTAAATATTTTGCAGAAATAGCTTCCATTATCTGGTGTGCTTTTTCTCCCGGAAGTTTTTTCTGCAGATTGTTTTCGAGCTTCTCCATCAAATTAAAAAAGATTGGCTTTTTCATAATTGTTGTTGCAACTGTTTCGGTGTGTTTCTATATTTCTGTTTAAATGATGCTATAAAATGGGCAGGAGTTTCAAAACCAACCTCATACGCGATTTCCGTAACGTTCTTTTCTGAATTTTTTAATAATTCGTAAGACTCTTCCAATCGACGTTGCATAATCCATTTTCCGGGATTTGTTTTGAAGGTCTGCACAAACTTTCGCTTAAACGTTGATAAACTGCAGTTCGCAAGAAAAGCATACTGCTCGAGAGAAAGATTTTCTTTGTAATTGTTCTGCATCAATGTAACCAAGTCCTGATTCTGATGATGATTAAGACTTCGTAATCGCTTTTCAAAATGATAGCCATTTGGAGCAGAAATCAAAACTTGAAATAATTCTCTGATTTTAAATGGAAGTAAGACCTGTAAACGCTCTTTATCCTGATTTAAATTGAAATATGATTTAAACTGAGCAATCAACGAATTCATCAGTTCATCTTCTTCCAGCAAAGCAATATCTCCGCTAAGACAGTCCTCAACTTGCGTTTGAGTATTATTTTTACAGTCGAAAATGGTATCGATTTGAGACTGAAGCCAATTATCAGAAAAGAAAATGATGATTGATTCATAGCCTTTTTCTTTATCTTCAATTTTTTCGGAAACCAGATAAGAACCTTTCTTCATAAAAAAACCTGAACCGGCCGGAACAATCCTCTTCATTCCGCATCCTAAAATCTCTTTTGTGCCTTGCAGAACAATGCTGATCATATTCATATGAACGCACATATTGGCTTTGATAATTTCCTGATACGTCTGATAATGCATCACCTGAATATCATCATTCCACGATAAAACCTTCGGATTTTCTTTGATAATTTTACCGCAATTGAGATTGTTCATTGTAAATAATTTTTCGTACTGTGGCCTGTAAAGTTGATGTATTTAGACCTGATAAAAAATGGACAATTTTCACTTCGTAATGGACAAAATTTAATTTAACCCAAAAAGAGATGCATTATTATACATCTCTTTTTTATAATTTGAATTAGTGCTTACTTTAATTCATTGCTAAATTGTGCAACATTTGCATCTTCTTTCTCAGCATTAAAACGTTCTAGAAACTCCAAATATAACGGCACACTTCTTTCCACCCATTCCAGCGATGGCTCAAAGGTCATTCCATAGTAAGCGAAAAGTGGTTGATAATCGGCTTTTATCCAATCAAACATAGCTTCATAAGGACGGGTAAGATCTTCAAGATTAAATTTTAAGGGTGTTCCGCGCTGCAAATGTTCTTCTTTCAATCCTAATGAAATCGCCAAAGCCACTTTCTTTCCTCCAAACTTAAAACCGCTTGAGCTTCCGTATGCCCAACCGTGAGTTAGAACTTCATCAAACCATTTTTTTAACAAGGCAGGACCATAATACCAGTAATAGGGAAACTGGAAAATAATATGATCGTGCTCTTCAACCAGTTTTTGTTCGGCTGCAATATCAAATTTCTGATCTGGATACACTTTGTGTAGTTGGTGAATATGAAATTTCTCAGGATGTTTTTCTAATTCCTGTAACCACAATTTATTAATCACTGAGTTCTCAATATCAGGATGTGTGATGATAATTAATGTCTTTTTCATTTTAAATTTTAGGTATTTAATTACGTTTTGATAAGACAAAATTAGGTCAGGATTTGAAGTCTTTATTTCATTAAAAGTTCAAAAAACATCGTGGAAAGTTCAATGAGAAATATATAAAAGTGTGTATTTAAATTAAAAAAAGTAGCAATCATATTTTCTTCCGCATTCCATCCTATTTAATTGTGAGCATTTGAACTTTTCAACAAAAAAAGTTGGACTTTATAGCAAATAAACAATGCTTTAAAGAACTGAAATTTGTATCAGAAATTAAAACAAATGGAAAATAAAGAAACAGTTTTAGTAACAGGTGGTTCGGGTTTTATTGCAAATTACTGTATGATAACTTTGCTCAATAATGGATATAAGGTAAAAGCTACACTTCGCTCAATGAAAAAAGCTGAATTAGTAAAGGAAATGCTTAAAAAAGGAGGTGTTAAAGATTTCGAAAATCTATCTTTTGTAGAAGCCGAATTGAGCAACGAAAAAAGTTGGGAAGATGCTGCAAAAGGTTGTCAATATGTAATTCATACAGCATCACCAACACCAAACACAGATGCCAAGACAGAAGACGATTTTATAAAACCTGCAGTTGACGGCGTTTTATACGTATTAAATGCAGCAAAGAAAGCTGGTGTCAAACGTGTGGTGCTTACTTCCGCATTTGGTGCTGTTGGAATGGGAACCAACAAAAATCTTTACACCGAAAAAGACTGGACAGAACTTAATGATACAGTAGCACCCTACCAAAAATCAAAGACTATTTCAGAGAAAGCTGCTTGGGATTTTATCGCAAATGAAGGTAAAGGAATGGAGCTTTCTGTGGTAAATCCAACGGGTGTTTTAGGTCCTGTTTTGTCCGATGATTTTTCACATTCCATACAAACTATTAAGCAAATGCTGAATGGAGAAATGCGTTCTTGCCCCAAACTCATTTTTGGATATGTAGATGTGCGTGATGTTGCCGATTTACATTTCAAAGCGATGACGATGCCACAGGCAAACGGAGAACGTTTCATTGCAGTTGCTGGACAATCTCTTTCCTTTCTTGATACTGCCAATATTCTCAAAAATAACTTAGGTGTAAAAGCAGCAAAAGTTCCAACTAAAGAAGTACCTAATTGGTTGATACGGTTTTTTGCTATCTTTAATTCAAAATTAAAAATGGTAACACCGCTATTGGGTTCTGTAAAACACGCCAGTAACGAAAAAGCAAAAAATCTTTTAGGTTGGCAACCAAGAAGTAATGAGGAAGCTATTTTAGCAACTGCCAATAGTTTAATTGACTTGAAAATTGTAAACGTATGAAAGTAATATTAACAGGAGCAACAGGAATGGTGGGTGAAGGTGTTTTGTTTGAATGTTTAGAAAACAATATGGTGGAAGAAGTGCTGATTATTGGAAGAAGAAATTACAGCTTAACCCACCCCAAACTGAAAGAGCTCATTGTAAAAGATTTTTCGGAAATTAAAAATCATCTAGAATTATTGAAACAATATGAAGGATGCTTTTTTTGTGCTGGTGTAAGTTCGGTTGGAGAAAATGAAGAAAGTTTTACCAAAAAGACCTATAATTTTGTGGTTCCATTTGCAACAACGCTGTCTGAAATTAATCCGGAAATGACTTTTATTTATGTATCGGGAAATCGCACAGATAGCACAGAAAAAGGAAAAGTAATGTGGGCAAGAGTAAAAGGCAGAACCGAAAATGCTTTGATGAAACTGCCTTTCAAAGGACAATATAATTTCCGCCCTGCAATTATGACTGCAAGTAAAGGTCAGAAAAATGTGAAGTTAGTCTATAAAATTATTGGTCCACTATTATCACCTTTCTTTCCTGTGAAAACATTGAAGCTTTCAGAAGTAGGCAAAGCAATGATAAATGCTGTTTCGAATGGTTATGATAAGCAAATTCTAGAAGCCGATGATATTTTTAAATTATCGAAATGAAGATAACTGAAATAAAATCCTGTTTCATTGGTCCGGCGCTTTCTGCAGAACAATTCATCGCTGAGCATTTTTTCCTATTCCTCGCAAAAGGAACAATGAATGGCTATGACGGCAATAAACATTATGTCCTGAAAGCAGGCGAAAGTTGCATAGTCCGCAAAAATCGTTTGGCTCGATACAATAAAGTAAAAAACAATAATGAATTTGAAAAAGTAATCATCTTTTTGGATGAAGATTTTTTAAAGTCATTTCAGAAAAAACATTCTATTCTATTTAAAAATTTCACTTCGAAGGATGCTTTTATAAAACTGAAGAAGGACGACTTAATCAATAGTTTCTTATTATCACTAGAACCCTATTACAACAATTCAGGAAATATCAATGATAAATTCTCAGACCTGAAGAGAGAAGAATTATTGCTCATTTTATTGCAATTATACCCTGAGCTTTCAGATGTTCTTTTCGATTTTGGGATTCCGGGACGATTGGATTTGGAAAAATTTATGCAGCAAAACTATAAGTTTAATGTTAGTCTGGAGCGCTTCGCTTTTCTTACAGGTCGTAGTTTATCAGCATTTAAACGGGATTTTAAAATCCATTTTAATGAAACACCTAATCGTTGGCTGATAAAAAGAAGATTGCAGGAAGCGCATTTTCTTATTGAAGAGAAAAAGCAAAAACCTTCTGATATCTATCTTGATTTAGGCTTTGAAAATTTATCCCATTTTTACGCTGTCTTTAAAAAGGAATTCGGTTATCCTCCGAGTGTTATAAAAGAAAAGTGATTTCATTCTGATATTTTTTTACAAATAGTAATATTTCCTTCTTACATTTAATCAAATTTGATAACAATATAGAAAAAAAACATTATGATATATTCCTATTTATCAGAAAACTTTCATACATACATAGACAATTTTCTGATTTCATTTTTATAACTTAAATACCAGTTAATACTTCCAACACATTATCTATATCTGCTAATAAATGGTTTCGATAGAGTCCTGTTAAGTTCACAACCATCCACATGGCTCCAATTTAATCCAAATTGAGCCATTTTTTTGTTTTTTATTTCAGAATAATCCAGATTAGCATTTTTTATTGTTATAGTAAATTTAGGTTCGAAACACCAAAAAAATATTTTTTTGGTAAATGATATCTACTACAAATTACTAAAATTCCCTTGGTATATTTAAATATTCTAAATCCCACATAATTTGTTGATTTCTAATGGAAAAGTAAATTTTCAGATGTATGGTTTTTTCTAATACACTTAAATATATTGTGGCCAAAAAATTGAACCCTACGAAGTTCTGATTGTACTTCGTTTATTTACTATACAGATATTATTCCTACAGAGTAAAGGGAAAGAGGATTTGGAAAAATAATTTTTATGAAATTTAAATATTCTTAAAATAAATTAAAGTACTTTAGCTATGTTAACCAAGTTGTTGATAGATGTAAATCGTCAGCAAAAAGTAGACATTATATAGTATAAAAGTTAAGGAGTGTTTTCAAAAAAAGAATTACATTTAATTATGGAAACACCTAAAAAGAAAAGTTCCGAAAAATTCGTAAAAGACATC
>NZ_MAUH01000039.1:0-17263 GCF_001693475.1 Chryseobacterium sp. CBo1
CAGTGATAAAGATACAAAATTTAAACTAAAAAAACAACATAAATATTTGATAATCAATTAATTAAAACAATTTCTTGTTTTACTAAAACACAAAAAAGTCGGAAGAAAAATCTTCCGACCATGACTACTCTACAATCTCCTTTTTGTAAGTCATTTCAGTTTCAGAATCGAGAATATATTTTAAGAAATTGACGCTCTTCCAAACCACATCCAAGTCATCTTGTGAAAACGGAACCCCCACATTCATCTGTTGACGGAAATAACGATAGGTAATTAGCCTGTTGAATTTCAAAGATAAAGCAGAAATAAATTCACGCTTGTAAGAAACCATCCTCGACTGAAAATCATCACTGATAGAAATCAATTCATACACAGTTTGCGGATCTGTTACGATGAAAGTATTAGCTGTCAGTTCAAGGTCGCTGAGATGTTGGCGTAGCTTTATCGTTCCGCTTTTGATAAATAAAAACGCAGGATTATCCGGACGAAAGGGTTTATCCGCCGAGATTCTATGATGAATGGTTTCCTGCGTAAAAATCTCAACCCCGAATTTTTCTAAAACAGACATAAAACAAATGTAAGCAATCTCTTGAGCGGTTGCAAAATTTTATTATTTTAGTGTTCCCAAATTTTGATATGAGAAAGATTGATTTGTTACTTGCAGAATACGGCGAGAGCCACAGAAACGCAACCAATAAACTGATTCACTGGATTTGCGTACCACTGATTTTCTGGACGATTTTAGGTTTTATTTCTTACATTCCGACTCCAAATATTTACCTGAAATACTACGGATTTCTAAGTGTGGCAAGTTTTGTTGCATTAACATTAGTTACAATTTTTTATTTCCGACTGTCTTGGCGAATTGCGATCATCATGATTTTTATAATGCTTTTGATGGAGCATTTTGTTTCGTTGGCTAATGTCACATTCGGAACAAAATCATGGATTTTCTATCTTGCCATTTTTGTAATTACATGGATTTTACAATTTGTAGGACATAAAATTGAAGGCAAAAAACCATCCTTCTTAAAAGATCTTCAGTTTCTTTTAATTGGTCCGATATGGCTTTTGAGTTTTATTCTTAAAAAACTTGGAATCAGATATTGATTCTAATCAAAATGTTGAAAGTTTTTTCAGTTTTTAATAACTTCCCTCATCCATCATCAAACTTCCAGCCTTTTAATCCTCCAAAGCGTAAACTGCAAAACTTGCCAACCAGTGATCACCACCGTAATTCCCCTGAAAAAGCAACGGAAGACCATTATTCAAAAATACGGTTGCCGTTTTTTGGAAATCCTTTCTTAAAGGGTGATTGTCCGGAAGAGATTTTGCAATTCCTTTCATACACCATGCTTTAGAAAAAGATAAGCCAACGAGATGTACGGTTTGGTAATCACTCAGATCACTCACAACAGGAATTTTTTCGATATTCTCTAAACTTCGTTTTTCGTAGAATTTATTCAGCCATTGTACAAAATCTTTTTGAGGAAGCACCCTTCTCATTAAATCTGCAATTTCTAAACTTGGAGAAAAGAAGTCGGAACCATCCGGTTCAAGATAAGCCGGTGTTTTTTCATCTTTTAAATAAAAATATTTTGCTTTTTCAATTAACTGATTTTCAAAGCCGCTATCTTTATTAGCTCTTGCCCAATCAATTGCAAAAGCCATGGCAAAGGCAGTGTTTGGATGAACTCCCGTTCTGTTCGGATATGTCTGTTTTGGCAAATACGCTTTCCATGAATTCAGAATTTTATCTGTTAACGGTTTTAAATTCTGATGCCATATTTTAGCTTTAGGATGATTCCAGCTTGTTAATTCTTCATCAAGTTTTAATAGCCATGCCCAACCGTAAGTTCTTTCAAAAGTTGTTGTAAGCTGATATTTTGTGAAATAATCGGCTTCAGTCTGAAGATTTTCTTTTTTGAATGAATTGTCAAGAATATTCTCGATGTCTTTTGCAACAGATAAGTTTGGTTTTGTCTTTAATAAGCGAA
The DNA here is from genome assembly GCF_001693475.1 of Chryseobacterium sp. CBo1. Classification (NCBI taxonomy): domain Bacteria; kingdom Pseudomonadati; phylum Bacteroidota; class Flavobacteriia; order Flavobacteriales; family Weeksellaceae; genus Chryseobacterium; species Chryseobacterium sp. CBo1. The sequence goes on from NZ_MAUH01000039.1 coordinate 1,998, forward strand.
CCAACATCCAATGACCGTGAACAGAGCTGTGCCAATCGAAACAACCATAAAAACTGGGATGCAGATCCTTTGGAGTTAAAGGGACTTCATTCGCATTGTTAATAATATGCGCTGTTTTATTCGGATATTCCTGATTGATGCAATGAAGTGGTTTTTCAGATAATTTGATCGCCATTTCATCTGTCAGTTTCGGGGTTTCCTGAGCGAAAATGAAATATGGTAATAAAGTGAATGCTAAAAGACTTTTTTTCATTCCATAAAAATAGAAAAGTAATTCTGAATTTTAAGCATAGTTTTTGCTGAAGTTCCCAAAAACTGATATATGAAAAACATTTTTATTGCCCTTTCACTCATAACTTTCGTTCATTGTAACAAATCTGAAAATTCTCATGAAGTTCAGGCAAATCTTCTCGAAGTACAAGACGACAAAGTTGATGCTTCTATTGTATTTGAAACTCCACCTCCACCTAAAGAAGAACTTCCGAAAAGTGCAATGATTTCTGCTAAATCAGTAAACGAAGAACCTAATATTTCTGCACCAAAAAACAATGTCATTGCAAAAAAAATTATTAAAAACGGTGAAATAGAAATTCAGGTTGGAGATATTAAAAAAGCTCAGAATCAAACCAGTGAAATTGTAAAAAAGAATAATGCTTATATCCAGACAGAACGTTTTACCAATACTGATGTAGATGAAAAATCGTTTTTAACGATTCGAGTTCCGCACAAGAATTTTGATGCTCTGGTAAATTCTTTTTCCAATGGAATCGGTTCGGTTTTATCTAAAAATATTTCTTCGGATGATGTGACGGAAGAATATACCGACGTTTCGATAAAATTAAACAACAAAAAAATCTATCTTGAAAAATATCGTGATATGCTTCGAAGTGCAAAAACTACGAAAGATATGCTGGAAATTCAGGAGAATATTCGTGAGCTGGAAGACGAAATAGATATCGCTGAAGGAAGACTTCGTTTTATTGACGATCGTGTAAACTACAGCACGTTGAATCTGGTTTTATATAAAGAAAAAGCAAGAAGTTCTGCCACTTCAAAAGTTGGTTTTGGTAGTCGCTTTGGGGATTCTTTCACCGAGGGTTGGAATAGTTTTGTCGCCTTTTTCCTTGGAATAATTTCTTTCTGGCCTTTCTTTTTGCTGATTCCGATTGTTATTTTACTTTGGAGAAAATGGAGAAATAGAAAATAGTGATAAATGATATGTGAAAATTTTCATAAAATAATTGCACATTTTGTCATTCCATAGGAATCTAAGCAAAGTTTCAAGCTTCTAATCCTATATTGAGATTCCTACGGAATGACAAATTACCAAAAAATTATTTGTCGCTATTTTTTGATAACAACTTACTTCCCTAAAACAAATACCGCCGGAATTTTATGCAGTTCCGGCTTTTGCTTTTGCCAGTCCTTTATTGTTTTTGTTTTGATAAACTCGTGTTCCGGATCGTTGATATTTGCCGCAATGCAAAGTTTTGTATTGGGTGATAAAAATTTAATTAAATCCTCGAAAAGAACATTATTTCGATAAGGTGTTTCCATAAAGATCTGGGAATAACCGGTTTTCTGAACCATGGATTCAAGATATAAAATCTGTTTTTTCTTTTCGCCTTTATCAATTGGAAGATAGCCATTAAAAGTAAACTCCTGCCCATTGAAACCACTCGAAATTAAAGCTAAAATAATAGACGACGGTCCTGAAATCGGGATCACTCTGATATTTTTCTCATGACACCATTTTACCATCAGATTTCCCGGATCTGCAATACAAGGAAGTCCGGCTTCTGAAAGTAATCCGAAATCCTGACCTTTCATCATTAGTTCCTGAGCTTCTTTAATATCTGCATTTTCGGTATATTTATCTAAAAGAAAAAGCTTCAGATCTGACTGTTTTTTTTCAGGTGCAAAAAATTTCACCACTTTTCTTGCTGTTTTTTCGTTTTCAACAAAAAAGTAGTCAGTCTGCATGATATATTCTTTGATTACAGGAGCAAAATGACTGATAGAAGTATTTTCTGAAAGATATGCGGGAAGTAAAAAAAGCATGATTTTAGACTAAGATTTAGGTTGAGTTTGAGATTTTAATATGGTTTTTGAAATAATTTCACAAGCTTCATCAATCTGACTGAAAACCTGATCAAATCCTTCCGAACCGCTCCAATAAGGATCCGGAACTTCATGTGGAAAATGTTTTAAGTTTAAATCCTGCATCAATAAAGAAACTTTGCTTTTCTGCTGATCTGTTTTCGCCAATGAAAGCACATCACGAAGATTATTTTTATCCATACAGAAAATTTTATCATACTCATCTAAATCTGACGGCTTGATTGGTCTTGAAGATTGTTTAGTAATATCAATCCCGTTTTTTGAAGCTACTTCTATTGATCTTTTATCGGGACGGCTTCCTTCGTGCATATTAATCGTACCCGCAGAATCCACCTGAAAGTTTTCAGGAAGCTTAGATTTCATAATTCCTTCTGCCAACGGACTTCTACAGATATTTCCGAGGCAAACCATTAAAATTTTCATTGATACAATTTTAAAAAATTCAGATTAAATTCTGCAACAAAACTAAATAAAAAAAGGAGAATAGATTTATTCCCCTTCTTAAAATATTTTAATATAGAACTTAGCTTTTGATTCTCTCAGTAAGTTCTTTTACGTATTTTTTTACTTCTTTATCAATTTTAGAAACATCTTTAATTGTTTCGCAGGCATACATTACGGTTGAGTGGTCTTTTCCACCCATTTCTTCACCAATTTTGGTAAATGTAGCATTGGTAAATTCTTTTGCAAAATACATTGCCAATTGTCTCGGAAGTGCGATTTCTCTTTTTCTCGTTTTCGATAAAAGCTGCTCTCTTTTAATTCCGAAATAGTCACAAACAATTTCCTGAATGTATGGAATATTGATGATCTTTTTCTGATTTGCCGCAATCTTATTGATCGTTTCTTTTAATAGCTCAAGGCTCAAGTCTGATTTATAAATTGTAGAATAAGCAATCACCGAATTGATCACACCGATCAGTTCTCTTACGTTGGTTTTTGCTTCCGCAGCAAGAAAATCAAGCATATCATCGGTAAGAACGATACCGTCTCTGCTCAATTTGTCTTCAATAATTTTTTTTCTGGTTTCAAGATCCGGAGATTTGATCTCTGCAGAAAGTCCCCATTTGAAACGGGAAACAATTCTGTCCTGAATATCCATAATATCAACAGGAGCTTTATCTGAGGTAAGAATAATCTGTTTTCCATTCTGGTGGAGATAATCAAAAATATGGAAGAAGCTATCCTGCGTTGCAGATTTACCGGAAAGGAACTGAATATCATCAATAATCAAAACATCCACCATCTGATAAAAATTGGCAAATTCTGTCTGCTTATGAGCTTTCGCTGCTGAAATAAACTGCTGAATAAACTTTTCGGATGACAAATAAAGAACTACTTTATCAGGAAACTGGTTTTTAACTTCCAAACCTACCGCCTGACCTAAGTGTGTTTTACCAACACCATAACCTCCATATAAAAATAATGGGTTAAAAGCAGTTGCTCCCGGTCTTTTTGCTATCGATTTAGCAACAGTTGATGCGAATTTATTGCTTTCTCCTTCTACATAATTGTCAAAAGAAAAATCAGCTTTCAGATTCGAATCGATATTTACTTTTTTGATTCCCGGAACCACGAAAGGATTAACAATATTACCTGAAAAACCTTGAGGCATGGTCTCCTGAACTTTTGGTGTGGGAACAGATTTCCCTTTCATATTCATGGTAACCGGTTTTTCTAAACCGCTCGGCTTGTTTTCCATGACCGAATACCAAAGTTTAACGCCTTTACCAATGTTTTTCTTCAGGGCAGCAGAAAGCAATGACAGATAGTTATCTTCAATATATTCTTTGTAAAAATCGCTCGGTACCATCAACGTAAGATTATTTTCAACCAACGAAATCGGTTGTACTTTGTCGAATAGTAAATCAAAAGATTTTTCAAGTTTTTTAAGATCAGAATTATCTTCAGCCGCGTTGAGATTATCTCGCATAAACTGAAGGCATTTCTGCCATATCATCATTAAATTTTCGTTCATTTTTATGCCCTGATTAATTCTTTGGTTAGTCGTTTTTAGGAGGAAGACAAAGGTCTCATTTTTTATTTTCAAAAAAAAATATTTCGCATATTGATTATTTAAAAATATATTTGTATGTATAATTTAAAGCTTAAAATGATACACTCAAAACACTCATTACGAGTACGTTACGCAGAAACAGACCCTATGAAATATGTTTATTACGGAAATTACGCAACGTATTTCGAACTCGGGCGCGTGGAACTTTTTCGCAGCATCGGGATCTCTTACGATGAGATCGAAAATAACGGAATCTGGTTACCTGTTTCTGATTATAAAATTAAGTATTTAAAACCAGCACTATACGATCAGAAATTAGAAATTCACACATTTATGAGAAAAATTCCGGGAGTGAGAATTGAATTTGAATATGAAATTTACAACGAAGAAGGAATTAAAATTACTGAAGCTTCCACTACTCTTTTCTTTTTAAACGCAAAAACCAACAAAGTGATGAAATGCCCGGACTTTTTAATGAAGCTCATTGAAGAAAACTGGAAGGAAGAAGTTCTTTAATTTTTTAAACTTATGATGAATTATTCAAGTAAATTTTATTAATAGAAATGCTAAAATCTCATTGATGGGTCTAATAAAATCAACGAAAGACTATTATTCATCAATATTTTACAAATTATTTAAAAAATTCATTGACAATTCATAAAATATAAGTACATTTATCACGTTTTTAACGCTCATATTATTAATTATGAAAAAAATTTTATATTCTTTATTTATTTTTGCTTCTGCTACTCTATTTGCACAGAAAAACCCTAATGTAAAATTTGCAGTATCGGGAGATATGATAGGAACGGTTGCAATGTTTGAAAGCCAAAAAGACTTTGTTCAAAGTACACAAGTTTATAAAACTGCAGCCAGTCTGCCTCAAAAGCTAAAAAAATTCAGTTTTCTAGCTGACCAGGGACTTACTGAAGTGAAATTCAAAAACAACGTTAGTCCATTCGATAATATCAGCTTAGCTTCATTTAATCAGCAAAGCAATCTTCCAAAAGACACTCCGGTATTTATTGAAGGGTATGAATTTAAAGACACCAATATGAGAGTCTTTTCAGAAATTGCGCAAAATCTAGAAGTAAAAGACTATAATGGCGTAAAAACTTTGTTTATTACGAGTACAAGAAAATAGTGATTAAAATAATTTATTATAAAAAACGGATGCCTTTGAGACATCCGTTTTTATTTAATATTTGTCGCTCCATTTCTTCTTAAGCTCATCGTAGATTTTCTTTTCAGTTGCATTATTGCCCGGCTCATAAAATTTAATATCTTTAATTTCTTCCGGCAGAAAATCCTGATCTACGAAATTTCCTTCATAGGAATGGGCATATTTATATTCTTTCCCATAATCTAAATCTTTCATCAGTTTTGTCGGTGCGTTTCTTAGATTAAGCGGAACAGGAAGATTTCCGGTTTTCTTCACAAAGGCCAAAGCTTCATTAATTGCAGCATACGCCGAGTTACTTTTTGGGGAAACCGCAAGATAAATTGCTGTTTCACTCAGTAAAATTCTCGCTTCAGGATTCCCGATTACGTTAATTGCCTGGAAACAATTATTCGCAATGACCAGAGCATTCGGATTTGCCAAACCAATATCTTCAGAAGCCAGAATAAGCATTCTTCTCGCAATAAATTTAATATCTTCTCCACCGGCAATCATTCTTGCCAACCAATATACCGCACCATTCGGATCACTTCCACGCATCGATTTGATGAAAGCCGAAATAATATCGTAATGCTGTTCTCCATTTTTATCATAAAGTGCCATCGTTTCCTGTAAAACCGACATCACATCATCATTGGTAATTTCTATGGTTGAAGAATTTTTAAACTGATTAAGAACCAATTCTACAGAATTGATCAGCTTTCTGCCATCACCACCCGAATATTGTATAAATGCTTGCTTTTCTTTAATAATGAAATCTGTGTTTTCATCTTTATTAAATCTTTCAGAGGCAATATCAATCAGTTCTTCCAGTTTTTCATAGCTTAAAGCTTTCAAAATGTAAACCTGACTTCTTGAAAGCAATGCCGAAACTACTTCAAAACTAGGATTTTCGGTTGTTGCACCGATGAGAACCACCCAACCTTTTTCTACTGCATGAAGCAAAGAATCCTGTTGAGATTTGTTAAAACGGTGAATTTCATCAATAAAAAGAATCGGCGATTTTCCTGAAAAAAGATTTTGTTTTTTGGCGTCTTCAATGACATCGCGTACATCTTTCACGCCCGAAGAAACTGCAGAAAGCTTAAAAAACTTTCTTCCCGATTTTTCCGAAATAATTTCAGCCAGCGTTGTTTTCCCGGTTCCGGGAGGTCCCCAAAGAATGAGAGAGTTCAGCGTATCATTCTCCAGCATTTTTCTGATCGTACCTTTTTCTCCGGTAAGATGTTCCTGTCCCAAAACATCGTCTAATGTTTTAGGTCTTAATCGTTCTGCTAATGGAATATTATGATTCAAGATTTTCTAATTTAAGGTTTAAATATAAGTTACAAACTTTAAGACAAAAACAGGATCATTAATAAAGAACCGAGATTGAAAAACCTTCTGATTGATCAGACAAATGATATGTTTACCGTTTGAAACTTCTAACAAATTTAAACTAATTTTCATTTTTTTACTCTATTTTTGCATTGTTTTGAAACTCACCTTCAATAAAGTTATTACATCACCGTTGGTAATTCTTATCAGATTTTACCAGTGGTTTATCTCGCCATTACTTCCCAAAAACTGCCGTTACGAACCAACGTGTTCACATTATATGGTAGAATCGTTGCAGGTTCACGGTATTTTCAAAGGTTTTTGGCTGGGTATAAAAAGAATTTCAAAATGTCATCCTTGGGGCGGAAGCGGTTATGATCCCGTTCCCCCGAAAAATTAAAATATTCAAATTAAAAATATAGAAATGAGCAATATTTTCTTCCGAATGTATCTTGTGTTATTTGCTTTGGTTACCCAATGTTTTTTTGCACAGAGTTACCAAGACAGTTTATCTGACGGAACATTAAAAATCAATTCTTCTGAATTTCCTGTAAAAATTTATGCAAGTACAGAATTTAGCTATTTAAATAAATTCGCCTCCGTAAATACAACAGGAAACACGCTGATTATATTTAATAAATCTAATGTAGAAGCCGATCAATTCCACACCAATTCAATTCTTATCAACAGCTATAAAAATGCTGCTTACAAGTTTTTTGATAAAGATTTTAAACCGGTAGATGTTACAAATATTCCTGAAGATAAAATCGAAACGCTGAAATATGCTTTAAAAACCGAAAAGCCAATCGCTTCCGGAGACACAATATCTTTGGAAACTCCTTTTAAAATCTGGGATCCTACTTCGGGAATTCAATTGGGACCGATAACGCTGCATTTTTACAGTCTGATGTTTATTTTCGCATTTGGTTTCGGTTATGTTTTGATGACCAAAATATTCAAAATTGATAATGTCAACCAAAAATATCTTGAACCACTTTTTACATGGACTTTGATTGGAACAATTCTGGGAGCAAGAATGGGACACGTTATTTTTTATCAGCCTGAATTATTCAAGGAAGATTTCTGGAGCGTTTTCTTACCGATAAGTACGAAAAATGGTTTGAAATTCACAGGATTTTCCGGATTGGCAAGTCATGGAGCTACGATCGCTTTGATTTTCACAACGCTTTATTATTCATTCAAAATCATCAAGAAAAATCCGTTCTGGGTGTATGACAGATTAGGAATTGTGGTTGCTTTAGGAGGTGCTTTTGTAAGAATGGGTAACTTTTTTAATTCTGAAATTATCGGTAAACCGGCAGATCCGAACTCTCCGTTTGCCTTACTTTTCCCACAACAAAGCAGAGAATACGGAGTAACGATTCCTCGTTTTCCTTCTCAATTGTTCGAAGCTGTAGGATATGTTTTACTATTCGTTTTACTTTGGATTTTATACAGAAAAACCAACAAAAAATATCAGCAAGGCTGGCTGTTTGGTTTGTTCTTCATTATTCTTTGGGCAATCCGATTCTTTGTAGAATTCCTGAAAGAGCCTCAAGGTGACGAGTTTATTTCTTTTGCAGGATTAAACACCGGTCAAATCCTTTCAATTCCGTTTATGATTGCAGGAGTTGTCATCATGATCTACTCTAAAAAGTTTAAAATTACGGAAGCTGAAAACGGAAAACCTGAATAAATGTTATTAGCTTTTGGCTTTTAGCAATTAGAATTATCACTGTTTAAAAATACTTAAAGTCACAACAATGTTGTGGCTTTTTGGTTTAAATCAAGAAAGACATTTCCGATTTCATCAATAACATCTGTCGGTTGCATCGCTTCTTTTGAATGTTTTTCAGCAGCCAAATCAGCCGCTTTCCCGTGAAGCCAGACTCCCAAAATTGCTGCATCTTCGGAAGAATATTTCTGAGCTAAAAGTGAAGTAATTATTCCCGTCAGAATATCGCCGCTTCCGCCTTTTGCCAAACCAGAATTACCTGTAATATTATAAAAAACCTTTCCTTCAGGATTTACAACCTGCGTGTGATGATCTTTTAAAACAATATAAAATCCGAACTGTTTTGCTTTGGTTTTAGCTACCTTTAATCTTTTAAATGAATTTTCTGTTTTTCCGAAGAGCCTTTCAAATTCTTTTGGATGCGGTGTGATAATAGATTTTTTTGGAATTAATTTCAAATGATTTTCATTTTTAGAAATCATATTAAGCGCATCTGCGTCTAAAATTAAAGGAGATTTATGATTTTCTAAAAATTTCAATAAAGTTTTTTCTGTTTCTTTCTCAGTTCCCAATCCCGGACCAATTCCGTACACTGCATTTTCCTGTTCATCTATTTGAGTAATATTTTTCTCACCACCTGCAATAAACATCGCTTCGGGAGAGCTGGTCTGAAGAATTTCATAACCACAATAAGGAGCCAGAACAAATGTTAATCCTGATCCTGTTTTCAAAGCGGATTTGGTAGCAAGAACTGCTGCTCCGATTTTCCCATAACTTCCGCCAACAATGATTGATTTGCCGTAAGTTCCTTTGTGAGTGAAATCTTCGCGAGGCTTAAAAATTTTTAAAATTAAATTATCATCGATTACAAAATCATCTGACTCTGTCTTATCAATAAATTCGCAACTCAGTTTTATATCTAAAACAAAAACTTTCCCTGCAAATTTTCCGGTTTCGGGATGAAGAAATGTTTTTTTCCAGAATTGAAACGTCAATGTATAATCTGCTTTAAAGATCACATCATTCTTTTCATTAAGCTGATCGGCAAACATTCCTGAAGGAATATCAATTGAAATTTTAGGATTGTTTTTTAGGCTTAAATTTTCGGTCAAATCTTTATAAATACCTTGTAAGTTTCCGGATAAACCTGTACCGAAAAGAGCATCAATAATAACAGCTTTTTCAAAATTATATTTTTCGATTTCACTGAAATCTTTGACAGAAATTCCCGAAATATCTTTTAACCGTTTATAATTAATCAAAGCATCGTCAGAAAAACTTACTTTATCTTTATTGATAAAAACATCCACGTCAAACCCTTTCAGATAGAGCATTCTTGCAACTGCAAAACCATCACCGCCATTGTTCCCATTACCGCAGAAAACTACAAATTTTGTATGTTGCTTACAATTTACCGAAATCCAATCAGCACAACTTAAAGCCGCTCTTTCCATTAGCTGTACGGAAGAAATGGGCTCATTCTGAATGGTATAATCATCTGCTTTTCTGATATTTTCTGCTGTAAATATTTTCATTGATTGCGATTTTTATTAAATTTAACCATAATTATTTAAAACTAATTATAATTTAAATCAAAAAAATGATGAAAAACTTTTAAGATTACTATTATTAAATAATACTTTTGTGTAAAACAATTAAAAATATAAATTATGGGATTTGCTAAAGAATTTAAAGAATTTGCGTTTAAAGGTAACGTTGTTGACCTTGCTGTCGGTGTGATTATTGGTGCAGCATTCAGTGCGATTGTAAAATCTCTCGTGGATGACATCATCACCCCACTGATTTTGAATCCTGCTTTAGAGAAAGCCAATGTAAAAAACATTGCAGAACTTTCGTGGGACGGTGTAAAGTATGGGAATTTCTTATCTTCCGTAATCAGCTTTCTGATTGTTGCGTTCGTTTTGTTTATGATGATTAAAGGGATCAACAGCCTTGGCAAGAAGAAAGAAGAAGCTCCGGCTGCGCCTGCAGGACCAACTGAAGACCAAAAATTATTAATGGAGATCAGAGATTTATTGAAAACAAAAAACAATATATAACAGAAACGCCGCAGAAATTTGCGGCGTTTTTTTATTTTAATATCTGGCAAATTACTGAATCTGCAAAATACTTGAAATCTGATCTGCTAAAGAAAGCCCGATTCTATCCTGTGCTTCCAAGGTTGAAGCTCCTGTATGCGGAGTAACCGAAATTTTTGAATGGGTAATCACTTCTTTTGAAGGTGTTGGTTCATTAATGAAGACATCAAGCCCTGCAAATCTCACTTTTCCTGAATTTAAAGCTTCAAGTAAAGCCGTTTCATCAATCACACCGCCTCTTGAACAGTTGACAACAGCTACCCCGTTTTTCATCATATCAAATTCCGCTTTTCCGATCATGTATCCGTCTTTCTGAGCCGGAACGTGAAGGGTGATGAAATCTGCGTGCTTTAAAACATCATGCAAAGGTTCAGTTTCAATATCAACATTGATAAACTGATTGTTGTAGAATGTTACTTTGATGCTTGCTTTTCCAATCATGTTATCTGCAGCAATAACTCGCATTCCTAATCCTAAAGCAATTTTCGCAACTTCCTGTCCGATTCTTCCCATCCCGATAATACCAATGGTTTTACCTTTCAGTTCGATTCCTGCAGCATATGCTTTTTTAAGTGAAGCAAACTCGGTATCGCCTACCAAAGGCATTTTTCTGTTGGAGTCCTGTAAAAATCTCGCCCCTGAAAACAAATGGGCAAATACAAGTTCAGCTACAGATTCAGATGAAGCAGCCGGTGTATTGATCACATGAATTCCTTTTTCCCTAGCATAATCTACATCGATATTATCCATTCCTACTCCACCTCTTCCGATGATTTCCAGTGACGGACAATTATCTATAATATCTTTTCTTACCTGTGTAGCACTTCTTACCAAAAGCGTTTTGATCTTGTTTTCGTTGATGTAATCTAATAAAAATTCCTGCGGAACTTTGGTGGTAATCACTTCAAATCCTTTCTCCGTTAATGCATCGATTCCTGACTGGTCTAAACCGTCGTTTGCTAAAACTTTCATAATTGCTTAATACTATATTTAAAATGCAAAAAGATTTAAAAACTAAAAGATTTTGCGCTTATGCTTTTCTCTGTTTAATTTTTAAACCTTTTCTATGATTTAATCTTCTTTAAAAACTTCGATGGTTACCTGTTTTTCGATAAGGTCGGTAAATTTACCTTTGTATCGCGTTGCTCTTACCAGATGATTGTCGATCCAGTGATAGTTTCCGCCTCTTGGTTTTCCGCATAATACACTGTGATATTTGAATCCGTGTTTGTCTAGCCAGTCGATTGTAATTTGCTTTAAATTTTCTGTTCTGGAAGTAAAGAAACAAATCTGGTGACCTTCATCATACCACTTGTTGATCGTTTCCAGTGCATCTGGAAATGGTTCACAGGTTACCATTCTTTCCGGCTCTTCGTTTGGAACGTCTTCTGTAATTGTTCCGTCGATATCGATCAGATAATTTTTAATTCCGTCTTTTAGAATCGGACTGATATGCTCAATATAATCTAGTTCCATCGTTCAAAAATTTTAAAGCGCAAAGTTACACAATATGATTCATATAGGAGCATTAATTTTAACTTATCTAAAAAAACAATCTAAAACATTACGAATAAGAGAAAATTTTTAACATTTAATTTGGAAATCCCATCTATTTGATTAAAATTTTTCTTTTTAAAACAATCAAATTTCATTATCAATTCCTCAATAATTAAAAATAAATTAACATAAAGTTAGCTCAACAATTCAAATTATCAGTTTGATTATTTTTTTTTGAAGGCAAATAGTCAATTTTTAATTATATTTAAATGTGACTTAAAAGAAAGATTATGAAAAGATTTTTTTCTTTAATTTTTGTTATTCTGGGATGGTTTGCGATTATTATGCAATATATTCTCATGCGTAATAATTCTGAACTGGCCTTACCAGAAATGACCATCAGATTTTTCAGTTATTTTACCATTCTTACCAATATTATAGTTGCGTATCATTTTACGTTGCAATTATTCAGAAATTCTGAAAAAATAGAGAATTCAGGGATTATCACTGCAATAACGGTTTATATTTTGGTTGTTGGCCTTATTTATCAATTGATTTTACGATCTGCATGGAATCCTGTAGGAATGCAGAAAATAGTTGATGAACTTTTGCATTCGATCATCCCGTTTCTTGCTTTACTATACTGGATTTTTATTGCAAACAAGAAGGATTTATCTTACAAACTGATTCCTAAATGGACAATTTATCCATTACTTTATCTGGTTTTTATTCTTACCCGTGGGAGCTTTGCCGGTTTCTATCCTTATCCTTTTGTGGATGTTGTCAAGTTTGGCTATTCACAGGTTTTTATTAATTCGCTTTATATTCTGATCTTTTTTATTGTTTTATCAGTGGTTTTTATCATAGTCGGTAATGCTTTAAGCAGACAACAGACTTAGTTTTACTTTTAATCATGATGTTTTACCAAAAATTTCCGAAATACATTTATTAAACTTAAATTTGTCGGAATGGAAGAATTGGTAGTTTTAGTAAATCCCGAAGATCAGGTTTTAGGTCTGATGGAAAAACAGCAGGCTCACATCAATGGTTTGCTGCACCGTGCTTTCTCGGTTTTTATATTTAATGAAAAAGGAGAAATGCTTTTGCAAAAACGTGCCAAAAAAAAATATCATTCTCCCGGAAAATGGACCAATGCCGTATGTTCACACCCAAGAAACGGAGAAACCTATCTCGAAGGAGCCAAAAGAAGACTGAACGAAGAATTAGGAATTGAAGCCGAGCTTTCAGAAAAATTTTATTTTATCTACAAAGCAGATGTTGGTGGCGGTCTTTGGGAGCATGAGCTCGACCATGTATTTACAGGAATTTATAATTCGGATTTTAATCTCAACGTGGATGAAGTAGAAGAAATACGCTTTATTTCCTTGGGAGATCTAGAAACAGAAATGGCAAAAAATCCTGAAGAGTTTACCGAATGGTTCAAAATTATTTTAGAAGAATATAAACACAATCTTTGATGACACAGATGAAAAAAATTTTATTCGCCGCTTTTATTTTTGCGACAAGCTTTCTTTTTTCGCAACAGTTGGGAACTGAGCTTTATGACAGTGAAAATTATTCAATTGTAATGCCCGATACCTGGAAAGCAACTAATGATGACGGCATCGTGAATATTTTCCCGACCAACCAGATTGGCGCGATTACCATTTCGGAATATCATGATTTGGAATTGCCAAAATCTGAAGTGAAGAAATTTATTTTAGCCTTATACAATTCTTCAGATGAAGAAAAAAAAGTGAAAAATACAGGCAGCAAAAAAGGGTATTCCGAATATCTGTACGAATATTTTGATGAGAAAGAAAAGCTTTTCTGGATCACTAAGTTGTATCAGAAAAACAAAGACATGTTCATCATAAGCATCAATTGCCAGGAAAAACACTGGAATGGTAATTACATGAAAGTTTTTAATGAAACTTTTGACAGTTTTAAAATAAAAAAATAGAAATAAAATTTAAAAATGAAAAAAACAGCATTGTACGACAAACACGTTTCTTTGGGAGCGAAAATAGTACCTTTTGCAGGATTTGATATGCCTGTACAATATTCCGGAGTTACGGAAGAACACTTTGCAGTAAGAGAAAAAGCAGGTTTATTTGATGTTTCTCACATGGGACAGTTTTTCATTGAAGGAGCAGGTGCAAAAGATCTTTTGCAGTTTGTAACGACGAACAATGTAGATGTTTTAGAAAACGGAAAAGCACAATATTCTTGTCTTCCGAACGAAAACGGAGGAATTGTGGATGATTTGATCGTTTACAAAATGGACGACGAAAAATATTTTGTGGTGGTAAATGCTTCAAATATCGATAAAGACTGGAATCATATTTCAAAATACAACACTTTCGGGGCAAAAATGACCAATGCTTCAGATGAAATGTCTTTATTGGCAGTTCAGGGACCGAAAGCAACTGAAATTCTTCAGAAACTAACAGAAACAAATCTTTCTGAAATTCCTTATTATCATTTCACGGTAGGTTCTGTTGCAGGAGTTAGCGATGTAATTATCTCAAATACAGGATATACAGGAAGCGGTGGTTTTGAGATTTATTTCAAGAATGATTCTGCTGAAAAACTTTGGGATGCCATCATTGAAGCAGGAGCAGAAGAAGGAATTATTCCTTGCGGATTGGCTGCAAGAGACACTTTGAGACTGGAAAAAGGGTTCTGTCTTTACGGAATGGATATCGACGATACCACTTCACCGATCGAAGCCGGATTAGGCTGGATTACGAAGTTTGATAAAGATTTTGTGTCTAAAGACATTTTTGCAAAACAAAAAGAAGAGGGTGTTACGAGAAAATTAGTTGGTTTTGAATTGACCGACAAAGGCGTTCCAAGACACGACTACCCTGTTGTTGACGCAGAAGGAAACGTGATCGGAAAGGTAACTTCGGGAACTCAGTCTCCAATGAAAAAAATCGGTTTGGGAATCGCTTATGTTGATAAGCCTCATTTCAAGCTTGGTTCTGAAATCTTTATTCAGGTAAGAAATAAAAATATTCCTGCAAAAGTGGTGAAAATGCCATTTGTTTAAGGAAATATTTTAATGAAATATAAACCGCTTTATCGTTCTGATGAAGCGGTTCTTTTTTAGGAGCTTTTTCCCGCTTTCCGCTGCAATCTTTTTTTCCAAAAAAGGATTTTCACTGCAATGGTAAGTTTGCATTAAGTGAAATTGATTAATAACTTAGTTAAAAAAATTAACCAAAAGAGTAAAAGCAGCAGGATAAAGGCAGACGCTTCATTGATACTTCGATATCGCCCCCGATTTTATTCCCC
>NZ_MAUH01000040.1:0-13778 GCF_001693475.1 Chryseobacterium sp. CBo1
GCGGCAGCTTCGCTGCCGCGCCGAAATAAATAAAATAGCGAGTGCGGAAAGCGGGAAAAAGCTCCTAAAAATATTTACAAAACAATTTCTGTCGTATTTTTCACTTCAGAAATCGTGAAAGAGCTGTGCGTACTTGCAATATGCTGTAAAGTTGTGAGTTTGGTTACCATAAAATTCCGGTAATCATCCATATCTTTCAGGCTGATTTTAAGAATATAATCGTAGTCTCCGCTTACGTGGAAACATTCTGTGACTTCCTGTAAATTCAAAACTTCTTTTTCAAACTGCATCAGATACTCTTTTTTGTGCTGAGTAAGTTTTACATGACATAAAATAAGAAACTTTTTATCAATTTTTGTTTTATCGACCAACGCCACATATTTGGAAATCACCCCAGAATGTTCAAGCTTTTTAATCCGTTCATAAACAGCCGTTACAGACAATCCTAGCTTGTAAGATAGTTCTTTGGTGGTTTGTTTACAGTCTTCCTGTAAAAATTGCAGTAGTTTTTTATCGGTTTCGTCAAATTGCATAGATAATTTTTTAGTAAAGTTTAGATTAAAACAAATATAACCAACTTTTATTCTATTAAAATAGATTTATATAGTTTTATTTTCTAAAAATATAATTTATCATTGTAATAATTACCAGAAATATTCATTTTTAAAACAAAAAAATATGGATCGATTCAATGCGGCAAATGAGATACAGGATCTTCAGTATTTCGGAGAATTCGGAGGAGTAAATCCTTCAATTTCAGACAGCTCTACGTACACTTTTCTTTCAGCAAAAACAATGTTTGATACCTTTGAAGGAAATGCAGACGGTTGCTATCTGTATTCAAGACATTCGTCGCCGATGAATCTTTATCTTTCACAGGCATTAGCAAAAATGGAAAATACCGAAACAGCAAACGTTACCGCTTCGGGAATGGGCGCGATTACTTCTGTTTTGATGCAGGTTTGTAAGTCGGGAGACCACATTATTTCGAGCAGAACTATTTATGGTGGAACGTACGCTTTCCTGAAAAATTTTCTGCCACCATTTCAAATTGAAACTTCGTTTGTAGATATCAACAATTTTGAATCTATTGAAAACGCTATTCAGCCTAACACAAAAATAATATATTGCGAAAGTGTGAGCAATCCGCTTTTGGAGGTTGCGGATCTGAGAAAGTTATCGGAAATCTGTAAAAAACACAACTTAAAACTGATCGTAGATAATACTTTCTCTCCGCTTTCTATATCGCCTACTCTTTTGGGAGCCGATATTGTCATTCATTCTTTAACCAAATTTATTAACGGAAGCAGCGATACTGTTGGCGGCGTTTATTGCGGAACTCAGGAATTTATCAATGACACCAAAAATGTAAACAACGGAGCATGTATGCTTCTGGGACCTACAATGGACAGTTTTCGATCGGCAAGTATTCTTAAAAACCTGAGAACGCTTCACATTAGAATGAAACAGCACAGTCATAATGCAATGTATCTTGCTAAAAGATTCGAAGAAGATGGTTTAAAAGTTTCTTATCCCGGTTTGAAATCTCACAAGAATCACGATTTAATGAAAAGCATGATGCATGAAGAGTACGGATTTGGCGGATTACTGACTTTAGATGCAGGAACAACCGATAAAGCCAACGAACTGATGGAAATGATGCAGCAGGAAAATCTTGGATATTTAGCGGTAAGCTTAGGTTTTTATAAAACATTATTCTCATGCTCCGGAAGTTCGACTTCATCAGAAATTCCTGAAGAAGAACGTGAAGCTATGGGAATTTCAGACGGACTTATAAGATTCTCAATCGGTCTCGATCATGACATCGAACGAACATACGAAAAGATGAAAGAATGCATGCTCAAAACAGGCGTTCTAAACCATGAAACCATTTCATCCATATTCTAATTATTGTATAAAAGCTGTCGATATTCGGCAGCTTTTATTATTTATTTTTAACCGCAAAAGTCACAGAAGATATTTTTGTGTAATATTTTGAGCTCTTCACAAGCTCACAAAATGTAAATTTATTTAGTTTGAAAAGTTTCGCTCCTACGGAGCTCAATATATTCGAAATCATTTTCTACAAAGGTTTTGCTCCTACGGAGCAAAATTTTACTGCAATCAAAAATCATAGTTTTTTTAACGCAAAGTCTAATTTAACCTATCTTTCTTATTTAAGGAATCAACGAGTTGATTGATGAAGCGTATGTTTCCCGTTTCGAGCAGCAAATTTATTTGCCCTTGCTCTCTAAAATCAGCGCTTTGCTAAAAAATCTTTGCTTTAAAAAATTCACACCGAGAAAATATCTGATAAGACTTTTTTGATTAGTTTAAACCTTATGAAAATGTTTCGGGAATGCGTTCTCTGGTTTCATTCTGAAAATATTCAGCAGAATCCAGGATTTTAAAAATCCATAACCGTAAGAAAACATTTGGATGTAGGTGGAAATAACCGCCATTCCTGCGATGGCGATATTCTTCGTGACGATCATTGAATGAATCAGCACCATAAAAGTGTATAGTCCGTAAAGAGCAAGAATAAAACCTTTTCCTAAAATAAAATATTCTATAAATCCTAAAACATAACCCAACAGAAACAAAGTCGGGAATGCAAAAGAAATTTTCACATAGTTCGGATGTCTCTGATTCAGAATAGGTCTTGCACAACCAAACTGATACACTTGTTTTGAGAACTTTCCAAAATCAACTCTTCGTTTATGATAGACTGCGATCGTATCAAAAAAAGCCGTTGTAAAACCATTTTCCCAAAGTGTCATCGATAAATCCGGATCTTCCCCGATTCTCATCTCTGAAAAACCGCCAACTTTCTCGAAAACTTCCTTTTTTACACCCATATTAAAACTTCTGGGCTGAAATTTAGAAACCGCTTTTTTATTTCCTCTTATTCCGCCTGTTGTAAAAACGGAAGTCATCGAATAGGAAATGGCTTTTTGCATCAGGTTGAAACCTTTGTGTGCTTTATCGGCTCCACCAAAGGCATCACAAGGAATGGTAAGAATACTGTTTTTAATATTTTCAATATAATCTTTCTCCACAATCACGTCACTGTCTACAAAAACCAACCATTCGTTTGCAGCTCTTTTTGCTCCATAATTTCTCGACAAACCGGGGCCTGAATTCGTTTTTTTAAAATATTTAATGTTTAAAATTTCTTCAAAATTATGAATCGTCGGTTTCAAATCGATTAATGAACCATCATCAACAATGATTACTTCAAAATCTTTATCCGTTTGGGCATTGAGAGAATTAAGCAGTTCGAAAAGTTCATCTTTTCGGTTAAATATGGCAACAACGATGGAAATAGTAGGTTTCAAATGGAAAATTTTTCAAAATTAAAGATTTGAAAAGGAATCACAATGTATTTTAAAACAATTTATGATTTAATTATAAAGTCTGTGTAAGATTTACTTTCGCCGAATGATTTTGAAAACCATAAAAAATGGAAGCAATCACAAGAAAGCTTCCACTCTATAATTTGTTTGTATAATTTGATTTTTTTAAATAATTATCTTTTCTCTTCAGCGTTTTTTGATGAGTTTTTAGAAAAATCCAAAGTCAGCATTTCTGCAAAAAATTCTAAACCATCGAGAAATCAAAAGGCATAATTATTCTTTATTAACTTGAAACCTCTTAGGTTTTAAAAACCTATGAGGCTTGATTAAATCTTATTCTTTATCGCCAAGTTTATGCACTTTTTTCGTTCCTTCATACATTTCGTACTGCAAGAATCTTGTTTCCAGTTTTCCGTTGAAAAGCTTTATTTTTCTTGAAGGTCGAAGTCCGATTTTCTTTACCGCTTCCAGATCTGAAGAAATCAGCCAAGCTAAAGTATTCGGATAATGCGTTTTGAAAGTATCTCCTACTTTTTTGTAGAAATCATCGTCATTAATCGAAATCCTCTCGTCATACGGCGGATTGAAAACCATCAATAACGGGAACATATCTTTTTTAGAATCAAAGAAATTCTGCTTTCTTACTTCGATGATATCTTCCATTTCGGCAGATTCGATATTCGTTCTTGCAGCATTCAGCATTCTTGCATCAATATCATAACCAACAATTTTTCCTGTAAATTCTTTCACACGATTCACACGAACCTCTTTTATTTTTGAAAACAATTCGTGGTCATAATTTTTCCAGTTCTGGAAAGCAAATCTCCTTCTGAAAATCTGTGCAGGAAGGTCTAAAGCAATCATTGCCGCTTCAATTAACAAAGTTCCTGAACCACACATCGGATCAAGGAAATTTCCTTTTCCGTCCCAACCAGCCAATTGCAGCATTCCGCTTGCTAAAACTTCATTGATTGGTGCTTCACCCTGCTCTTTTCTGTAGCCTCTTTTAAACAAAGGATCTCCCGAAGAATCTAAAGAAATGGTTACCAATTCTCTGTCGATGTGCAAATGAAATTTGATGTCCGGAGATTTCGTTTCAATACTCGGTCTTTTGCCGTATCTGTTCTGAAAGAAATCTACGATAGCATCTTTCATTTTAAAAGTCATAAACTGAGAATGCTTGAATCTTTCAGAATTTACGGTAGAATCAATCGCAAAAGTCTGGTCAACACTCATAAAATCATCCCATTCAAATTTGAAAAGCTTATCGTAAAATTTACTTTCGTTGAACGCTTTAAACTCTACAATCGGAATAAGGATTTTAAGGGCAGTTCGTGCAGAGTAATTGATTTTATATAAAAAACCTAAATCGCCTTCGCAGTTTACGGCACGGTTTTTAAGTTCTACATTTCTTCCGCCTAATTTTTTAACTTCCTCAGCAAGAATTGGTTCCAAGCCAAAGAATGTTTTTATCTGAATTTTTAGATTTTCTGTATCCATTTTGCAAAAATAGCGATTTTAGTTATTGGTTGTCAGTTAATAGTTGATAGAAATCATCATTATTAATAAAACCATCAACCAACCACAATGAACCATCAACCAAAAAACACTATTTTTGCAGGATGGAATGGTTTGAATCTTGGTTTGACACCCCTTATTATCACTTGCTGTACAGCAACAGAGACTATACAGAAGCTGAAAATTTTATTACAAAGCTTACCTCAGAGCTACAGCTTCCTCAATCGGCGAAAATCATTGATCTGGCTTGTGGAAAAGGAAGGCATTCGGTTTTTTTGAATAAACTGGGATATGATGTTTTAGGTTTGGATCTTTCGAGACAAAGCATTGAGCATAACAAACAATTTGAAAATCAGACCTTGATTTTTGATGTACATGACATGAGAAATCCTATTGATTATGATCCTGTAGATGCGGTTTTTAATCTTTTTACAAGTTTCGGATATTTCGACAATGAAGAAGATGACAAGAAGGTTTTCAAATCGGTTAGCAATGCTTTAAAAAGAGACGGATATTTTGTTTTAGATTATCTGAATGAAGAGTTCGTGAGAAACAATCTGGTTCCTGAAAGCAGTATTCATAGAAAAGGAATTGATTTTAAAATTTCAAAAAAAATTGAAGGCAGACATATTGTAAAGGACATTAAGTTTGAAGCAGACGGAAAATCTCATCATTATTTTGAAAAAGTAAAACTTCATACCTTAGAAACCATTAAAAATTACGCTGAAGAAAGCGGTTTTGAAAGAATTAAAATATGGGGAGATTATCAACTGAATGATTTTGATAAAGAGATTTCGCCACGTTGTATTAATTTGTTTAAAAAGAAATAATGATTTTCATTTTACTTATTTTAAGCGTTTTAGCCGGAGTTCTGTTAGGGAAATATTTTGGTCAGAAAGAAAAGTTTGCCAAAAATCTGTTAATTCTAAGTGCCGGTTTTTTAATTACCATCTGCCTGAATGAAGTTTTCCCACAAGTTTATGCTTCAGAT
This sequence comes from Chryseobacterium sp. CBo1, assembly GCF_001693475.1. Classification (NCBI taxonomy): domain Bacteria; kingdom Pseudomonadati; phylum Bacteroidota; class Flavobacteriia; order Flavobacteriales; family Weeksellaceae; genus Chryseobacterium; species Chryseobacterium sp. CBo1. The sequence goes on from NZ_MAUH01000040.1 coordinate 5,866, forward strand.
ATCGGGAATTTGGGAATTTTCGTCATTGGTGGAGTTTTACTTCAAATGATTCTTGAAGCTCTGACAAAAGGTTTCGAACACGGGCATTTCCATCACCACAATGAAAACAATATTCTTCCGATGGCTTTGATGGTCGGGCTTTTCATTCACGCTTTTATTGAAGGAATTCCTTTGGCTAATGAAACGAATCCGCTTTCTCCTTATTTATTGGGAATTTTGTTTCACAATCTTCCGATTTCATTTATTTTGGGAGCATTTTTATTTAACAGAACGGGTTCAAAGGCGTCTTATCCATCAATTTTAATTGTAGCATTATTTGCCTTGGCATCACCTTTCGGAATGCTTTTAGGAAATTATTTTAACCCAGATTGGCAACCTTACTTTTTAGCGATTGTTGGCGGGATTTTCCTTCACATTTCATCAGTTATTATTTTTGAAAGTAATAAAAACCACAACATCAATTGGTCTAAAATCGGTTTGGTTATTTTGGGTGTTTCATTAGCTTTAATGATGCATTTATTCCATGATCATTCCCACGTAGGACATCATCATTGATTTAATTTCAATTAAGATAAAAATAAAATAAAAGGCTTCGAGAAAATTTTCTCGAAGCCTTTTGTATGTATTAAAATATTAATTTAGAATTTCCATCCTACTGTTACGAAGAAATTATTTCTTACGTTTTTCACATCTGAAACTATAGAATTAGGAGTTGCTACATCGAAATCTCCAGAATAATATCCTGTTCCGAAACTTTCATTTCCGCTTATAAAAGGATTCTTGTATTCTGAAGTAATGTTTTGGTAAGCAGCATCAACAAAGAATTTTCCGAAGTCATAACCTACACCTGCCCCGATAGTATTTCTATCTCCCAAGATCAGGTTACTGTAACTACGATCTCCAGCATTTCCGTTATTGTCAAATGCACTGATTGTTAAATTATCAAACGGACTTGATGCGTAAGAATAACCTCCTCTCAATCGTAATGATTTGATTCTGTATTCTGCACCCACTTTTATTTCAGACAAATTTTTGTAGGAATCACTGAAGAAAGAATTCAATTCACTTTCAGCTTCGCCCTGAACTTTATACTGAGGTTTTGTTAATCCTAAAGTATAGTCTACGTTGATCGCAAAGTTTTTAGTAGGAACAAAAGCACCACTTAAAGTCGCTTTCATTGGAGATCTGAATCTTCTGTCTTCAACGAAATTATCTGCATAAATATAGCCGTCGGTTCCAGTATAATAATCTGTATAAATTCTGTCTAAAGACCACCAGGTTGGTGATTCAATCGATGCTCCCAATCTTAATTGATTGGTAATTTTCCCAATAACCCCCACACTTGCAGAGAAACCATTTGATTTTTCTGAATACGGAGTATATTGTTTATCGAATGAATAAGCTGTATTATCTAAATCTAACCCAAATTTTGCGCTATCATATTGCTCAAGATCTACATAATGCATGTTGATACTCGCACCCAAGTATAAAGAGTTGTTATAATTTGCACCAACCCCTAAATTAAATTTAGTCTGAGTTCCATATCTGTTATAGGCGTGTCCTAAATAAGCAAGATTGCCCACAACAGCATTTCCGTTGTTGTCAACAAGATCTTTTGCAATGGAGATATTGGTATTTCCCGGAGATTCTACATAGTTTTCAATTGTTTGTGTAGACAAACTAGCACCGAGGTTAATAAATTTCCAAGGAGATTCAGTCATCAACTGAAAGGTTGCAACCCCACCAACATTACCGATGTTTGCTTTATTAATTGTATAGTTGGAAGAAGCACCTGCTAAAGAGCTTGTATTTTTGTTGTTATCAACTGATAAAGTAACAGAAACATCACCTGCAATCGCTACCCCAAGACCTGCCGGGTTGGTAAGCAATGAAGTTGCATCACCACCTAAAGCTCCATTGGAACCCGCCATAGCATTGAATTTAGATGAACCAACCATTGGTGTATTAGAATATACATCAACAGAATTTCTTATAACTGATATATCCTGAGCCTGCAGATAAAATGCTGCAGTAATACCCATTAATACTAGAGATTTTTTTAACATTATTTTTTAGAATAGTTATTAAGTTTAAATTATCTACCTCCCGATCTGAAACCGCCGCCACCGCCGCCGGATCTCATTCCACCGCCACCGCCGGAAGAACCACCTCTGAATCCACCGCCGCTGCTTCCGGAATTAAATCCGCCAGATCTGAAACCACCATTGTCTCGTGGTGTATAGCTTTCATTTCTTCTAGGAGTAGATTGCTGCTGGTTATAATTATAATTTGGTCTTGAAGGTCTTACCCCATTATTCATATTCGGATTACGGAATCCTCCCTGACCATTTCTGTAGCCACCATTGGAGTTTCCATTTCTGAAACCACCATTGTTCATACCGTTTCCGTTTCTGTAACCATTCCCGTTTCTGTAACCGTTGTTGTTTCTGAAGCCGGAATCATTATTGTTTCTGAAACCTGATGTATTAGGCCTTCTGTATGAAGAAAGATTATTACTGTTTCTGAATGCTCCCACTCTTCCGTTAGCACCACTTCTTACATAAGGAACTCTGTTATAACCCCAGTAACCGGCACCACCCCAATAAGGGCTTCCGTAGTAACCACCCCAGTAAGGATTGTATCCCCAATAATTGTTCCAGCCCATTCCCCAATAAGGATAGCCGCCCCAACCCCAAGAATTACCCCAGCCCCAGCCAAATGACATTCCCATGCCCCAGCCAGAACCCCAGTAAGGATTGTAGCCCCATCCCCAAGGTGAGCCCCAACCCATTCCCATACCCCAACCCCAAGAGTTGTCGTAGTAGTTGGTTTCATTACCTGCAAAATTACCCCAGTCTGAATCGGTTGCAGTAGAATTCCAGTCTGAATCGCTCCAGTTGTTGTAGCGGTTGTTTTGCTCTGATGTATTTAATTGTGAATTGTAGATAACATTAGAATCATCTTGATAGTAGTCATAATATTCTCCTACTCTGTTACCTTCATTACCATTGATGATAACACCCTCCGGCAACGTATCTTTATTCGGGTCATAATACACCCCATCTGTCTCGCTGTATCCGCCCATCTGTGCACCACAAGACATTAATAGCAGCCCACTTGAAACAGCCAAAATACCTTTCGATTTTAGCATTCCAAACAAACTTTTATGTATATTTCTTTTCATGATAATGTAAAAATTTTTTAATTTAAATTATATTTGCATTCTGTACCAAAAATATACCAATTTATTGGCAACAAAAATCTATCAAAAATAGATTTTTATTTTTAGATTACATAATTTTAGAAAAGTTAAAAAATTAAAAAAAAATTAATGGCAAAATTAACTTCAAGAAGCGAAGATTACAGCAAATGGTATAATGAGCTGGTTGTAAAAGCAGATTTAGCTGAAAACTCAGGAGTGAGAGGTTCTATGGTTATTAAACCATATGGCTATGCGATCTGGGAGAAAATGCGTGATGAAATGGATAAGAAGTTCAAAGAAACAGGTCACGTGAATGCTTATTTCCCGCTTTTCGTACCCAAAAGCTTATTTGAAGCAGAAGAAAAAAACGCTGAAGGTTTTGCTAAAGAATGTGCTGTAGTAACTCATTACAGATTAAAAAATGATCCGGACAATCCAGGAAAACTCATTGTAGATCCGGAAGCTAAACTGGAAGAAGAGCTAATCGTTCGTCCGACTTCTGAAGCGATCATCTGGAATACCTATAAAGGATGGATTCAATCATACAGAGATCTACCAATCCTTATTAATCAATGGGCGAATGTTGTTCGTTGGGAAATGAGAACCCGTTTATTCCTGAGAACTTCAGAATTTTTGTGGCAGGAAGGTCACACTGCGCATGCAACAAGAAATGAAGCGGTAGAAGAAGCTGAAAAAATGAATAAAGTATATGCTGATTTTGCAGAAAACTTTATGGCAATGCCTGTTGTACAAGGTTTAAAAACTCCATCGGAAAGATTTGCAGGAGCAGATGAAACCTATTGTATTGAAGCATTAATGCAGGACGGAAAAGCGCTACAGGCAGGAACTTCACATTTTCTTGGACAGAATTTCGCAAAGGCATTCGATGTAAAATTTACCAACAAAGAAGGTAAAATCGAGCACGCTTGGGCAACTTCATGGGGAACTTCAACACGTTTAATGGGTGCTTTAATTATGACACACTCTGATGATTTCGGTCTTGTGCTTCCACCAACTTTGGCACCGATTCAGGTGGTAATTGTTCCTATTTTTAAAGGAGAAGAGCAGTTAAATCAAATCAGTGAGGTAGCATTGGAAATTCAGAATAAATTAAAACTGAAAGGAATTTCCGTGAAATTTGATAATGATACTCAAAACAAACCGGGCTGGAAATTCGCAGAATATGAATTAAAAGGAGTTCCTTTGAGAATTGCAATGGGTCCTAGAGATTTAGAAAACAAATCTGTAGAAATTGCCAGAAGAGATAATCTCACAAAAGAAACGCGTCCTTTGGAAGGATTAGATTCATACATCGAAGATTTATTGAAAACTATTCAGCAGGATATGTATACTAAAGCTTTTGAATTTAGAAAAGATAATTTTACAAAAGTAGATTCTTATGAAGAGTTTAAAAAAGTTTTAGAAGAAAAAGGAGGATTTATCTATGCTCATTGGGACGGAACAGCTGAAGAAGAAGAGCAGATCAAAGAAGAAACCAAAGCAACCATCAGGTGCATTCCTCAGGATGACGATATTGAAGAAGGGGTTTCTCTAATCTCCGGAAAACCATCAAAAAGAAGGGTTTTATTCGCAAAAGCTTATTAAAACTTAACATAATAAATTATTGAATCTGCAAAAATTATCTATTTTTTTGCAGATTTTTTTTATAATTTAAGATTTGGATAGATTTTTGTTTAAATTTATACAACATTAATTTCAAAATATTTTATTATGTCATTAAACATCATCGATCTAATCAAAGGGCAATTGGGCTCTACCCTTGTTTCTCAGGCTGCATCGCAACTTGGAGAAAGTGAAGCCGGAATTTCAAAAGCAATTTCAGGATTACTTCCGGTCATTGTGGGCGCATTAGCCAACAATTCTGACAATCCGGTCGTGTTGGATTCTATTTCAAACACATCATCAAGCAGTGTTTTGGGCAATATTTGGGAAAGCGCAATGGGTAATTCTTGGATTACCGGAATTTTGTCTTCATTATTTGGCGACAAACTGAACGGAATTGTTAATGCGATTGCTACTTATGCGGGAATCACCAACCATTCTTCTTCTTCCCTCCTTAATCTTGTCACTGGTGCAACCGTAGGATCTATCGGAAAATATGCAGCTGACAATAATCTGGATAAATCATCAATATCTTCTTTATTAGACGATCAGAAAGGGATTGTTTCAACATTATTGCCTGCAGGACTTTCTTTAGCGTCTTTAAATGTCGGAGACTGGGCAAAACGCTATGAATTTGACAATGACCAGGACGAGATAAAACCTGTAACTCATGAAGAACCAAAACCTGAAGTAACCAGAAGTGTTGCAGAAGGCGGAACTTTTCCGGACAGACCAACATCTTCAGAAGGTGGTTCAATCTGGAAATGGTTGCTTCCTCTATTGTTATTAATTGCAGCAGGATACTTTTTATGGAAACAATGTGAGAAAAAAGAAAGCACCACTACGACAACAGTTACCGGTGATTCTCTAAACACGACAAATGATACCTCTTCTACAATGTCGGATACAACATCAACATCAATGACGACAAGAGTTGACGAAGATATTGATCTAAATGGAACTGTGCTAAAAGGTTACAGAGGCGGAATGGAAGATCAGATGATCACTTTCTTAAAAACTGACGGCTATAAAAATGCAGCCAACGATGAAGCTTTAAAAGATAGATGGTATGATTTTGACCATGTTAATTTTAAAATAGGAAGTGCAAATGCATTAGAGGCAGGTTCTGAAGAACAATTAAAGAACTTGGTTGCCATTTTGAAAGCATATCCTGATGCAAAAATTAAAATTGGTGGATATACAGATAAAACCGGAGACGAAGCTAAAAACAAAAAGCTTTCTGCAGACAGAGCTAATTTTATCAAAGATTGGTTATCAAAACAAGGTGTAGGAGCACAAGTTATTGCTGCTGATGGTTACGGTAGTGAATTCGCAAAAGTTGATGCATCTGCTTCTAATGAAGAAAGAGCGATAGACAGAAAAATGTCCGTAAGATTTGCAAAATAATCTGATTTCAAGGTAAATACTTAAAATCCCGAAAATATTTTCGGGATTTTTTGGTAAAATAGATTTCCTTTTCATTTATTTAATTAAATTTGTTAGTCATTTCTAACATTTATGAATTTCAATTTAAAAAACGCCTGGCGTAAAGATAAAACCTCGCACTCCCTACCGGAAGTATTTTCTTCCATTCCGGTTCCGAAAAAATCTACTTTTTGGAGAAAGTATCTTGCATTTGCAGGTCCCGGACTAATGGTTGCTGTCGGGTACATGGATCCGGGAAACTGGGCAACCGACATTGCGGGTGGAGCACAGTTTGGATACACACTGCTTTCTGTGATTCTGATTTCAAATATTTTTGCAATGATTTTGCAGCATCTTTCTGTAAAATTAGGCGTGGTTGCCGAAAGAGATTTGGCTCAGGCTTGCCGGGATCATTTTAAACCGACTACCAATTTCATCCTTTGGATATTTTGTGAGATTGCCATTGCTGCTTGTGATTTGGCAGAAGTTATAGGTTCTGCCATTGCATTAAATTTACTTTTTGGAATTCCTTTAACGTGGGGAATTGTGATTACAACTATTGATGTATTAATTATCCTATTGCTTCAGGCAAAAGGTTTCCGCTGGATAGAAAGTATTGTTGCCGGATTAATGTTTATCATTCTCGTATGTTTCGGATATGAAGTCATCATTTCAAAACCGGAAATCAATGCTATCTTGGGAGGACTTGTTCCGCAAAAAGAAATTATTACCAACCCTGCAATGCTCTATATCGGGATAGGAATTCTCGGAGCTACCGTAATGCCGCACAACCTTTACCTTCACAGCAGCATCGTACAGACAAGAGATTATACAAGAGATAGTGAAGGAAAAAAAGAAGCGATAAAGTTTGCCACTTTAGACAGCACCGTTTCTTTATTACTTGCATTTTTTATTAATGCCGCTATTTTGATTTTAGCCGCAGCAACTTTTCATACAACAGGAAATCAACATATTGCAGATATTCATGATGCCTATAAAATGCTGACTCCAATTTTAGGAGCTTCCATGGCAAGTATTGCTTTCGCTGTTGCACTTTTAGCTTCAGGACAAAACTCGACCTTAACAGGAACTCTGGCCGGACAAATTGTGATGGAAGGTTTTTTGAATATTCGCCTAAAACCTTGGTTACGTAGATTAATTACCAGATTAATTGCTGTAATTCCCGCTTTGATCGTTACTATTATTTATGGCGAAGAAGGAACTACAGATCTTTTGGTTTTGAGCCAGGTTATTCTTTCGATGCAGCTGAGTTTTGCGGTTGTGCCATTAGTGATGTTTACCAGCGACAAAGCCAAAATGGGTGAATTTGTGAATAAACCATTCTTAAAAACCTGCGTCTGGATTATTACTGCGATTATCATTGTTCTGAATCTTTATCTGTTGTTTCAGACATTTTTTGGAGAATAATTTTTAGAAGCTATTTACCGCTTTCCGCACTCGCTATTTAAGAATTAGGCTGCGGCGGCTTCGCCGCCGCAGCCTAATTCTTAAAATGAGCTCAGACAATTGCCGCAATGGTAAGTTTGCATTAAGTGAAATTGATTAATAACTTAGTTAAAAAAATTAACCAAAAGAGTAAAAGCAGCAGGATAAAGGCAGACGCTTCATTGATACTTCGATATCGCCCCCGATTTTATTCCCC
>NZ_MAUH01000041.1:0-13431 GCF_001693475.1 Chryseobacterium sp. CBo1
GCGGAATTATTCAGGGAAATAAAATAGCTTCTATCGGTTTTGGCGATTCAGAAGAAGATTTTGACAGAAGCAAATCTTCAAATTCTGAAGCTTTGCAGAATGAAATTTTAGAAGTTATAAAAAAAAACTGTTTCAATAATAATGCAAAAAAATGTCCTTGAAAAATTTCAAGGACACTATTATATATTATGTTGAGAATTAAAACTCTGCATTCTTCGGAGTTCTTGGGAAAGGAATCACATCTCTGATGTTTGTCATTCCTGTCACGAAAAGCACAAGTCTTTCTAAACCAAGTCCAAAACCTGCGTGAGGAACCGAGCCGAACTTTCTTGTATCAAGATACCACCACAATTCGTGCTCGTCAACATGCATTTCTGCCATTTTAGTTTTCAGAACATCTAATCTTGCTTCTCTTTCTGAACCACCGATGATTTCTCCGATCCCAGGGAAAAGTACATCCATTGCAGCAACGGTTTTATTATCATCGTTTAGCTTCATGTAGAATGCTTTGATTTCTTTCGGATAATCAAATAAAACTACTGGACATTCAAAATGCTTCTCAACCAGGAATCTTTCGTGCTCAGACTGAAGATCTGCGCCCCATTCTTCGATCGGGTAAGCAAATTTTCCTTTTTTATTTTCTTTTGAGTTTAATAAAATCTCAATAGCTTCGGTATAAGAAACTCTTTTAAAACGTTTAGCAATAACATTTTCAAGCTTTTCAATCAGGCCTTCTTTTGCTCTTTCTTTTTCAGGTTTTGATTTTTGCTCTTCTACAAAACGTTTGTCTAAGAAATCCAAATCATCTTTACAGTTATCTAAAACATACTGAATCACATATTTTAAGAAATCTTCCGCCAAATCGATGTTGTCTTCAAGGTTGTTGAAGGCCACTTCTGGCTCAATCATCCAGAATTCAGCTAGGTGACGTGTTGTATTTGAATTTTCAGCACGGAAAGTTGGTCCGAAAGTATATATTCTTCCCAATCCCATTGCTGCAGTTTCGCCTTCAAGCTGTCCGGAAACCGTTAAGTTGGTTTTCTTACCAAAGAAATCCTGGGCGAAATCGATTTCTCCCTGCTCATCTCTCGGAATATTATTTAAATCAAAATTGGTTACTCCAAACATTTCGCCTGCTCCTTCTGCATCAGCTCCGGTAATTACTGGCGTGTTGATATAAAAGAACTGGTTTTGGTTAAAGAATGAATGAATCGCAAAACTCACTGCGTGACGTACTCTGAAAACTGCACCAAATAGATTGGTCCTGAATCTTAAATGCGCCTGCTCTCTCAAAACCTCCAATGAGTGTTTTTTAGGCTGAAGAATGGTTTTGTCTCTTTCTTCTGTAAAGTTATCTCCTAAAACAATAATTTTTTTAGCGATAATCTCTACGGTTTGTCCGGCTCCTTGACTTTCCACTACCTCTCCTACTACTTTTAAAGAAGAAGCTGTACTAATTTTAGAAATAATTTCTTCGTCAAAATTTTCAAAATCAACTACAATCTGCAAATTATTAATCGTAGAACCATCATTTAGCGCAATAAAGCGATTAGAACGGAAAGCTCTTACCCAACCGTAAACTGTAATGTCATGATGTAATACTTTTTTGTAGTCCTGAAGGACTTCTTTAATCGTCTGCTTTTTCATTTGTTGATGATAAAATTTTGTCTAAAAAATTAATGTCCGCAAAGTTACAAAAAACAGCGTAACTTTTAGATATTACGCCGTTCGATTTGAAAATCACATTTAATTCTGAAAAAATCAATTATTAATTAAAAAATGTCGTCTTTTTTCTTTGTACTCCATTTCTGATTTTCCAAGCATGAAACGCACTCGGAACATCATAATGCCATTTTGGAAGAATCAAAATAATAAGAATAACATCGATGTGGGATATTAACCCTAAAATTACCATCAGGTAAAACGACCAACCCGTTTGCTGAAATCCAATTAAATAAGTAAAAGCAATAATCAGACTTATTCCCCACAGTTTTGAGAGCCATGCATGAGTACAGGTTTCTTTGCCAAATTTTATCCAACTGATGATATAACAAAGAGCTTCCATGATAAAAATTAATGAAATTCCCTTCCATTCAATTTTTATAAGTTCCGGATTGATAAAATAAACAGCAAAGCCAAGAGATAGCCAAAATATAAGATCAGTCTGACTATCCAGTCTTCTGAGTTTTTCTGAAGAAACTCCAACTTTTCTGGCAATTATTCCGTCGAATATGTCTGTAAGCAATCCGATGTACATTAAAATAAGAATAATCGTTTTTGATTCTGCACCATTTAAGTAAGCCAAAAGAAAAATAATGGGCGCAAAAATGAAGCGTATTGCTATTAATAAATAAGGTATTGTTTTCATAATTATTTTTTAGATTTAATAAACCAGATTTATCCCGAAAGAGAATCTAAATCCTTCTGTAGGAAAATGTTTATACGTTGTATACTCGAAATTATATCCTAATTCTGCGGTAAAAAAATAATAGAAATTAACCCCAAGTTTTGGAGAAATGGCATTAGGTGTGATTCCTGCTCCCGCATACAAATGTTTTATCATGTTTTTATCACCTTCGAATGTTGCTATTTTCCGAAAATAATCCAATTCGGGAATTACAATAAATTTTCTATTCGGAAGATCCCACCAATTGAAATGCCCGCTCAAACTCACAAAATTGTTTTTATTGATCGGGATTTTCGGTCCAAAAGAAAAGAAAACTTTGTCATCGATTGAGGTCGCCTCAATTCTAGTACTTATTATTACTCCAATAATCTTCCAGTCTTTTTCATTTCCTATCTGCGATTTGAATGAAAAAGAAAAAATCATCACCATAACTACTATCAGATTTTTTATAACCATTTTCTTTAAATTATATATCAAAGCTAATTGTGAAAATCAATTTTCTGAATGCGAAAAAAAATTAAAATAAATTTCTAAATTTGTGAAAATCACAAAAACATGCATCAGGAAGTTTTATTGAAACTTATCAGAAAAAAAATCGGTGATAAATCTCTGAATGACGAGATTGCAAATATTCTCAACATCAGCTACGACGCAGCCCACAGAAGAACTTCTTTAAAAGCGAAATTCAGTTTTGAGGAAGCAATGGAATTGGCAAAAAATTACCAGATTTCACTTAATGAGCTTTTGACTTCGGAGAACCAGCTTATTGTACAGAAAACTTCTTCCGTCACAACTACTGAAGATCTGCAGTCTTTTTTCCAAAACAACCTGAATGTATTTGAAAAACTTCCGCTCTCAGACGAAATGACAATTTATTATTCGGCAAAAGACATCCCTTTTTTCTATACACTTTCAGATACGATGCTTTCCCGATTTAAAATTTATGTCTGGATGAATTTATTGAATGGTAAACAGGTTTTTGTTCCTTTTAAACAGTTTTCACCACCTAATTTCAACTTAAATACGAAAGAACTCCGAAGAAAATATGAAGAACAGAATGTGATCGAACTTTGGAACGAAACTACAATTACAAGCGTTGTGCAACAAATTTCGTTTTATTATGATACAAGACTTTTGCAAAAAGAAGAAGCCCTGATTATACTGAACGAGGTGAAAGAATTGATCGGGTATATTGAGCAAAAGACAGAAAGCAATTCAAAATATCAGATCTACGAAAATGAACTGATGCAGCTTTCGAACGATATATTTTTCAGTCATCCTAAAAATTCACTTTTAGCCATGCCTTTAAATACTTTTGGCTATATTTTGATCAATGACGAAAAAACGTGCAAGGATACTTACAATTATTTTGAGCATCAGATTAAAAATTCAAAATCATTAAATGCATCCGGAAACAGAGACCGAAAAATATTTTTCAATAAAATGTATGAGCAGATTGATGAGTTACAAAAAAAATTATAGCGGTATTTTTTCATAAAAAAACCTCTTTATCTTAAAATAAAGAGGTCATATATATTTAATCTGAAAGATTCAATTTCTACTCATCCTTTTTCGAGGGCACCAAAAACACATCTATCAAACCTTCCGGAAGCTGCATTTTGATCAATCTGTCATCGCGGTTTACTTCAAGAATCCAGTCTTTAATAATAGGAATTACCACTTCTTTTCCGTCTAAATTGGTCACAAAATAATTTTGTGCAGTCTGATCATTTACCGATCTGATGACACCGCAATTGTTTCCTTCCTCATCAAAAATTTCAAATCCGATGATCTCATGGTAATAAAATTGTTTTCCGGTAAGTTTTGGCAAAGAAGTCAAAGGCAAATAAACATTTTTCCCTAAAGACTGATCTACCAAAGCTTCCGAAGAATTTTTAAAAGCAATATTCAGCGCATCCAATTTACTCCATGAAGATTTTTCAATAAAAAAAGGAACCAATAAACCGTTGATTTCTAAAAAAATAGAATCCAATTTCTTGTAAAGTTCGGGCTGATCTGTATCCAGCTTAAGAATAACGTTCCCTGCAAGACCATGTCTGCGGGTAATTTTTCCCAACAAATAGCAATCTTCCTTTTTCATAATAAAAATCTAAAAATATGTGAACTTGAAATTAATTAATTTAAACAACAAAGACACGAAAAATTCCGTGCCTTTGCCTTATATTTTCTTGTAAAGAATTAAGCCTGAGTTTCTTCAGTTCCTTCTGCTTCAGCAGTAGGCTCTTCAGTCGTTTCAGCAACTTCTTCAGCAGGAGCGTTTGCAGCCTCTTCAGCAGCTTTAGCATCAGCTTCAGCCTGTGCAGCAGCAGCTATTCTAGCTTCGTTTACTTTAGTTTCAGCATCGAAAGCAGCTTTCTTAGCATCAGCTTTAGCAGTAGCCAAACCTTCTACTTTACCTTGTACTTTAGAGTCTTTAGCTTCTAACCAAGCGTTGAATCTCTTCTCAGCTTCAGCCTCATCAAAAGCACCTTTAGCAACACCACCTTGTAAGTGTTTTTTGTAAAGAGCACCTTTATAAGAAAGAATAGCTCTAGCCGTATCAGTTGGCTGAGCACCGTTGTTTAACCACTTTACAGCAGAATCAACGTTCAAATCAATTGTAGCAGGGTTAGTAATTGGGTTGTAAGTTCCGATTTTTTCGATGAATCTACCATCTCTTCTAGATCTAGAATCTGCAACCACGATATGGAAAAAAGGTCTTCCTTTTGATCCGTGTCTTTGTAATCTGATTTTTACTGACATAATGTTTGAATTTTATGGGAACTCGTCCCGATTAAATATTTAAGTGTGCAAAGATAGTAAAAAAGTTCAATATTCAAGATTTATTATTCAAATTTCTCAAATAAAATATAGAATCTTGAATATGAAATTTTAAATCTTCAGGAGCCGGGAACCTGCTTTCCGCTGTATCTTTTGCTTCGCAAAAGGATGTCGCTGCAATCAGGGCTATGATTTTTGTTTGCAAATCACGGTTTCTCCATACTACCAAAATTGGTAAACCTTTATATTGTTAAATTGCTACTTTATCCAAGTTTCCCAAATAAAACAGTCCAAGACATTTTTGATTTTCCTCAATCGTCAGAGCATCTTTCAAATGATCTACCAATTTAGGGGAACTCCAGTAACAGCCGATATTATTGGCAGTACACGAAAGATACATATTCTGAACCGCCATTGAAACCGCTGCAATTTCTTCCCATTCGGGAACCATCCCGCTAAAATTAACAACAATGGAAACTACAGTATTTGCTTTATTGATTTTAAAGCCAATATCATTATATTTTTTCTCTAAAAAAACTTGTGGAGCAGTAACCGATTTGTAAATCTCCTGCATTTCTGAAGCTAATTGTGCCTTTTCCTCCCCTTTGAAAATTTTGAAACGCCAAGGTTTTGTACGTTTATGATTCGGAGCCAATGTTGCCGAATGAAGGATTTCATTGATAATTTCCTGTGGAATTTGGGTTTCAGAATAATCTTTTGGAAAGATACTTCTTCTCTGCTCTATAATTTCTTTTAAAACTTCTGCTTTATTCATGCAGACAAAATTACGGAAAATGTGGAGATTTGAAATTTGAAATTTGAAATTTGTGATGCGAGATGCGAGATGTGGGATGCGTAGCAAAATTAAAAAGGAAGGCTTTCTACGAAAAACCTTGATGCAATATTTTTCTTAAATACCACGAATGCACGAATTTTTAAGGCTTTAAGTAAAGCATTCGTTGTATTCCACTTGGTTCTTTTATTTTTTACCTTTACTTGGCTCTTTTACTGATTCTTTTTACTTGGCTCTTTATTATTTGGCTCTTTTAAATAACTTCCACAATTTTCTGATGAATCTTATTGAGTGTAAATTCTTCACCGGATTTCATGCCCATCATTTTTTTTGCCATCGGACTTTCGGGGGAAATGGCGTAAAAACGGTCGCCTTCAAAAAAGAATTCTCCCAAAGAAACAGAAATATAAAACCTTGCCTTATTGGTAATCACCAACGATCCGAGCTGAATTCTTTCGGGAGTAGCTGCTGGTAAAACTTTCAGCAAATTTCTTCTCAAATCGTTCAAAGCGCCGAGTTGTTTCTGCATCTGATAAATTTCTTCCTGCATTTCCTCTCTCATGCTGTCGTATTTCGGTGTTTTTTTTATATCACGGCTTGCTTCCAGGGTAAATTCGATGAAATTCTTCAGCTTTTCGATCTTTTCGGCAATCACGTTTTTTACATAATTTCTTATGTTGCTTTTCTCAAATACTATCTTCTCCATGAATCTATTCTTTAGATAAAGATAATATTTTAATTTAAAAACAAAAAACTGCTTCCAGAATTTGAAAGCAGTTTTTTATGTATTTAGAAATATTTCTTATTTTTCTACCAAAGCTTTTAGATTATTCAAACCTTCTTCATAGGATTTCCCCATCTGATAATCCATCATCGGTCGCATAATTTTCATCCAGGTTTCCTGTTTTGTATTCATACTCCAGGTAACTTTCGTAGAATTTCCTTCTGAAGTCAATACAATATCAGAAATTGCCTGTCCCTCAAAAGGTCTTTTGAAAATCATCTCAGTTTTTTGCTTTTCATTTGTCACCAGTTCTTTAATTTCCTGGCAACCGGCTCCAGCATCATCATTTTTACTGTCCCAACAATATTTATCTCCTACTTCACCTGGATTTCCGGTGTAGGTAACCGTCATGTTTTTGTCTAATTTCATCCACGGATTCCATTCATTGAAAGCTTTCATGGTGCTGATCTGTTGCCAGACTTTTTCCTTTGGAGCATTCATCACAACAGATTTTTCATAATGATAATTTTCACCGAAAGCCAGCATTGCAATAATGGCATAGATAAGGAATAGAAGGATGATTCCCCCAATAATTTTTAAAATTGTTTTCATAGTTTAGATACGTTTAAGTTTATAATTTCATTGTGTTTGTTATGCTAAATATAATATCAAAAACTGTTACCAAAAATAATATTTCTCTTCTTGTTTCATCTTTTCATATGACAAGAATAATTTCCGGACGGTGCATTTTTGTCACAATTGGTAACAGAGGCATTCTTTTTGTGCAATCAGAATCTGTATTATTCAAATAACTAAATTTACATCAATAAAAAATACCACATGAATATTTTAACAGAAAAATTCAGCACTCCATATCATTCTGCACCGTTTAACGAAATTAAAAATGAAGATTATCTTCCTTCTTTTAAGGAATTAATTCAAAAATCTGAAAAGGAAATTGATGCTATTGTCAATAATCCTGAAGAACCAACATTTGAAAATGTGATTGAAGCTTTAGCTTATTCGGGTGAACAACTGGATGTGGTTTCGAATATATTTTTCAATTTAAACTCTGCTGAAACGAGTGATGAATTACAACAAATCGCTCAGGAAGTTTCCCCGATTTTAACGGAATATTCTTCAAAAATTTCTCAAAACGAAGCACTTTTCAACAAAATAAAAAAAGTCTACGACGAAAAAGAGAAATACAACCTCAACGAAGAACAGCAAATGCTTTTGAATGAAACGTATAAAGGTTTTGTGAGAAGTGGTGCACTATTAAATGAAGAAGACAAGGAAAAATTAAAGAAAATCAGCATGGATTTGTCTGTGAAGTCTCTTCAGTTCGGACAAAATGTATTGGCTTCAACGAATAATTATTTTAAACATATCACCAATAAAGAAGATTTAGCAGGAATTCCGGATGCGATTTTGGAGCAATATGCCGAAGAAGCAAAAGAAAGAAATCTGGAAGGCTGGGTCGTGACTTTGCAGTATCCAAGCTATATTCCGTTTATGACGTATGCAGAAAACCGTGATTTGAGAAAAGAATTAGCTTTAGCAAACGGTAAAAAATCTTTCGACGGAGGAGAATTTGATAATCAGAATTTAATTAAAGAGCTTTTACATTTAAAACAGCAAAAAGCAGAATTATTAGGTTACAAAGATTACGCAGACTATGTTCTTGAGGAAAGAATGGCAAAATCTCCCACAAAAGTAATCGACTTTCTGAATGAACTTTTAGTAAAAGCAAAACCTTACGCAGACAAAGAGATCGAAGAATTAAAATCTTTAGCAAAAGCTGACGGAATCGATGAAATGCAAGCTTACGATCATACTTTTTATGCAGAAAAACTCCGTAAAGCAAAATATGATTTGAATGATGAGGAATTAAAACCTTATTTCCCATTAGAACAGGTTCAGGAAGCTGTTTTCGGTCTTGCCAATAAACTTTTTGATTTGACTTTTGAAGAAAGAAATGATATTCCTAAATATCACGAAGATGTAAAAGTATATGAAGTTTTTGAGGCGGAAAGCGGGAAGTCGGAAGATGGAAGTCACAATTCTGAAAAAACTTTCAAAGCCTTACTTTACGTAGATTATTTCCCAAGAAAAGGTAAAAGAGCCGGAGCGTGGATGACGAGCTACAAAAATCAGTATCAAAAAGATGGAGAAAATTCACGTCCACATATTTCGATTGTTTGTAATTTCAGCAAACCGACGAAAGAAACCCCTAGTTTACTGACATTTCAGGAAGTGACGACTTTATTCCATGAATTTGGTCATGCCCTTCACGGAATGTTGGCGAACACACAATATCCTACACTTTCAGGAACTTCTGTAAAATGGGATTTTGTGGAATTACCGTCTCAATTCTTAGAAAATTTCTGCTACGAACCGGAATTCTTAAAAACTTTTGCCAAACATTACAAAACGGGTGAAGTTCTTCCCGACGAAAAAATAGAAAAAATAGAACAGTCGAAAAACTTTATGGAAGGTTATCAGACGTTGAGACAAATCGGTTTTGGATTGCTGGACATGAATTACCACACACAAGTCGGAGAGTTGGAGGGTTTGAGTGTGAAAGAGTTTGAGGATAAGTACACGAAAGCAACTCAGCTTTACCCAGTAAATCCTGAAACAGCGATGAGCCCGAGTTTTTCGCATATTTTTCAGGGTGGATATTCTGCGGGATATTATTCTTATAAATGGGCAGAAGTTTTGGATGCTGATGCGTTCCAGTATTTTAAAGAAAACGGAATTTTTAATCCTGAAATTGCCGCAAAATATAAGGTTCTTCTTTCTTCAGGAGGTACAAAAGATCCGATGGAATTATACAAAAGCTTCAGAGGAAGCGAGCCTAAAGTGGAGAGTTTGCTGAAGAGGGCGTTTGGCTAGAATATTATATAAATTTTATATTGACTCATTAGAAAATTTCAAAAATGAAACTTAAATTAAGTTTATTTCTCTTTTTATTTTTTTCGAATATATCATTTTTCTATTCTCAAAAAGTAGGAATAATCTCTGATATTAATTCAAAAATGGGATACGTTGTTTTTAAAGGCGAATTATTTACCGAAAAGCCCATTTTTGAAAAAGATATAAATTACGATTTGATTGATTTTCTTCACCAATATTATACAGACAAAAACATTTCGTCAAAAAACATTAATCCGACAGGAATATCATTTAATGGCGTTTTTTCAAAAGAAATTGAACGTTTTCGTAATGTATGTAAAGAAAATAACCTTGATCAACTCCTAATTATTTCTAAAAATAAGTCTTATACTTCAAATGATCCGATGCTAATATATAGCTCATTAAATCACGAACTTGGTATTGAGGCTTATGTAAAGACAAAAACCCGAGCTATCATGTATGGTAATTTCCGAATATATTTATACAATTTAGCAGATCATACCATCAAAGATGTAGTGAGTAATGTTTACATTCCACACCGGTTTAAAGGTCCTGTATTTGATGACAAGAATTACGATCTTATTAATGATGAAGTTAAAAAACTATTTGCAGATGATTTAGAAAAATTGGTAACAAGAAAAATGGACAAATTTTACAGCAAATAATATTTCATTTGATAATGAATAAATAATATAGTATCAAGAAAACTCCAAAAGATGAAAGCTTTTGGAGTTTTTGTTTTATAGATGTTCAATGAAGAAAAAATTATTAACATTTAAATAATAATTTATAAATTTATTCATTATTAAATGAATTACTTATCACAGCGTATGCAAAACAACTATCCTGAAAAAATCACTACTGAAAATTCTCAGAATATAAATCCTGAAGTACAGACCATGGTTATCAGACAAGATGAAAACAGATCCAACGGAATCGGGACTGCCGGATTTGTATTGTCATTGATGGCCATTTTTGTAAGCTGGATTCCTATTTTCGGATGGTTCGTCTGGTTTATAGGATTAGCTCTTTCCTTTATCGGCTTGTTTAAAGCTCCGAGAGGTCTCGCTATTGCAGGTCTGGTCATTTCCTTAATTGGAGTAATCATTTTAATTGTTTTTGTGGGTGCCATTCTTGTCGCCGCAGGAATGAGCCAATAAGATGTTGAAATTTAACAAAAACATACTGCTGTTCATTTTTATAATTCTTATTTCCTGTAAGAAAGAAAACAATGATTATTTAAAAGGACATTGGAAAAATTGCGGAGAAAATCCCGGATTTTCTGATATTTTGGTATTTGATGAGAAGTATAATTCTGTTCGAAACGACACGATTTTCTCGCATAAAGATTCAGCAATTGCAATCGTGGAAAAGATCAGTCATGAATACGGTGAGCCAAAGCTGTATCTGAAAAGCATTAAAGATCAAAAAATCTATAGATTCTGTAAAAAATAAGTTTTATAAGAAAAATTAATTCTCATCTGCCTTATTTTTTCTTAAGTTAGCCCTACAAGAAACTTTATATGCTTAGACAAATTCTTTTATTTTCGATACTAATAATTTCAAGTATTGCGTATTCCCAGACTAAACAATATGAAGCTCCGGATTACAAAATGATCAGGAAGAATATTGAGAATAAAGATTCTGAATTTTATTATCCGAAATTAATGGCTAAGCTAAAAGCCCGTGATACACTAATTACGGAGGAGCAATACAATCATTTATATTTTGGCTACACTTTTCAGAAAGAATATCAACCGTACAGCAAATCTGATCAGGAACTGAAACTGACAAAGTATTTCCAGAGCGATGAATTAAAAAAATCTGATTTTGCTGAAATCATTAAGATTTCAAACGTAGCCCTGAAAGAATTTCCTTTGAATCTGCGGGTGATGAATTTCCTTGCTTATGTTTATCATCTCGACGGTAATGAGGAAATGGCAAAAAAAGTTTCTCAGAATTTTTATGGTTTGTTTGGTGCAATTTTCAGATCTGGAGACGGAAAAGATTGCAGTTCAGGTTTTCATGTAATTTCGGTAAGTCACGAATATGCAGTGATGAATGTTCTCCAATTAGAAACGGTTTCTCAAAGTTTAGAAGGCAATTGCGATTATTTAAGTTTAGAAGAAGGCAAGTATAAGCTACCCGGAGTTTATTTTAATATTACAAAACTTAAAGAAAAAGGATTTGGATTCTGATTGTAAAAATTCTTTTTAGAAGAACAATCTGGTTATTTTATTTCTAATTTGACCGTAATTTTATTTTATTAAATTTAATCAACAGGAGTTGTAGCAACTAATTTACTTCCACCCGGTTCAGCGGCAAGATCTGCTGCCATTCCCTGGGCAAGATCTACTCTCGCTTCTTCAGAGAAAATAGTTCCTATAAACGGAATTAAAAAAAGAGCGCCCTGAACGGAGTTTGAAGCAAGGCTTTTTAAACTATTCTTAGAATTGGCTGCAGCCGCTGCTTGTCCGTCATCTACCATACTCGGATTCATTCTTCCGCTGTTGTAAAATCTTGCTGCATTCCGCCACTCAGGATATTTCCCATTATTTAAATCAGTAAGTAACTGTCTTGCTAACGGATTTGTTCGTAACTGTTGACGAGAAAGACCTTCTAAGTTTGCCAATTGCCGCTGAAGATTTACATTACTGGCATGCACTCTTCTTGATTCTGCAATATTGGTGATTTTACCGGCGACAGTTCCTCTTTTATAGGAGGTAATTTTATACCATGCGCCGCTTTCCTTTTTTATCTCAATAATATCTTCTGAATCCTGTACAAAATCATCCGGTTTTGATGGTGCTCCCCACAAGCTATTTTGATCAATATCCTGTTCTTCGATCTTTCCAGTCTCGCGATTGACAACATTTTCGGAATGATTATTCATACGATCATACGTAGTATTATCACTTACATCACCTACGTTTTCGTGTCCCCATCTTATTCCGCCTCGGAAAGCGTAATTGATTCCGCTAAAAACGGCGAACCCTGCAATAAACCTTCCGCCTGCTAACCAAATCTTTCCTGCAACTGATGCTGCACCGAAGCCGGTAAATGCACCTGGTAGAAAAAAACCTGCTCCAAAAGATGCGACAACATTAATTCCCAGTTCCCATTTGTTCTTAGAAGCAATAGAGCTTGCAGCAGCATTTGCAGACGCTTCATCGAAGAATGGAGTAAGTACACCACTGTTTCCACATTTCAAAATAGAAGAACGGGTAATTGCGGAAGCTCCGTTGATTTTCACACTATTGTGAGCGAGAAACCATTGTCCACCATTTAAAGGATCTGTGCACTTATGATTTACCGCTTTAATTGTTGCTACAGCTCCACCAACAAAAATAGCAGCTCCGACTCCAAAGGCTATCCAACCAACAGGGCCTGAAAGAAAAACAAGTGCACCCACTGCAAGACCAGCACCAAAAGCAAGCAATGTACCTGCCAAATTTGCAGGCGATTTACAGGTAAATTCAACCTTAACATTTCTATCATCTACGGTAAGAATGGGTTGTTTTGTATTCTCATAATAAACATTAAAAGTACTTCTACTATGAGAAAATTTTTGTGGTGCTGAACTTAATTGGTACGTACATACAGCAAACACTTTATTTTCCGGAATATATGAAACTGCCATAGTTTAAAATTTAGGGATAAATAATACAAATATTATACTAACCCGTAGTGCATTATCACACAATAGCTATTTTAATATTATTCATTTTTCTTTTATAAACAAAAACATTTATGAATTGGATAAATGTGAGTGTCATTATTTTACTTAGTATTCTTGTTTTGAATCCA
>NZ_MAUH01000042.1:0-12502 GCF_001693475.1 Chryseobacterium sp. CBo1
GATGTCTTTTACGAATTTTTCGGAACTTTTCTTTTTAGGTGTTTCCATAATTAAATGTAATTCTTTTTTTGAAAACACTCCTTAACTTTTATACTATATAATGTCTACTTTTTGCTGACGATTTACACTCTATTCAATAAAAATAGCTTTAACGTAGTAATTTCCAACGAATCAAGTAGTACACACTTAATCAATTTATTGGATTATCTTCAACAGCAGGCCACGAGGAATGGTCTTTTTACAGAAGATATTGTTCGTACTATTATTATTAATATTTTATTGGAAGTTGCCGTCCTTACTAATGAAAACAGAAAAGACAACGCATATCCCACTCCACAGGATAAGAATCATATTTTTTTTAAATTCAATGAATTGGTGAAAGAAAATATTTTGCAGCATAAAGACGTACAATACTATGCGGACAAGCTATTCATTACCAACAAATATCTTATTCTGATTGTAAAAAAAGCGACCGGCAAAACGCCACATCAGATTATTGATGAGGCCTTATTAAAAGAAGTATACGTTCTGCTCGGCTATCCAGAAAAAAACATTTCTCAGATTGCATTTGAAACGGGCTTTAATTCTACCTCTGCATTCGGCCGTTTCTTTAAAAAGCATGCTTCAATATCGCCCCAAAAGTACCGAAGACAACAGCATTTTTAAAAAAGAAATTCCGTATATGATTTTCGAATTTAGGGATACCAAGGAATTAAGGTATATCAATACCTTTATTATATAAAAATAACCTAAAAAAAAATATCATATGAGCAATTCGAACAAACATGCATACTTCATCGGAGGCGGATTGGCAAGTCTTGCCGGTGCCGTATATCTGTTAGAAGACGGAGACTTTAAAGGCGAAAACATTCACATCATTGAAACTTTACCAATTTTAGGAGGCAGTAATGACGGTGCAGGAACCAAAAAAGAAGGGTTTATCTGCCGTGGCGGACGAATGCTTAACGAAGAAACTTACGAGAATTTCTGGGATTTGACCGGTCGCATTCCGTCGTTGGAAGTACCGAACATTTCCGTAAAAGACGAAATTCTTGCATTTGACCATGCAAACCCGACACAGGCAAAAGCAAGACTTATAGATAAGGATGGGAATATCCTTCCTGTTACCGATATGCAGTTCAATACTGGTGACCGTATGAAAATGGTAAAACTGTTCTTTGCTGATGAAAATGAATTGGATAATATGACCATCAGAGACTGGTTCAGCGACCATTTTTTCACCACCAACTTCTGGTATATGTGGCAAACCACTTTCGCTTGGCAAGAATGGAGCAGTATTTTTGAATTTCAACGCTATATGAAACGTATGCTGTTGGAATTTTCAAGAATCGAAACACTCGAAGGGGTTACCAGAACACCATACAACCAATATGAATCCGTTATCTTACCGTTGAAGGCATTTTTGGATCAGCACAAAGTGGACTTTTCATTAAGAAAAACCGTTACCGATTTGGATTTTGCCGATGATGATGGCATTACCGTAACGGGAATAGAATGCATCAATGCAGAAGGAAAAACAGAGAAAATAACTGTGAATGAAGGCGATTTGGTATTCTTTACCAACGGATGTATTACAGACAATTCTAATAACGGCGATTATAATACGCCTGCAAAATATTTGCCGTTAAATCCGCCAAGTTTTGCACTATGGCGTAAAATTGCCAACAAGAAACCCGGCAAATTGGGTAACCCAGACCCGTTCTTTACCAAACCTGACGAAACAAAATGGTATTCTTTCACACCAACATTCAAAGGAAATAAATTTCTGAAACTTATTGAAGAATACACTGGCAACAAGCCGGGCAGCGGAGCTTTGATGACATTTAAAGATTCATCGTGGCGAATGTCAATTGTGGTGGCTGCACAACCGCATTTCAAAGCGCAAGGCGATGATACTACCATTCTTTGGGGCTACGGATTATATCCAGATGCAGTGGGAGATTATGTGAAAAAGCCGATGATTGATTGCACGGGTGAAGAAATTTTGACAGAGTTGATTCATCATTTGCATTTTGAAAAACACGAACAGGAAATAAAAGATAGCGTTATCAATATTATTCCGTGTATGATGCCTTACATCGATGCGTTGTTTCAACCAAGAGCTAAAAAAGACCGCCCTGCAGTTGTTCCTGAAGGCAGCACCAACCTAGCAATGATTAGTCAGTTTGTAGAAATACCGGAAGATATGGTATTCACAGAAGAATATTCGGTTCGTGCAGCACGCATCGCTGTATATACCCTACTCGGTCTCGATAAAAAAGTAACTCCAGTAACGGAACACTGGAAAAAACCAGACGTGTTGGCAAAAGCTATTCATACCTCTTACAGAAATTAAAAATAAAAAAATTTTTGTTAACGACAATATTAGATTGACAATTTAAATCAATACAAAAAATGAAAAAAATCACATTGGCCATTGCACTTTGTGCAACTACTTTCGTGGTAAAAGCGCAAATTACGATTGACCCTGAAATAGGTCTGAATTTTAATAAAATAAAGACTGAGGTAGGCGATAATTCTTCCGAATCTGATGACTCCAAAACAGGATTCCGCATCGGGGCAGGCTTTAACATCCCTTTGTCACAAGGTTTTTACGTAAAGCCCGGTTTATTTTATAGCAACAAGGGTTCAAAAACCACCACCAGCATCGGAGATTTCAAAACCAGCCTGGACTACCTTGAAGTCCCTGTTAATCTCGGATATCAGTATAAAATTGAAGGAGGAAAGTCCGGAGGAATTTTTGCAGAGGTAGGGCCTTACATCGGATTTGGAGTAAGCGGCAAATATAAAGGAGAGAATATCCCAGTAATCGGTTCTCAGGAAACCGACATCAACTTTGGTAGTGGCAGCGATGAAACAAAAGGATTCGATTGGGGATTTAATTTCGGTGCCGGATATGAAACACCTTGGGGAATCTATCTGAAAGGGCAATATGGCCTGGGATTAGGTAATCTTTCCAATATAGACAACGTAACATCTTATAACCGCGGGTGGAATCTTTCATTAGGATACCGAATCTCTCTTTAATCTATAAAAGAGATTGTCTATAATAACCAATTTATCTAACTTTATTCTGCTCTTGCTTTTGTCAAGGGCAGAATATTTATTTTTGTACAAAACCAACCGACTCTATGGCAAAACAAACATCAGGATATATAAACAGGAAGAAAATTGCCAACTCAGGTACGCACAATCTTTTTTATGAATTATTCGAACCAATAAATGAACCTCCCAAGGCTACTGTCCTTATACTACACGGGATGCAGGAGCATAGCGGTCGTTATAAAGATTTTGCGGAATATCTGGCGAACAACGGTTTTGCAGTTCTATTATATGACCATCTCGGACACGGAAAAACGGCGGAAAACCAGGAAGAACTAGGTTATTTTCAAAAAGAAAATCCCAAGCAGCAACTGATAGACGATGCCGCAACGATGGCAGCATTTTTAGAAAACAACTACCCTAAAATTTCTCACTTTTTATTGGGGCATTCTATGGGTTCTTTCATTGCAAGATGCTTACTTCAGAATCAGAAAGATGTTTTTAAAGGAGCGGTCATCGTAGGAACGGGCGGAAAAATCAACGGAATCGGTTTGGCTAAATTTTTCCTGTCCATCAACAATATTATTGCTCCAAAACACCGGAGCAAATTCATCAACAGAACTTTTTCAAAAATTAATAATCAACATTTTAAAGGCGAGAAAGATGGCGACCTTACCAGTTGGCTGAGCCTCAGCAAATCCAACCGTGAATCATTTTGCAGGGACAGCCTATGCGGAGTACCTTTTACCAATAATGGTTTTTACGCATTAGTTTCTCTAAATCAACAGGCAACTGAAAGAAAATGGGCAGAAAAATTACCAAAAGAATTTCCCTTTCTTTTTGTAAGCGGAGCTGAGGATCCGATAGGAGACTTCGGAAAAGGTGTGGAAAAAACGGTAGCGCAAATGCAAAAAGATGGTTTTACGGATCTTAAAACTAAAATTTATCCTGCTATGCGACACGAAATACTTAATGAAGATATTAAAGAATCTGTCTATGAAAGTATAAAAGATTGGCTCTATGAAAAAATATCATAAAGAAAAAAGTATTTTAATTATAAATAACTGATTAATAATTAAAATACTTAGTTTTTAATGGAAATTTAGCATTTATCAAGCTTTTAAAAAATCCTTGCTTTGCCATTCCGGATCAGGATATTTGTAAAAACCTTCGCCGGATTGCTGACCAAGTTTTCCTTTGTCGATAAGTTCGGTTTTTAGCTTTTCTGCTATTTTCTGTGTTAGTTCTCCCGGGATTTCTTTTAAGATGTTATAATTGGTGTTCATCCCATTCAAATCTAAAATAGCCATCGGTCCAAAAGGAGCACCTGTTGCTATTCTCCAGGTTTTATCAATGGTTGCAGGATCGGCAACGT
Source organism: Chryseobacterium sp. CBo1 (assembly GCF_001693475.1). Lineage (NCBI taxonomy): Bacteria > Pseudomonadati > Bacteroidota > Flavobacteriia > Flavobacteriales > Weeksellaceae > Chryseobacterium > Chryseobacterium sp. CBo1. The sequence continues at coordinate 4,439 of NZ_MAUH01000042.1, forward strand.
CATTCGCCCACAGTGCAAGGCCAGCCACCAAAAGCGGAATCAACAAAGAATCCAGAACATAGCCCGATTTTTCCTTCTTCAGTTCCACGGGCAGCATAGAAATGGATTTTGCAAACTCTACAATCTCGTTATAAACCATTGGGTCGGTTTGATCAGAACCCATTATTTCTGCCATATTACGAACCATTATATGATTGGCAAAATGTAAATGGATGAATTTTTCCGGACGATCGGTGAATGTGCTTAATCTGCTCGGCAAAAGTGTGGATGAGTTGCTCGCAAAAATGGTTTTTTCCGACGCGTGCTCAGAAGCTTTTTCCCAGAAATCTTTTTTGATATCGATGCTTTCCGGAACGGCTTCTATCAATAAATCGGCATCTTGTAAAGAAGCTTTCAAATCTGTAGAATAAGTGAGATCATTTTTGGTATTTTCGATTTTTTCTTCATCAGCTTTCAGGTAGTTTTTATATTCTTCAGCCAAGACATCAAAACGGTTTTTTGCCTTATTTAAAGCTTCATCATTAACATCATAAACCGTGACTTTATAGCCAAAATAGGCGCACTGCACCGCAATCTGAAAACCGAGAACGCCACTTCCAGCCACCACAACATTTTTGATACTGATTTTAGATAAATCGACTTCCGGCACTTTCAAAAAATCTGGGCCTTGCCACGAAGGATTTGGATATTTGTAAAAGCCTTCGCCAGTAGAAATTCCCAGTTTATTTTGGTCAATGAAGGTTGATTTAAGTTTATCCAGCACAATCTTATCATCTGTTTTGCCCTTCTCTACTTGCAGTTTGTAAATGTTGTATGGTGTCGTCAATCCGATAATATCATACAAAGCCATTGGTCCGTAAGGCGAACCAGTTCCCAGCATCCAGGTTTTGTCGATGGTTTCTGGCGTAGCATAATCGCCAATCCAAAGCTGCATTCCGGCATTCAGAAATGGATTTAATAAAGAATTGAGCACATAACCAGGAACTTCTTTTTTTACCAAAACAGGCACCATCCCTATCGCCTTGGAAAAATCGACTATTTCCTCAGCTATTTTTTCGTCGGTTCCTGGATGGGGCATAATTTCCGCCATATTTCGCAACCATATTTGATTAGCAAAATGCAGGTTAAGGTATTGAGCTGGTCTTCCTGTCACCTCTGCAAACTGACTTGGCAACAAGGTGGATGAATTACTTACAAAAATGGTTTTCTCCGGTGCAATTGAAGAGAGTTGCTTATAAAATTCCGTTTTTATTTTAATATCTTCTGGCACTGCTTCTATCAAAAGATCGGCATCTTTCACAGCAAATGCCAAATCGGATGAATAGTGCAGTCTTTCCCTAGCTTTTGTAATTTGTTCTTCGGTGGCGCCAAGATCCTTTTTATGATTTTCGGCCAAGCCGTCGAACTTTGCTTTCGCCTTTTCCAACACTTCATCGTTGATATCGTAAACAGTGGTTTCAAATCCGTGAATTGCTGTTTGAAAAGCAATTTGGAATCCTAAAACACCACTTCCAGCTACCGTTACATTTTTTATTTTGCTCATAATTTTGGTTCATTTTTGGTAATAAACTTTACGGAACTAGGGCTCAGCAATTTTCATTTTCAATTATAACTGATAAAACTCCGGACTGAATGCGTCCTCCAAATTCTTTGGTTCTTTACGTTTTTTGTGGTTTAGCTCGTGTCGTGAGGTTGAAGATGTTACATACGCTGATTGCCGTGAACGCTGTAAATTCCCAATCGGTGAATTCTCTTCTCTGGTTCTAAAAGGTGTAAACGACAGATTTTCCATAATTTCAAAATTACCATCCTCAGGAACCGTTTGTTTTGGTATTGTGATTTTTGCCACCGTACGGAATGGTGATAATTCCTGCGACCATTCTTTTGTAAGGTCATTGACAGGCATTTCTTTCAGGTCTTTGCAAAGTTGTATTTGCAACTCAAACGTAAGGTCTTTTTGAGCTATTTCTTTGATAATTCCTTTTCTGTACGGCCATTCTGCGCTGTCTAGATCAATATCTTTTTCCGTGATGGCGTTCTTGGTCTGCTCAGTTGGGATTACTCTTACTTTGGCGATATAATCACCGTGGCGAACTGCTCCCATACTGTAAAATTCATAAAGAAAACTGTTGATGGAAGGGATTTTTTCAAAAGTTTTAAGAGCGCCCAATTCCTTCAAAGCCTCAAAATTTGGAAATGCTTTTTTATTTTCGGTGACCCAAAGTGTGGCAAATTCCAATTTTCCCAAGGCTCCCTTTTCAAAGAAATCATTTAGCTTTAAAAACAGCTTTGAAATGAAAACATAATGTTCTGCCGAGTTGCAGAAAAACACGGGATTATTAATCAGGTTAAAATCAATATTCGTAGAATCTTCCTCTCCGGGAGATAATTTTTTGCCATCTATCCCAAAAATCTTTAAAGCAAATCCTTGTGCATTACCGCTAAGTTTATCGGGCAAAACTCTGGACGAACCATTGGAAAAGCGAACTGCTGCCTGGTGTTTTCCGGGTTTCGCATAAATGCCCTGCGCCAGTTCTTCGGGCAGATTATCCAAAATTTCAACCTCTGCTTTCAGTACTACATAACCATTGGCGTGCGCATCTCTTGTATGATGGGTCGCCCTGCTTAGGTTTGGCGTATTTTTGATGTATTCGCGGATATCGTTATTAATGGTGGTAATATACTCATCGAAATTTTCTGGAATTTCTTCCACTTCGTAACTGTACTTTATGTAATCTTCCATAGTGCTTTTTTTATTTTAATTCACTAATCCATTTTAAAGCAGAAATGCTTGGAATAAAACAATATTCTCCGCCTTTCACAATGTTGTAGGTCTGCAAACCACGGTATCTTTTGATGAGGGGTTCTCCCGGTGCAGAAAAAAGTGCGTCTTCGTCCTGTACACCGATCATAGGATCTTTTTCTGTTCCCAGATTTTGGGAGTTACCATCGTTTGCCCATTGTTTTTGAAGAAATTCCAGTGTTCCCATTGCATCGGCACTAATGCCAATAAAGTACTGTCCACGTTCCTTACCGTCATTTTTGGTTACCTCCGGCGGAACAATGTCGCCAAAAGTTACACTTTTTCTGATGATCCTGTGCAAACGTTCATCCTCCAAAACAAAAGATTTGGAATCTCTTGGGTTCATCCTGCGGATATGCGAACTGAACGGACACTTTTTACCGTACTCATCATTCTTGAAAGAAAAATCATTGTTCTTTTGCATATCATCTCCTAGCGCTTTATCATCCTTTTCGGGAGCTAAAACCAAAGGTGCACCACTTCGCCAGCGACCTACCATTTTGGCAGCCAAGAGTTCTCCCTCTTCCGGCGAAGAAGAATTTTCCTTAATGAATTGATTAAATTCTGCCACCTGACTTTGATACTTTCTGAAAACCATAAAAGAACCGTTCTTTCCTAAAACTTCAGGTTGTGGAAATGGCTTTATGATGCCTGCTTCTCCAGGATAGCCCATTATAAATTCGCCTGCTTTAAGCGGACGGTCAAATCCGGGAGGAACATCTATCCCACTGCCTTCAATTTCCGGATTGCTGATGCCATCCCTGAATCCGAATACATTTTTAACCTCTTCAGATACGGCGAAATCGTGGCTCATTATTACTTCTACGCCGCTGTTATTCGTCAATTTAGAACGAAATTCCTCCAGCTGGCTTTTCCACGCCTCTTCATTGTTGGCGATAATTGCAGCAGCGATGTGAATATGTGATCTTTTAAAAACCTTTTCCCAGTTTTTAGGGTCATTGACTCCAATGTCGTACAGAAACCGGGAACGTTCTGCCATTCCCTCCTTGAAGGATTCGGGAAAAGTATCGAGTGACTCTTGAGGCACACCGATTTTTTCCAGACCTTTATAAGTGAATGTCAAAGTAACCGATGCGCCTTCATTCTTATGCCAGTCTTCCGCAGAACTCACAATCGGCAAGAGTTTTTGGAGCATTTGTCTGGCTGCCACAGCATCTTTGATTTCAATAATAGCCACTGTTCCGAAATATGGTATAGGTCGGCTTCTGAGAATTAAGGCCTGTATTTCGTTCAGCTCAATTTCAACTTTATTGGGATTAAAAATCCGCTTTAAAAATTCCAATGCCATAGGTTAGATTTTATTTGCTTCGTCAATTGCCTTATTCAGTCCTTTAATGATTTTATCATTTCTCCTTATATCATTCACCGTAAGATGCGGAACACCTACATACCAACCTGTCGCAGTAATCTGATGGTCTAGAATGAACTGTTTTACACTCGGGTTTTTTATGCCTGGCCAGCCTTCTACATTCCCAAAAATGATGTCCATTAGCTGCGGAATTTTTGTAGCGAAATCATCAATATAAGCATCCCAGTCGCCATCGTAAGCCGTGCAGAAAAGAATCTTGGTATCGTTATCAAACAAAACTATACGAAGGTCATGCAGCGTTCCTACTTTGGTTGCGCCTTTCAGATCACCACCTGCAATTTCCATTATGGTTCTGAGATTTTCTGCACCTCCGGGTTTTAGGTCTGCCATCGCAGTTAACTCAGATACACGGCCGGATCTTAACCCTTTTCTTCCGGCAGATGTAGTGGAATGGTCATAACCATCATCGATACCTTCACTGAAATTCGCCTTTGCTAACTCGGCAGCCAATTTTACTTTGTCTATAAAACTCATAATTAAGATTTTTGATTAATACTAATTCACATTATTTTTCAAGATGAAACAATAATCTTAAAGAGTTTATTACAAATGTAAAGCCATAGCAATCTATCGTAATGTACCGAAATTCGTATTTTATGTACTGAAAATCCCTAATCCCACCTATTTGCTTTAAAAGCTTCAATTGATAAAAGGAAATATCTTATCTTTAATCTTGTTGTAATTTTGAGAGAATAAAACCTATTTAACTATAAAAAATCAATCTTTATAATTGAGATTTCTCAATATTTACTCAATAGAACATTCAAAACAAAAACCTTCCTCAAAACAGGAAGATTGCAACAATTAAATTTAATTATAATGGATTTTTTGTAAGAATAGTTAAACGCAAAAATACAATGAAATTTGCCAATATTAAATTTTTAATGAAACTGTGCTGTTTCTGTAGAATCTCTCATCGCCACTGTTGCTGCCGAACCATTGGTTACAATATTTTGAATTTCATCAAAATATCCTGTCCCAACAAAAGACTGATGTTTTACCGCTCTGAAACCCTGCTTCTGCAAAGCAAATTCGCGTTCCTGCAATTCAGAATAACCTGCCATTCCTTTTTCTTTATATGCCAAAGCTAATTCAAACATCGCAGTATTCAAAGCATGAAAACCAGCCAATGTAATAAACTGGAATTTGTAACCCATTTTTCCCAATTCTTCTCGGAAATTCAGCATTTCATCGACACTTAATTTTGCAGCCCAATTAAAAGAAGGTGAACAGTTATAAGCCAACATTTTATCTGGAAATTTTGTACGAATTCCTTCTGCAAATTTTCTTGCCATCTCCAGATCCGGATTTGACGTTTCCATCCAGATCAAATCGGCATAAGGAGCATAAGATAAACCTCTGTCAATTCCCTGCTCTACACCATTTTTCACAACATAGAAACCTTCAGAAGTTCTTTTCCCTGTCACAAACTTTTTATCCCTGTCATCAATATCTGAAGTCAACAAATCTGCCGCATCTGCATCTGTTCTAGCAATAATTACAGTCGGTACTCCCAAAACATCTGCTGCTAAACGAGCCGATATTAGCTTATTAACCGCTTCTTGAGTCGGAACCAAAACTTTTCCACCCAAATGCCCACATTTTTTCGCAGAAGATAACTGATCTTCAAAATGTACTGCTGCCGCTCCCGCCTCAATCATTTGCTTCATTAATTCATAAGCATTTAAATTTCCGCCAAAACCTGCTTCTGCATCGGCGATTATTGGAACTAAATATTCTTTTTCTCCACCTCCGTTTACGGATTGAATTTGATCTGCCCTTAATAATGCATTATTAATTTTCTTCACAACAGAAGGTACTGAATTCGCTGGGTACAAAGATTGATCGGGATACATTTCACCAGACAAATTAGCATCTGCTGCAACTTGCCAACCTGAAAGATAAATTGCTTCCAGTCCCGCATCAACTTCCTGAACCGCTTGATTTCCAGTTAAAGCTCCTAATCCGGCAACAAAATCCTGAGAATTGAGTTTTGTCCAGAATTTCTTTGACATTTCGGTAGCAATCGTATAATCTAATTGGTAAGAACCTCGAAGTTTCAGTACATCTTCGGCTGTGTAAGGTCTTTTCACGCCATTCCAACGTGGATTATCCAGCCAATCTTTTTCTAATTCCTGAATTTTTTCCTGTTTTGTTTTCATAATATTTGGAGTTTAAAATTTTCTTCAAGTTGCGAGATCTGAGATTTCAAGTGAAACTATTCGAATTGAAATGTGGAAAAATTTTGTGCGAGAACTTTTCTTATTAAAAATTTCTAATTCTATTTTAAATAAACAGATACGCTTTCAATGTTAAAAATTCAACAAAGTTTTCACAGAAAATCAATTCGTTAAAAAGTTCTTTTGCCAGAGTAAATTCTCCGTTTTTGAAACGTTCTTCACCGACATATTTTTCAATTCTTTCCAGTTCCTCAAATTCCCATTGAAGAATCATTTCCCTGGTCAGTTTTCTTTCATCATTTAGAAATGCTTCATTTTTCAGCCATTGCCAAACTTGAGTCCTTGAAATTTCAGCAGTTGCCGCATCTTCCATCAGATTATAAATCGCAGCTGCACCTACTCCCATTAACCAAGATTCGATATACAGAATTCCGACGTTGATATTTTTTCGGACACCCTGTTCGGTAATTTCTCCTTTTGGAATTTCCAGTAAATCATTTTCTGTAATTTGATAATCAAACTTTTTATCGATTTGATTTTTCTCAGGCATAAACTGGTCGAAAATATCTTTCGCCACAGAAACCAAATCGGGATGTGCAACCCAAGTTCCATCGTGACCATTTTTCACTTCACGCTCTTTATCATTTCTGACCTTTCCAAAAGCCTGACTGTTGGCTTCATAATCATTTTTAATAGGAATCTGCGCCGCCATTCCACCAATCGCGTGAACATTTCTTTTATGACAAACTTCAATCACTCTTTTTGAGTATGCATTCATAAAAGGTGAAGTCATTGTTACCTGATCACGATCAGGGAGAATAAATTCTGGAAGATTTCTGAATTTTTTAATGAATGAAAAAATATAATCCCATCGACCACAATTCAAACCGGAACTATGTTCTTTTAATTCGAATAAAATTTCATCGATTTGAAAAGATGCAGTGATAGTTTCAATTAAAACTGTTGCTTTAATTGTTCCCTGAGGAATTCCGAGATAGTTTTGAGCAAAAACAAAGACGTCATTCCACCAGCGTGCTTCTTTGTAATGTTCTAATTTGGGGAGATAAAAATAAGTTGCACTTCCGTTTTCTATCAATTGTTTTATGTTTCTGAAAAAATAAATTCCAAAATCTATTAATGAAGCGGAAGTTTGTTCATCATTGATTTCAATATGTTTTTCATTCAAATGCAAACCTCTTGGACGAACTAGCAGAACAGCCATTTCTTCATTTAATTGGTATGATTTTCCCTGCTCATTTGTAAAATCAATTCTTCTATTGATTGCATCCGAAAGATGGATTTGACCTTCCATACAGTTTTTCCAGGTTGGAGAATTGCTGTCTTCAAAATCCGCCATAAAAGTTGAAGCATCACAATTCAAAGCATTAATAATCATTTTTCGATCAACTGGCCCAGTAATTTCCACTCTTCGATCCAGCAAATCTTCAGGAAGTGGATTGCAAACCCAATTTCCTGTTCTGATTTCTTCGGTTTCTGGAAGAAATTTTGGAAGAATTCCTTTATCGAAATCTTTCTGTGTAATTTCTCTTTCATCTAAAAGCTCTGTACGTCTTCAAACTAACTTGGACATTTTGGAATAAATCCTTAAGGAGTATTTAGGGTTATAAATTTATTAATTTCTGTTGAAAATACAACTGTCTTCTTTTTCGGATTGAATCCGATTTTATTTG
>NZ_MAUH01000043.1:0-10425 GCF_001693475.1 Chryseobacterium sp. CBo1
CAAATAAAATCGGATTCAATCCGAAAAAGAAGACAGTTGTATTTTCAACAGAAATTAATAAATTTATAACCCTAAATACTCCTTAAGGATTTATTCCAAAATGTCCAAGTTAGTTTGAAGACGTACAATCTCAAAAAGGATCCAAAGGAATTGAGCAACCAAATTGATAATCCTAAGTACCAAAAAATTATAGGTGAATTAAAAAAGCAATTAGTCGAGATCCAAAAAAATTACAAAGTAACAAGTAAAGAATTTGAGAAGGCCAGCACTGAGTCAATTAAGAAAAATTACAAAAACTTTGAAAAACTAAGAGGCAACCCGAATATTCATTATGGACATTAATGAACTTAGCTTACTCCGTTAATGTTATATTATTTCATCAAAAGAGTATAAGAGGATTTTTAAGCTCTCAGCAATTTTTATATATTTCATCTGATTTCATTTTAACAAAACTATATTTTTTTAGCAAAAAGCTTTTATCTTCGACTCATTTTATGATGATGAACAAAAGTTTTTACTTTACACCAGCAATTTTATTTCAGACTGAACGATTATAATTTTTTAAATTCCTGAATCTCTAATTTTGCAGTATCAACCTTTAAAAGATATTTTATACTTTTTCGGAGCAAATATTTGTGACTTACCTGCTCCAGCATCACAGTGATGATATTTTTGTCGACTTTATAAATAAAATGGTTCTTATAATCATGGTTAGTGAAACCCTTTACATTACTTCTTAAGTATTGGTAAACAGCATCTCTTACCTGATAGCCATCCAAATGATATGCAGAAAACTCTGGTAATAAGAGTCTTTTTGGAATAATATATAAAGTGTCTACTTTAATATTTTTATTGGCAGTTAAATTCTTTCCACAGTAAATCAAATCATCTTTTTCGTAAAAAATTTCAAATTTTCTCCCTGAAACTTTGTAATCTTTTTCAACTTTCATCTTTTTATGAAAGAATTTCTCCACTGAAATTTCTTTTTTATGTTGATACGATATTGTTGAATGATGATTATTATTCTTAATCTCAACATTTTGTGCTTTGAAATTGATATTAGGATACAAAATCACAGATAACAAAAGAATGTAAAAATTTATTTTGGTGATCATCGTTTTTTTATTTTCAACAGGTCAGTTTATTTGCTTTTATGTACCAAAGCGGTCACTTATTTATCTTAAATCATGTAGTCTGGGGATACTCAGATTTTCAGCTTTTGGAATTACAACTTTTATCAGAAAACGAATTTTATAATTGTCAGTACTTAATATTATTGCCCATGCGCACATACAAAAATAATATTTAAGATTTACTAAAATTTTTCCGGCCAAACCACGTCCAAAGTCCTTATTGGAAATGGAATGCTGATATTATTTTTGTCAAATGATTTTTTTATAGCTATAATAGCCAAATGACCTACTTTTAGATATTGAAGCTGTTCCGAAGAATTGCACCAGATACGAATAGTGAAGTTGATAGAACTTTCTCCAAATTCTTTATAAAATAAGGTAACTTCGTCATCAGATGAAATTCCTTCGATATCTTTTACTGCGTTGATAGCTAACTGCGCCGCTTTCTCTAAATCATCAGAGTAAGACACGCCTACTTCTAAATCAAATCTTCGTTTTCCGAGTATTGAATAGTTTTCGATTGGATTTTGAAACACATCTTTGTTGGGTATAATGACCATTTTTCCCTGAAAAGTACGAATAACAGTATCACGCAAATTGATTTCTTCCACTTTACCCATGTAGTCTTTAATTGATACAATATCACCGACTTTTAAGGGACGTCGGAAAGAAATAAAGATTCCAGATATAAAATTGGCGGCAATATCTTGGAAAGCAAATGCCAAAGCCAGACCTACAATACCAGCACCTGCAAGAATCGAAGTTACGGCCTTGTCTAATTTTAAAATACTTAAAGATGTAAAAATGATTATTCCAAGAGACAGAAGATAAATAAAAGTGGAAAATAATCTGGTAATCGTAATGTTCTGCGTAAATCTTAAAATTAGTTTTTCAGCGACTTTTCGCAACCATCTTGAAATAAATAATCCAATAAGAAAAATTATAATAGCTAAAACTAAATTGGGCAAGATTTTTATCAGTGTCCGGAACCACAATTCTAATTTTTCGTTTATTAAATGAACAGCTTTATCAAGATCAATCATAATAGTATGTAATCAATGGTGGTATATTATATTGTAATCTAATGTACAAAAAAATTATTCACCAGACGTGTCTTTGGAAACATTTCGCATTTGTACTTTTTAAGATTCTAAATTTATATGGTTCCGACAAAAAAATTGCTGAATCGTGGATTTTTAACAACATCTCTTATTCGTCAGCGCTGACCTTTGAAGCGATCAGCCTTCTCATATCATCGGAAGAAGGTTCTTCAAACACTTGCAGGTCAAAATAATGAATTGCAGCAAAAAGATGGTCGAAAATATCAGATAGGGTATCTTCATAAAAAGCCCAGTTGGTTCCATTGGTAAACATATATAATTCAAGAGGAAGCCCCTTTGAAGTAGGTGGCAGTTGTCTCACCATTAAGGTCATTTCCTGATTAATATCCGGATTTTTTTCAGAAAAAAAAGTAATGTATTTTCTGAAAAGACCGATGTTTGTCATTCTTCTTCCGTTCACTTTAACATCAGTGTTAAAATTATTCTTTGAATTATATTCTCTGATTTGGTTTTCGCGTTCTTCGATAAAAGATTTTAGTAAAGAAATTTTTTTGAGTTCAAAAAGATCAACATCTTCTAGATACCGAATGGTGGAAATCTTTACATTGATAGCTCTCTTCAGACGTCTCCCACCTGTTTCCTGCATTCCCCGATAATTTTTGAAAGAATCACTGAGTAAAGTGTAGGTAGGAATTGTTACGATGGTTTTATCAAAGTTTTGAACTCTGACATTATTTAAATTGATTTCAAGAATATCGCCGTCTACGCCGTATTTTGACATTTCTATCCAGTCTCCGACTCTTACCGAATCGTTTGCCGAGACCTGTATGCTTGCGACGAATCCCAGAATGGTATCTTTGAATACCAACATCAGGACTGCTGACGCTGTACCTAATGACACCAGGAAAGACCATGGTGAGCTGCCTGTAAATATTGAAACAGTAAGGGTGATTAATATAAAAATTAAAAAAATCTGAACTACCTGAAGGTAACTGTCGACAGGTTTGTTTGCAAGAGCTTTAGAAGTCCGTAGTACATCCCGTCCCGTTTTAAAGAGGCTGTTGAACAGTTTGTAAAGAAAAAATAAAATCAGAACACTTAAAATTTTATTAAGCAGCGTATTAAAAGATGGGAAACCACTAAAAATTACCGGAATAAGCTGTTGCGATACTGCTGTGAGAATTACTCTCGTCAGATTGGTTAAGATTTTATTATCTGCCAGATAATTTCCCCACTGATTGTTTGCTTTTCTGACAAACTTCAACAGCATTGAGCTGAAAAAGAATCGAAGTAGGTAATCAACCACAAAAAGGAGAAATAGTAATGAAATGAGTAGAATTGACACTGTGCTAACTTGTGCTGCCTGGTCGCTGAGTCCCATCGACTGTGAGAGTTGAAGTGTCCAGTTGTAAATGGAGCTGGTCTGTTCGTTAATGCTAAGCATAGATGATTTTTAGAATTAACAGGACAATTTACAAAAAATCAAGATTCTGAATTTTAATCAATTTTATTGATATTCTAAAACAACAAAACTTTCTTTAGTAACAGTTGTAATAATCATTTAGTACATTGAGAAATTATTCTTAATAAGCTTTGAGTGAAGATAATTTTTTAATTGGCTACATAATATTTTTTTTAAAATTATTAGTCTTTTAAAATAGATATTTATCGTTTACGATGATCAGTCTTTGTCAGTTTATTTAAAGTTGAAATTCTTTTTTTATCTTTACTTGTACATGCCAAACTGCCCATTATAAATGACATACCGGATTCATAGCATTTTAGCATATATGATTCGGCCAGTGTAATGTAAATAATTTTGTTAGATTGTAAACTTCAGAAATAAACCTGAACCAAATAAAGTATTGTCAATGAGAAACTTTAAATTTTGGTCTGTGCTAATACTATTTAGATATTTCTTGCATAGTTTAATGCGCTGCAAAAAGCTATGTAAATATTGCTGCTTCTCAAATATGTTATACAGATTAAATAAAGATTTTCTTGCTGATCGAATGTGTAATTATGATGCTTAATATTATATCTTTGCTTACAGTTTTCTAAGTTTACAATATCAATACATTTCGATGGCAAATAGCAATTCTTTAGATGAGCAGTTGAGACTCCAGTCGCTTTACTCTTACAATATTATGGATTCTGGAGAAGAAAAGGATTTTGATGATCTTACAGAGTTAGCAGCATACATCTGTGATACACCAATTGCTTTAATTAGTTTTGTGGATACAAACCGTCAGTGGTTTAAATCTCATTTTGGTATCGATACAATCCAAACGGATCGCTGTCATTCTTTCTGTTCAGATGCGATTGAAAATCCTGAAGCCCTAATGGAGGTTGAAGATGCTCTAGAGGATGTACGCTTCCAAAATAATGCTCTGGTTACCGGAAGCCCTGATATCCGTTTCTATGCAGGTATGCCATTGGTGGATGAGCAAGGTTATGCGCTAGGTTCTATTTGTGTAATTGATAATAAACCCAGAAAATTAAACGATGTACAAAAAAAGGCACTTCGGACATTAGCGCGTCAGGTTGTTGACAAGTTATCTCTTAGAAAGAGACTTACGCAGCTGGAACGATCTCAAAAGGATAACCGCATCCTCAAAGAAAATAACAAGAAAAGTGAAAGTAATTTTAAAAATGTTATAGAACAGTCTCCTGTTGCTATTATTCTCTTTCGTGGTCCGGACTTAATTATTGATACGGCAAATGCTCCAATGCTGGAGCTTTTAGATAAAGGTTCAGATATTATCGGTTTGCCATTGCTAAGCGCTATACCAGAACTCGAAGGACAGCCTGCATACAATCTTTTATTTGATATTTATCACTCAGGAAAACCTGTCTATGGAAATGAGACACAAGTTATTCTCAAGCGTAATGGCGAAACCAAAACTGCTTACTTCAACTTTACTTATACCCCTTTGTACGAAGATGGCCAGATCGTAGGAATTATTGATATGGCTGTAGAAATCACTGATCAGGTCAATGCAAAATTAGCCTTACAACAAAATGAATATGAGTTAAAAAAAAGAAACAAGGATCTGATATCTTTCAATGAAGAGCTTGTACAACTGAACGAAAAACTGCTTGAAACTGAGGATAAATTAAAGAAGAGTAATATTGAGTTATTCCAAAGCAGAGAGAGGCTTCAGACAATTCTTGATATAGTAGGTGAGGGTATTGGAATTACCGATGAAAAAGGAAATATCGTCTATACAAATAAACATAACAGGGAGATTTTTAAGTTAGATGAACTAAGCATGCTGACTCTAAATAATTCTTCACCTCAATGGAATAACAGAAAACTCGACGGTACACCTCTTTCTGATGATGAGCATCCCATAACAGTGGCTATAAGGACAGGTAATCCTGTAGAGAATTATGTCTTTCTGGTTGATAACCAAATGGGGGATTCAATATATCTGAGAATGAATACTACTCCAATGAAAGCTCAGGATGGGAAAATTATCGGAGCTATCGGAAGTTTTGCTGATATAACGGAGAGCTATCTGCTTCATCAGGAGGTTATGGATAAAGAAGAATACCTGAGCATGGCTATTTCATCGGCTAATTTAGGAACCTGGCGTATTAATGCAAAGACAAAAGAATTTACAGCATCTGCCCGTCTAAAAGAAATATACGGCTTTGATGCGGATGTAGAAATGCCATACGATGCTATAGTAAGCCATATTGAAGATAGTCATCGGGATAAAATTTTTGAGGCTATTGATATAGCGATACATAGTGGCGAAGTATATGAAATGGAATATCCGATTATAAGATTACATGATAAAAAGATTCGTTGGGTACATGCTACCGGTAAGTTATATCAGAATTCCATCAACAATGGAATTCCTCATTTTTCAGGAACAATTGCCGATATAACAGAAAGAAAGATGGATGAACAGCGCAGAAGCGATTTTATAGGAATGGTTAGTCATGAGCTTCGTAACCCGCTGAGTGCTATTAGCGCTTATGCCTATCTTCTCGGGAAAAGGGCCGATAAAAATAATGATCAGACATTAAATGATACAGCTTCTAAATTAACAAGACAGATAAAGCGTATGGATGCAATGATCAATGGATTTCTTGAAACAGCAAGGTTAGGAGAAGGCAAAATTCAACTCGATAAGACCAAGTTCGACATGGCTGATCTTGTGCGTCTGGCTGAGGAAGAATCTCTTGCGACAATTACCTCACATCAGGTTATCTTTGCGCCTGTAGAGTTTACGCCTGTTCATGCCGATAAGGACAAAATTGAACAAGTTATTTTAAATTTCATCAACAATGCTGTTAAATATTCTCAAAGTGAAACGGTCATTAATATTGCATGTGTAACTGAAAATAATTTAGCTCACATCTATGTTACCGATCAAGGCATGGGGATTCCTCAAAAAGACCAACCTTATATCTTTGACCGTTTTTATAGAGTTGAGAGTGAACAAATGCAACATAAAAAAGGATTTGGGATAGGTCTTTATATTTGTAAAGAAATCATCGAAAGACATAATGGAAAAATAGGTGTAAAGAGTAATGAGGGACATGGCAGCACGTTTTGGTTTACATTACCTATCACAGCATCGTGAACTGAAAAATCCTATTACCGATGTTAAACTTTTTATTAATCAACGCACCACTTTACTCCAAGCAATAATCAAGTTTCTTTCACTATTAAATTTTTGCGACAGAATGTTTTAATTTTATATCATTTTTTAACAAATGAAAAAGGAGAAACTAAAGATTCTAAATAATTTTGTGCAAAATAATATGTTTATGTCAGGAGAAACCAATTTGAAAACGATTTTACAAACGCTCAGTCCAATATTGAATGATGGAGAATTTGTGTACTGTACAGTTCCTGATTTCGATCTTGTGCCGGTGCAACAGATTATATTTATGTTTAGGGAAAATGAAGAGGTAACAATTGTTCTAAGAAAGGAAGATGCCCTACAATTAAATTTAACATTTTCTTACATTGCTGCTTGGATTACTCTTGAAGTTAATTCTTCTCTTTCTGCTGTTGGTTTGACAGCTGCATTTTCACAGGCGCTCAGTAAAGAAGGCATAAGTTGTAATGTTGTTGCTGCATTTCATCATGATCATATTTTTGTGGATGTAACAGATCGTGAGAAGGCTATGATTGCATTACAAAACCTACACCTTCAATAAGCTTTAATCTAATGAAGTAAGTTTAATCTGTATTAATAAATCTTTATATATTGAAATAAGCTATTGAGTTGACATATATTTCTTTATTTTTACACAAAATATTGCTTTGAAGATTACTGATTTTTCTGCGAGGAAAGCTAGTATAATAATAGCTTTGCTTTCTTTTTGTGTCGGAACAGGGTTAATGATTGTCTATTATTTTGATATGTCTACTATCACTGTTTTGTATAGTTTCTATATCGTTTTTGCTATTGTTGTTCTGAACATAATCCTTTTACTATTTCTTTTTTTTAAAGGTATTCAAGGTAGTATTACTAAAGATTCTTTAAAACGGTCTGCTATCATTTTATCTGCAAACATCCCTGTTGCCATACTGTATTTTTTCTTTGTGACTTTTCTACTGGGTATCTTAAGGGTAACGGTAGTGAATCAGTCAGGAAGTGATATTTCTAATGTGAGGATTATAGGATGTGAAGATAAAAAGATTGATATTTTGGAGAATAAAGATTTTAAAACCGTTTGTCTGAAAATACCTAATGACTGTTCCGTAGATGTAACTTTTACGAAAGGAGGAAAAGATCATACTCAAAATGTAGTAGGATATGCCACTGTTATGATGGGCCAAAAAGTGATTTACGAAATTAAATAAGATTTAAAATGAGACAGATTACTTGTTAAAATAATCTGTCTTAATTCTTATACATTATTTTATCTTTACGAGATAGGTTGCCAGATCTGTATTGGAAAGATTGACAAAACCTGCCTGTCTCAACATTGTAACTAACTGACCTCGATGGTAAGTTGCGTGATTGTTATGGTGCAGAACAGTTTGTACAAATTCCATTTTCCATTCCTGCTCACTAAATTTGATTGAGACCATTTGCGAATATTTTTGTTCGTCATAGTTCTCAATAGTTTTATTATAATCGACCATTACTGTTTTCCAGATTTGAATTAATTCAGTTTTTGATCCTTTAAATTCGGTGGATAGAAAGACAGGAGTAGAGACATTGTTCCAGAAATCAATCTAAATCTTTTTTGCTCCAACAATGTGAAGTACGGTTTTAAATATAGAATTGAAACTACTTTCAATCTCCTTTTCCCATTTTTCGTCGTCAATTTGTTCCAGCCAATTTATGATAGAACTGTCAGCCCAATTGCTATACTCTGCAATTTCTTTTAGATATTTTTTTGTCATTTTGTACTACTTTATTATACAGCGCAAAATTATACTCAAAATCGACTATTGTGTTATAGCTAATCGGTCAAAAAATGTTGCAAATCACTCAATTTTTTGTTGTTGGAAATGTTTGGGACTTATACCATAGAACTGTTTGAAAGATTTTGAGAAACTGGAGTGATTCTCATAACCAATTTTGTAATATATTTCACTTGGATTTTTATCTTTAAGCAGCAATGATTTTGCTATTTCCATTTTTTTCTTCAAAAAATATTTACTCGGAATCTCGTTATAGAGTTTTATAAATTTCCGTTTAAAAGTTGAAACGCTTGTGTTACATAAAAAAGCTAATTCTTCCAGTGTTAAATTGCTAGATATGTTCATTTCAACTGCTTTTTTGATTTCAAAGTCGAAGTATTCTTCAATGCTATTATTATGAAAAGAACAAATTTCAAGAGGATATTTTTCGAGAAGATGGAGCATTAATTCTTCGAATTTCAAAGACATTATTTTATTACTAAACATTATTGGCTTAGATTCTATGAGTTTCAGCGAATCAATAAAATTGTTAATAAATTTGTCTTTTTTTAAAACTAAAAATGGCTGCCTTGGTTTGTTTTCGCTGGATATATTTTTGTCAATGATGGAAGAATATTTCATGAAAAAATTACCTAAATCCTCATTGTCGAAAAGTAGCATGGTACTTTGATAGCTGTTACTAACAGGTATTTTTTCTGTCATCAAACAATTACCAGCAGAAAGTATTGCAAATTGATCGTTTGAAATTGTCGTATTATTACCAGCGTAATACACTACCTTTTCACCTTGTTCCAATAGTGAAACAATATTTTGCGAAAGAAATACTTTTCTTCTAGGCTCCTGTCTATCTGAACTGTAATTATATATGTTCATTTACACAAATTGAATTAGTTTTTACTCAAAAGGCTGTTATTATTTCCAGTCTCCTTAGGATCTGACTTAGAAATTTAGGTCTTTTAAACACTATGTTGTAATTTAAGAAATAATTATTTATATATCAAATAAAGATCTTGAATTGCCGTACTCGTTTTTAATCAATTTTTCTACGATGCTTTTTGCAGAAATCACGGCTCCCTCCATATATCCCGGGAATTCAGGGGATGTTTCAGTATTAGAAAAGAAAAGTTTGTCATTTAGATATCCGAACTGAAGAAGAGGGTGTCCATTATTTTGGTGCGGTCTGGAGATTATCTGTTTACCACCCAAAATATATTCATCAGTCCATACTTTATCAAAGTAGCTGACAGGTTGTACTGCTTTTTCACCCAAAAGTTCAGCCAGTTGTTTTAAGACAAATTCTTTTCTTACTTCTTGAGAATATGAGGCTGATCCACCATTTAGAAACCCTGTAACACCAAACTTGTTCTCTTCAAGATTGGTATGGTCATACATTTCCACGATAATTCCGGCATGACTATAAATCATTCCCGAAAATCCTTCCTGGCGCCAAAATGGTTCAGAATATTCTATCGCAAATTTGATGGCTCCTGACATCCATGTCTGAACAGTAGGTAATAGGGTCTGTATCTCGTGAGGCAGTTGAGGAGTGAAAGAAATTGACGTGCGTGCAAGTTGTGGAGGTATAGAAATGATGACGTGATCGGCAATAAATTGATCTTTATTTTCTGTTCTAACAATAAGTTGATCTCCTGATTCCTCAATTTCAGTTACCTTAGATTTTAACACTATCTGATCGCTACTAAGTGTACGTCTTCAAACTAACTTGGACATTTTGGAATAAATCCTTAAGGAGTATTTAGGGTTATAAATTTATTAATTTCTGTTGAAAATACAACTGTCTTCTTTTTCGGATTGAATCCGATTTTATTTG
>NZ_MAUH01000044.1:0-10126 GCF_001693475.1 Chryseobacterium sp. CBo1
GATGTCTTTTACGAATTTTTCGGAACTTTTCTTTTTAGGTGTTTCCATAATTAAATGTAATTCTTTTTTTGAAAACACTCCTTAACTTTTATACTATATAATGTCTACTTTTTGCTGACGATTTACATTGTAGCATCACGTCCTAGCTCATCTATTAAAAAAGTATAAGATAACGGGAGTTTATCTTTCGCAAGAGAATCTGCTAAAGTACTTACAATTTGCTTGGTCGGTTTTTTTCTGAATTTTGCTTCACCTAAATATAGTCTTACTTTATCTTGCTTTCCATCATTAAATATATCAACCATTAAGGTATCGTCTCCTTTTATAGCTTGGTCAACGTTTGGGTTATACTTAAGTTTAAAAACCTTAATAAGCTCTTTATCCAAACAGCTCTGAATGTACTCTGTTAAAATAATTTCGGTTGCATTTCCTTTTTTTACTCGGTCAGCTATAGGAAGCCTTCTTCGTTCATCAATGTAACTGGCGTATTCAGAAAATCCTAATTTTGAATAATTTTCTTTTAATTTTTCGATTCTATAGTCAGTGTGATGATGTTGAAATAAAGTGTGTCCTAACCATTCTATTAATTCATCATTATCACTTGCCAATAAAGGAGTAAGTGATCGATGGTTTTTTGTGGTAGTTGTAGTTACATCATTATTTATAAACCACTTTGCAAAAATGTTGGGAGCAGAGGGGTGATTCCCAATGAGTTCAGTCTGGGTAGGCATAGTTTTTTTAACAAAAGTAAAGATTTAAATATTCATTTTATACCTTTTTTATCTTATGTAAGTCTACTATTTTAACTATTGATAAATTAGACTTTCTTAAAATATTATATATTGAAACTGGATCGAGTAAAAACACTATTGTCGATGTGATATAATTTTTTTACTTATTTCCTTATGAATTAAATTAGAAATTAAGAAAACTAAAGTAAAAAATACTTAAAAGTCGGGGTGAAAATGGGAGTTGATTTTGTGATTTTATGATTTTTAATGTTTTTTTGTACTGCTGGGCGTAGACTAAGTAGTAGTAAATCTGTTGAAAATACTAAATCTTAAATAGTTTAATCTAGCATTGTCATTTCGTTTTTAAAAATTTATTTTGTAAAATAAACAATCATCATTTTGATAAATGATGATGTTCAATATATAGCTTTAGATGTCAGATTGAAGCGAATGTTATCTTATCAATTTTCTTATGGATTAGAGATACTGTTGTCATTATATCCAACGCTTCATCTTCGCTAATCTGCCAAACAATTTTAGGCGCATGTGCAGTGGTGTTACGAAACATCCCAAACAAACCTTTCACAAAATTTGAAAATCCTTTTTGTTCACTTTTTTCATTTTCGGTAAGTAGTGAATTGATTTTTAAAATGGGGGAATTAACTGAAAATGCTTTATCAATTAATTCTGAACCATCTAAAGTCAATTGTGATTTTTGCCTAATTTCCTCTGCAACGCTTTTTACAGCCTCAAATACCGAATGGAAATAATTCTCAGAAATCAATTCAGTGTTACAATACTCAAAAATTTTTGGATGGATATTCCTATTTTCAAGCTTGGATTTAAATCTATTTACACGCATCTCAGCTTCTTCTACAGTTTTAACTTTATCAACATTATTGAGAACAGCAGATTCATTTAAGTACAAACCGACGAAACAGAGCCTCTTATTAATTTCACCACGCATATAATCAAAGTGTTCCCTTTTTCCTATATAACGGGAAGGTTTCATTGTTATATTAATGAATTTTAAAATATGATTTGATGTCTGTGTTCTATTCTGAAATTCAATAAAACTATTAAAAAGGCGCTTCCATTTCGTATTTGTAGCATCGATATCTCTCAATCCTGCCTCCGGAATAAATCTTGTTAATTCTGTACCCGTTAATCCGCTTTCTGTATTTGCTAGAACCTTACACAATCCTTCTAAAATACTGCCATCAATAGGATCAAAAATTTTATTTGCCATTTTTTATTTGTCTACATTATCAAATGTAAATATAATTTTTGCAAATAGTATAAGACAAAATGATTTTAATAGCTATCCATTTTTAATAGCTATTTTTAACTTCTATATGTAACTTCTGCAAATATAAAAACATAACTAATTTTGTTCTTTTTAACTATTTTGAGATTATGATAGTACTAAAAACCTTTTGTATATTTGATAAAACAATAGCCATTTTATGAGTAAACTTTATGTTATAGGCAATGGATTTGATCTTCATCATGGATTAAAGACCAGCTATAAAGATTTTTCAGAATATCTGAATAATACTAATTCGGAATTATTTGATACATTAGAAAAATACATAAGTTACCCAGTAACAGATAGTAGTCTTTGGGCTAGATTTGAAGAAAACTTAGCAAATCTTAATGCTGAGGAGATTTTAAGTGAAAACTCCGATTACCTACCTAATATCGCTAGTGAAAATTTTGAAACACGTGATTTTCATGTATTTCCAGATATAATGCATGAACAATTTTTACAATTAACATCTGGATTACTATCAGAGTTTAGAAATTTTATAATATCGGTTGATTATCCTGAGAGCGTTTACTCTCAAAAGGTCATACTTGATCCTACTTCAATGTTTCTAAATTTCAATTATACTAATACTTTAGAAAGAATTTATAACGTTGATCCTCGAAAAATAAGGTATATCCATAATTCTGTTTATTATAGACCTGATGAAATTATATTAGGTCACGGTATTGATCCAAAAAATTTTGAAAAAGAAATGCCTTTCCCTCCAGATAGTGTAGCAGAGGAAGACTATGAAGAATGGTTTAGGCAAAATGACGATTACGACTATTCATATGATACTGGCAGAGAAAGTTTATATGAATATTTTAAAGTGATGCATAAACCTACTCAAAAAATTATTGATAGTAATTCTGATTTTTTTAACAGATTAAGTGAAATTGATGAGATTTATATTTTTGGACATTCTATATCTGATGTTGATATTTTATACTTTGTAGAGTTGGCTAATGCAGTAAAACCAGATTCTACATGGTACTTTTCTTATTATAGCGATAGCAGCATTCCCATACTACAAGATGCATTAGTAAGGGCTGGAGTCGATGGCAATAGTATTAATTCTCTTAAACTTCAAAATATTCAAATTAACAATAACCAGCTTAGATTTGACTTTTAGTAACAGTAAGTTTTTCGTTGATGTGCAATAATCACAAAAGAATAGCCTTTCTCCGTGTTGTACACCAAAAAATATAATTTTTCAGTAAAAACGATTAAGGTTTTATACCACTTCAAATTTTAAAGAGCCGAGAAGAAAATTATAATGATAACAAAAGCAGTTGAAGATTTATTTAGTTTTATTGACTTTCTTCATTTAGAGAAGGATTATTTATTAAGCAAAAAAAAATTAATTGATGAATTTAATGGCTTGTTAGAAGAAAGAAATAGTCTTAAACCTGATACAAATTACCGTGCTAAGATAGCCTATGACAAAATACAGCTTGAGATTGAAGAAAAATTTGTTATTCTAAAAGCTCAGGTTATCGCACCAATTGAAGATAAAATATTAGAATTAAATATTGCTGATATCAGCAGTCCTATAATAAATTTAAATGCTAGAGCTGAACTATTTACGCTGCAAAAAAATTTTGATGAAAGTGATTTAGGAAGAGTTTTTGATATTAACTCTAAATATTTAGATTTTAAAAATAGTACAAATAATTATCATTTTTATCTACCCTTTTTCTTTCTTGAACTTGAAAGAGATTTAGAAAGCTTTCTCAGCTTTTTTAATGTGGAAGAGATAGATAGCAAAGAAACCATTATCTTTCAACCTGCAAATAAAAATTCCAGTCCTGAATTTGAAAACTTAAAAGAAATTTTGGCTTTCTTTTTAGTTCCTGGCGTAAAAGAAGAAAACGAACAACTATTTTTTAAAAGTATAATTGAGCATCGCATCAGAACTACTAAAGAAGACGAAAAAATTTATGCTATAAAATTCTTGATTGATGATATAAAAACCTTGCAATAAAGTAACGCCTTACTAAATAATCCCTCAGCTTATTATCAAGCAAAAATTGATCGATTTGTCGAGTATTGCAATAAGGAGATATTATATTTACAGGAAAAAATAAAAGATTTACAATTAGAGGAATCTGCTATATATGAGCAGTCCATTAGAATTTATAAGAAAGCTTCAGTAGAAGATGCCAAAAGATTACGGTGCAGTGAAGGCGATATTTATTCGGTTCTTCCAGAACCTAACAATTACGAAGATGCAATTAAAAGGTTTAAAGAATTAGAGGGGCGACGATCTTTTGAACTATTGAGAGTGAACTTTCTGAAAAAGTATGGTAATATACCAACATTGAAAATCATAAATGATGAGCTACTCCCTATATATAAATTTATAAGTGAAGCAAATCAAAGTTCAACAGAAGAAGCATTCAAAAATCGTGATCATTCTGAGCGTTTAGAGTATTTACGTCTCGATAACAAATTTTACCAGAATGCTTCGCTGCCATTTGACAATTATTATAACTTCTTCAATTCAAATTCACAATTTATATATGGTAAGTATTTTCTGTATAAAGAATGGCTTGAACAATTGCACAAACAATTAAATGAAGAAGAGTGGACATCATATATGAAAGGACTTTCAGATAAAGAACGGGAAGAAATTTTGCAAAAAGCTCAGGAATTAAAAAGATTGACCGAAATTTCTTTGAGTTATGCTCAGGGTGAAAATTGGAGCGTGGGTAATTATCCGGCTCAATTAGAATCTATTTCTAGAGTAGACTTATTTATTGAATATTTGAATCACACTTTTGAAATATTTATAAAAGAAGGTAAAGATGTTCATCACTTATTAGATGTTTTAATTCAAACGTCAAAAACAGATTTTGATAATCCATTGATTACAAAAAGTAAAAGCACCAATCGACATTTATATAATAAGTTACAGTCGCTGAAATTATTATTTTCAAAAGTTACGATAGTGCCCTTAGTTGAGCAAAAATCTGAAAATCAAACCTCTATAATAAAAGAGAAAATTAAAAATTTATTTGAATTTATGCTTACAGTTGATCCTAGAAAGCATAAAAAGATATTGGGCGATTCCGATTATGATAAATTGATAAGTTGGGTTGAAGATTATTTTATAAATGACTTGCAAATACCATTGATTGATAGCCCGATTAGCTTGGTAAATACTGCGAAGGGTAATGTTATTTACACTTTTATGGTAATTTTCAAAGAATTAAAACCAAATATGACGAGACCTGATAGCCTTTTCGATTTGATAAAAGCTTGTTTTTATGATTACAGAGCTGATAAAGTAAGTAGTTTAAAAAAGCTTAAAGAGCCTCAGTATTATAAAGATTTGAACAAATATTATTCAAAAAATAATAAGTAGCGTAAAGACGCAAAAATAGCGTAAGATAAGCGAAAACCTGTTTTAAATATTTGCAGAACAATATTAATGCTTTGCAAAATGAAAAAAATAGCAGAAACCAAGTCTAATAATAAATCTATTAGATTTCCATGGAAAACTTTCAAATTTAATGATGGTACAAAAGTAGTTTCAGATCATTGTAACCAGGTCGAAATCCTTTTGGATTATTTAGAAAATCGAGTTGCTACGGCATCTATGATTTCAGAGGCCACAGGAATACCTCAAAAAAACATTTGTAGGTATAAAAGAAAATTAGAAAAAGAAGGAAGACTTTTTGAACTTTATAAATCAAGATGCAAGTTTACTGGCCGTTTAGCGTGTTATCTTAGTTTAGAAAAGAATAAGTTTCCATTATTTAAGCAATTGACATTTTTTAATGATTAGTCTTTTAAGGGCTTTATTATCTAGAATAGCTTAGTAATCAATTATTAATAATAATTTTTTGCATAAAGTGAAAATCAAATTAATTGACTAGCACTTTAAATAGTACCCCAAAATAAAAAACCCTGTAGATCAATAATTTACAGGGTTTTAAGTGGAGTTGGAGGATGTCAAATCTTTACATGGTATCAGGTCTTTAGATTTAAATTTAAACAATGCTACTACTCATATAAGTTAATCTTCAAAATTTTGATTATACTATTGTCTTTGTTCAGAATTGATCCAGCTTGCTTTCATTAATTCGATAACTTATCAGAACTTAAAAGTCTTACAAGTGGATGGGTAAAACCATTTGTTTCGGTCTTCACAATCTGATATTTTCCCAAACTCTCAAATAATTTAGAAAGAGTTTTAAACCCGAAAGTTCTATGATCAAAACTGGGATCAATTTGTCTAAGAATTGATCCAACTTTTGACACCAATGTGGCATCATCATCCTTCGCTGCTATTTCAAAGGCTCTATCAATTTTTGATAAGTTCTCACTTGATAATACGCCTATAGGACGAATCTCTTCAGCTTTGATACTCTCAGGTTTTTGAGACATTTTATTATCTACTTCTTGTTTTTTCTTCCCTTTAGATTTTGCACCAATTGACTCTCTTTCTGGTACCGCAACATCAGTTTTAAGTGGTTGTAAGTTTTCGGTAAATGTGAATATTTCGCATGATGCTTGAAAGGCTATAGGAGTTGTTGTTCTTCCAATTCCCATAACAAAAAGACCCTCTTCTCTTATTCGTTTTGCTAGCCCAGTGTAATCACTGTCGCTAGAAACAATACAGAAACCATCAACATTATTGTTGTGCAATATATCCATTGCGTCAATTATTAATGCACTGTCTGTTGAGTTTTTACCACTGCTGTATGTGAATTTCTGTACAGGGCTTATAGAATATTCATTTAAAGAGTTTTTCCAACTATTCATTGATGTATCCGTCCAGTCACCATATATTCTACGAATTGTTCCTTTTCCGTAAATGCTAACCTCCTCAATTATCTCTTTAAGTAAAGAAGCTTGAGCGTTATCACCGTCGATTAAAATTGCGATTTTGATATCCATTAATGTTATTTTGAATTTAGAATAAAATAATTGTGTTGAAAAAAATAATAAACTATACAGTTGGAAGATTTAGTTTTTCGAATAAAACTTTATTTCTTTTTTTTGAATCTCTAATTAGTTTATCAAAACTAATGATTTCGATATAGAGAGAATAATTTCTGTTGAAATTAAAGTATCCATCATTATCCGGTAAAATGGTAAAATTCTGATCTTCTGCAAATTTTCTCATATTAGGAGTCAAGTCGCAAACAATGTAGGCGTAAATTGGCGTCTTATCTTTGATGTCAAATGGTCTACCATCCTTATCTAATGCCTTATTATTTATTATTTCTCTAACGTATGTATTTATCTGATTAATTGGATTTTCTTTATCTGTGTAATCATTACGCATAGGTCTTTTAAATTCAACAATAACGATTGAAGAATAGGGTTTCTTTTCATCACTTAAAAGATGAGACTTATTGAAAACTATTATGTCAGTTTCTTTTGTTGAAATGGATTCAGTTCGTTCTATTGATTTAAAAGTTTTATCTGATGCTAAATAATCATGAAATGAAAGTTTGTCATCAATGACCCACAAATTATGTTCTTCTAAAGATATTTCATCTGACGTTTTTCGTAAAGGAAAAATTAAACTATGGATTATCTCTTCAGTCGAATATCCCGAATCTTTCTTTTTTAAATGTAAATCTAAGAGATCTAAAATTTGTTTTCTATGTAATATGTACTCAGACAATTTTGCAGTACCAACATCTAAAATTTTTTCGTGCAAAACATCATTAAATGAATCTTCTTTAGTTTGGATGTTTTCAATCTCTACTTTTGTTTCTTTTAGTACTTCTAACTCTAATTTTTGCTGAATTTTGAACAATTCAACTTCAAGTTTAGAATCGTCTGAAGAATTAGAAATTTCCAAAATCTCACTGCTTTTATATTTTAGTAAATGTCTATATCTTGGATGCGTAATAACAAAATCTTTTACCCTAGTTAGTTTTTTTTCAGAAAAATATGATAGCTCATCTCTAAATTCACTCCTGATTATTTCTGAAACCTTAATTTTAAATTCATCAAAAGTAATTGATTCCAAAAACATATTATTTTCTTCATCAAATACAATTTCAGTTCGTTCTTCATTAACATTTTCATCAAGATATTTTCCGGACACATAGACACTTATTGAATATTTTTCTCCATTAACGTCTGTGAAAAATATTGGAATCTCAGGAACTTTTTCTGTTAAAGAAAAACTAACAACTTCCCTTTTATTTGCGAGTAAGTGGACTTTATTATCCGACTTTGTATTTTTAGACTTAACTATATCAATCGAAAACTCATTTTTATTAAATACCAAGGGTCTTTTTTCTACAGTTTTTTCAATAAATGTATTAAAATAGTCATTTACCACAATTCTGCGATCACCGTCAACAATTACAATTACAGGACAATTGGTTTCAAGAAAAAAAGAAAAACAATGTTCCAATATTTTAAAAACAATATCCTCTGCATTATTGTTGCACCTTCTCCTGTATCGTTCCTTTAAATTTCGCAGGACAATTGTCGTAGACCAAAATCCATCTCTGTCCCCGATAACAACTAAAGACTCTTTCTCAATACCTTTTCTTGTGGTTTCAAAATTAAAATTTCTACTTAGATACTGTTCCTTATCCTTGAATTGACTTTTTATTATTGCTCTATCAAATGCACGTAACCAAGTAATTCTGCCAATTCCTTTCCCACCTCTTTCATATTTGTATGAAGAATGGGCGAAATTAAAGGACTCGTAGTTTTCTTCTGTAAAACCAATACCATTATCCTTTATTATAAAATCTTTTATAGGTGGTAATTTGTTCAGATCTTCATAACCAATTTCTTCTTGATTTGAACGAACAAGTTCTACTTCAATAAGTCCTTTTTCTTCAAGTTTTAAATCTTCGATTGCGTGTATTGAATTTACTATAGCCTCATAAAGGGGAAGAAGAACTTTGTTATTAGGCAATTTTTTTTCTCGAACTTTTCCGGCAATATCAATTTGCATAGTTTATTAGTTTTTTTGTGTAATTTCAAATATACAAAAGATGAGATAATCTTTGTTAAAACTTTTCAAAGTTGTTTTATAACCTTTTTAAATTGATTTTATTAAGAATTAAATTCTTCGCCTTTCTCCTTTCTTTTTCATCCAAGACTTAGATGAAATTTTACAATTATCTACTGTTGAGTTTTAATTATTATCAGACTTTAAATTTATTGTTATAGCGTATGTAAATAGGTCATAAGTCCATTTTTTGTTGCCATTTTTATACTTAAAAAATCAAACATAATATATCCCTTTAAATATACATCCTCTATAAAAGTGGCAAGATTTTGAAATGCTGTGTTTAAAATTTTGGAGGGAGATCTGGATCATACCTCATGAAATTGATTTAATTCTGATAATGCACAAGTGTATCAGACAATAAGCCATTGATTTACAATAGATATTATAGAGAAAAGAATTTTTAACAGTTAAAGTTTCTAATAGAAAAAAAAATCACGAAAGTATTGTAGAATTGACATTTAAGATTAAGTAGGTGTAAAATTTAGAGCATTAAATTATTAAAACATATACAACCATAATTTAGATTGGAACAATTTGGGAACAATTATATAAAAACAAAACTCTAATTGATTGATTATCAATTAGATTTTACTGTTTTTCGTATCCAATACCAGTGTAGAAACACAATAGTAACCTATAAAATAGTAATGATAGTTCCTTTGAGATGATTGAAACATTAAGAACTTATTTCATTAGCACCTATTTTAGCACCTAAAATTAAAAAACCCCATAAACATTATGTTTATGGGGTTTTCTGCGGAGAGTGAGGGATTCGAACCTATCTTAAAAAACTCCTATCAAATCTATTTTTTTAAACTGTAAAGTTATCTATGCCACGATTTTGACACAAAAAGATATAGGTTTTCCTACAAATATTTTTGCTTTTCAAATGACAGACATATAGCAATTATAATTCTCAAGCTAAAATACAAATTTTTAGCCCAACTAATGTAATGATAACCCGTAGTGCATTATAAAAAAAGTTATTCATGTTACAAAAATTTGTAAATTGTATTGACTACCAATCAAATACATTCATGAATAACCTAGATGCAATTTACGATTTTATTCTCACAAAATTGAGAG